>JBOGYW010000040.1:0-21413 GCA_050696815.1 Solirubrobacterales bacterium | reverse complement strand
CTTCAAGGACGCCTGGTCCTTGGCCGGCTCAGCGGCCGGTTTGACCTTGCCGATATTTGAAGTCGGTGACGTCGGGCCGGCGTTGCCCCCCTTGCCATCGCCGCATCCGGCGACCACAATGGCTAGAGCGCAGGCGCATATGGTCAAGGCAACTTTCATGATCCCCCGATCGAAACAGACAAATTCGCAGTTCGCGAAATGCTATCTGGCCGCCTGCGTCGCGCTGATGCTCGCCGCTTCGCCGGCCGCCGCAACGATCCAGGACCGCGTCTTCGAACCTTCCTGCGTCGCGAAGATCGACATCACGGCGCCGCCGCAGTCGATCACCAACCTCTACGCCGATCCAAAGGGCGCCTACCAGCCGGCGACGATGACGTTCGACGTCTGCGGCAACGGCACGGAGATCTACGGTCCGCTGAACGTGACGTTCCGGCTGAAGGGCAACGGCTCGTTCCGGACGCTCGATGGCAAGGCCGCCTTCAAGGTGAAGATGCCGAGCGGCAACCGGATCGACGGCCTGAAGAGCCTGACACTGAACAACATGGTGCAGGATCCGTCGTCGATGCGCGAGGCACTTGCCTACGAGGCCTACCGCGCGATCGGTGTCGCCGCCCCGCGAGCTGGCTACGCGGTCGTCAAGCTGAACGGGCTCGACTACGGCTTGCACGTCAACGTCGAAACGCTTGACGAGCGCTTCACGGCGGAGCATTTCCCTTCGACGCAGCATCTCTACGAATCGCCCGATTGGCCGCTGTTTCCGGAGAAGTCACAGCGCGACATCCTGCCGGCGAATGTCCCGAACTACCAGGTCGAGCAAGGATCGACGAGTTCGCGGAGCGATTTGGAGGCGCTCGCGGGGATCTCGCAGATCTTTGGTCCGGACGAGTGGTGGACGGCGTTCCAGCAGAAGTTCAACGCCGAGAAGGTGCTGCGCTACTGGGCGGCCGAGGCCTACCTTGGCGACTCAGACGACTTCACGAACGGCGTCAACAACTTCTACCTGCAGAGCAACGCAGCGGGCGTCTTCGAATTCCTGCCGTGGGGGCGCGATCACAGCTTGACGCTGACGCGCACGTTGAGCCCGCAGCTCGACGACCCGAGCAGCGCCAGCGCGGTTGCCGATCGCTGCTTCAAATACGCGCCGTGCTTCGCGGCATACCGTTCACAGCGGGCATACGTGTCGGAGACGATCATCGGGCTCGACCTCGTCAGCCGGGCACGTCAGATTGAGTCGGCGATCAAGCAGTCGGTGAGCGAAGACACCCGCCGGCCGGTCGACGAGCTGGCGCAGTGTGAAGCGGCAAATGCCGACATCGGCTTTCTCGTCACGCGCGAAATGCTGTGGGCTGCTTGGTATCGCGGTCCGAACATCGCCTCGATTCAAAGCTCGCAGCCGATTGCCTGCCGCCCGCCGGAGCCGGACGTGCCGCCCGCTACGCCGGAGCTTGGACACTCGGTGTCGATCAACGGCGGCGCGCACAAGACCCGATCACGTCGCGTCTCGCTTTCGATCAGTTGGCCCAGCGGCGTCGTCGCGGCCAGCGTCTCGAACGACGCCGGCTTTGCACGCAGCCGCGCGTTCGCGCCGAGCTCGACGATCAAGTGGACGCTGGCGAAGCCGCGCGGACCGCGTCGGATCGGCAAGGTTTACGTGCGCTTCCTCGCCGAGGACGGCACGCTGCTGGCCGCCGCCCACGACGCGATCCGCGTGTTGCCGCGCCGCTGACGCTCAGGCGTTGGAGCCTGCATCGCCTGCATGTTCTTGACCATCGTGGCCGTGACCTCCGAGAGCTGTTCGCTCGGACTGAACTGCACGTACTCGGTGCCGGCCTCGGCGGTCGGCACGTGCCCGGGGGGCAGGTAGAACGCGTCGCCGGCTTCGATGACCTCCTCGTGGTCGTCGAAGCGAAACGTCATCCTGCCGTTCAGCACGTAGCCCCAGTGCGGACAGTGGCATTGGTCGTACGGCAAGCCCTTCAGCAGCGGAGCGGCGTCGGCCGTCTCGCGAAACGTAAGGAAGTTGATGCTGTATCCATCGACGTCCTCGTGGCGGTCTTCGACGAGCCCGTGATCCTCGACGATGGCGGCGCTCTGCTTTGAAACCTTCGGCATGGGAATGCTCCTTCGGTTGAGTTGCGTTCTCAACCTACGGCGCGGCCGCGTTCGTTACATGGGGTGATTCACCTATCTTTGAGCCGGCGCCGCGGGCAGCAGTTCCGACTCCGGCAACAGTCCGTGCCGTACCGCGAAGAGACTCGCCGACACACGCGTCGAGGCGTCGATCTTCGAGTAGATGTGGTCGACGTGATTGGCGACCGTCTTAGGCGAGATCACCAGTTGCTCGGCGATCTGCTTGTTTGAATGTCCGCGCGCGACGCGCCGCAGCACATCGATTTCGCGCGGCGTGAGCCCGGCCAGACCTTCGCGACGCCGTGGCACGCGGTGGCCCGCCGCCGCCAGCACGGCCTCGCACGCCTCGGCGTCGAGCCGGCCGGCTTTGACGTCTGACTGCAGCTCGGCGGCTGCGGCGGTTGGTTCAAGCGCATCGCGTTGCGGGCGCGGCTCGCGCATCGCCTGGTAGGCCTCGGCGGCAGCCAGCACACGCGCCGTGCGGCCGATCGCTGAGCCTTGCAGCGCGCGGGGGTAACCGCTCCCGTCGAGCCGCTCGCGATGCTGCACCGCCACGGCCACCGCCGCCGCGAGCCCCGGCGATTGGTGCAGCATGCGCTCCGTGAGATATGGCTGCATGCGAACGCGCTCCCACTCGCCGGCGCCGAGTGGGCCGCGCTTATCCCAGATTGAGTTCGAGATGCCGAGCCGACCGAAGTTGTGGACCAGAGCGGCGCGACGCAGCGTGCGCATGTCTGGCTCGGAGAGCGAAAGCCGCTCGCCGGCGGCGGTCGCCAGTTCGGCAACCGCCGACGCATGGCCCAGCGTGTACGGCGACTTGAGGTCGACGAAGTCGGCAATCGCTTGCAACGCGGCGTCGAACTGGTCACCTGAGAGCAGCATCACCAGACCGGGTTCGGCGCCGACCACTGCGTCCCATGCGACTACCGCGTCGAGGTCGGCGAGGACTATCTCGGCATCGTCGTCGAGCCTCTTCGCGAGCGTGGGGTCAAACTGCGTGCCCCCGCGCGTGCGCATCAGTTTGCGCACCTCGGCGACGCCACCTACGCGGAACGCGACCTCCGAGAACTCGCTGAGTTGCGCGATGCGCGCCGCGACCGGAACCTCGTCGCCGGACAGTTCGCCCGGCCAGCCCTTGCCGTCCCACTGCTCGTAGGCCGCGCCGAGCGACTCGACCACGGCCTGCGGCAGCTCAAGTTGCGTCGCCAACGAGCGCGCCAGCTGAGCGTGGTGATCGACCATTGCGGCGACGTCTCTGTGGCCTGCGATTGCGAACTCGAGCCCGATGCGAAAGCGCTGTAGCGGTGGCCTGCCGGCGCCGAGCTTGCGCATCGTCGCCACGGCGCCGCGAGCGCTACCGAGCGCGTAGTCGTATTTCACCGCCTTGAGATCGATGTCGTCGCCGAACCACTTTGCCTGCTCGTGAGCGTCCGTGTGGCAGCCGACGTTGATCAGCAGCGCCGTGTAGTAGACACAGGCGCGTTCATCGTCGTCGAGGCCGATCTGCTCCGCCAGCCGCATCGCGATCAGGCATTGACGTAGCACGTGCTCCATCGGCTGACCGAAGCCGAGGTCGATGCCGAGCGAGAGGCCGGCTACGAGCTCCGCCAGCCGCAGATGGGATCGATCGACCTGGTCCGCCATGTGCGCTCAGCCTACGCCTAAGCGCGAAGCGGAGGGTGAGGGATTCGAACCCTCGAAGGACTTACGCCCTTACTGGTTTTCAAGACCAGCGCATTCAACCGCTCTGCCAACCCTCCGCTGGAAAGACTACGAGGCAGGGCAGGTGCGACCTAGGCCGACCGTGAGCGATCGCGGCCTGGCGGCATCGTTGAGCCAGATCCGCAGCTTCACGCACTGTCGCCCGCCAGGCGTGACGATCGTGCCCGGCCAGCCGGTTTTCTCGTTCGCGCATGCCTTGAACTTGACCGCCTTCGCGAAGTCCGTGAATCGCGGCTCGTAGCCCGAGTACTGAAGGCGGATGTGGTGTGAGTCGCTTGGCGCGACCGCGACGAGCGCGACGTCTCCGGCCGTGAGTTCAACTGGCGTCTTCCAGAAGCGGAACGCGCCGTCCTTCAGCTTGTCTGGACGTCCCGTGTAGTCGGGTGTCGCGCCGCCGACGACAAATGTCGCGCCGCCGCCGGCCACCGCCACGATTCCGGGCTGGCCCGGCTCGAAGCCGAACCCACTGGGTTGCGCGCGTTGGGCGCAACCTGCGGTGACGTCGGCTCGCGGCGTCGGCGGGAGAGGAACCTCGTTCGTCTCGTTGTGCGATTCACCGCAGCCCACGACCACGACCGCCGCAACGACAACACCCACACAAGTAACCGCAAACGGCCGCATCGCGGCGACCGTACCACGGGCCGGCTAGCTGAAGAGCTGGTCCCCGAGGTAGCGGCCCTTGGCGTTCGGCACGCCGGGCGGCACGGCGAACAGGGCGCTCGAGCGGTGGATGATGTACTCGTTGAGCGCGTCGATCGAGCCGAGGCGGCGCTGAATCGGTACGAACTGCTCGTGCGCGTTGCGCTGGTAGGCGATGAAGAACAGGCCGGCGTCGAGCTGGCCGAGCTGCGGGTCGAAGCCGTCGGTGAAGCTGTAGCCGCGGCGCAGCAGGCGGATGCCCTTGTTGTTCTCGGGCGCGGCATTACGGATGTGCGAGTCGTTCGGGATCAGCGGCTTGCCGTCCGCGGTCTTCGCGTCGTAGTTCGGTTTGTCGTGCTCGCGCAGGCCGGTCTGCGGCGCGCCGCTGACCTTCTTGCGGCCGATCGTGTCTTCTTGGTCGGCCAGCGAGTTGCGATCCCACACCTCGATCAGCATGCGGATCCGGCGCGTCACGGCGTATGAGCCGCCGACCAGCCAATCGGGCCCGTCGCCGGGCTGCACCCAGACGTGTTCGTTCAGGACCTTCTCGCCCTCTTCGCCCTTGATGTTGTTCGTGCCGTCCTTGAAGCCGAGCAGGTTGCGCGGCGTTTGCTGGGAGCTGCTGGTCGAGCTGGTGCGGCCGAAGCCCAGCTGGCTCCAGCGCATCACGACGGTGCCGCGGCCGATCCGGGCCAGGTTGCGCACCGCGTGGAACGCGGCCTGCGGGTCGTCGGAACAGGCCTGCACGCAGATGTCGCCGTTGGAGATCTGCTCGTGCAGGTCATCCGCCGGCAGCGCGGGCAGCGGCGCCAACGCCTTCGGCATCTGTGAGGCCAGACCGAAGCGGTCGCGGCCGCGCTGCCTGAAAAGGGTGGGGCCGAAGCCGACGGTCACGGTCAGGCGGCTCGCCGCCAGGCCGGTCGCCTCGCCGGTGTCGGTCGGCGGGGCGAAGTCCGACGTGGCGTCGGGGGCGGCGGTCTCACCCTGCGTCATCCGCGCCGCGGCCGCACTCCACGCGATCAGCATGTCGCGCAGCTGCTGCTTGTCGTTCGTGATCACGTCGAAGGACGCGAAGTGCAGGCGGTCCTGCTGCGGCGTGACGATGCCGGCCTGGTGCTTGCCGTAGAACGGGACCGATCCGGTGCCGGTCGCCGCCGCCGCATCGGCGTCGTCCTGGCCGGCGATGAAACCGCCGATGCCACCGATCGCAAGGCCGCCGCCGGCGATGCCGGCGTTGGTCAAGAACTTCCTGCGGTTCAGCGGCATCGGCGCATCACAGTTCCTATTGGCCGGTCACCTTTGAAGCGACCTGCGAAAGCGGCTCGCCGAGTGCGTCGATCGCCTGCGAGAGCTTCTTCGTGTCGGCCGGGGTCAACTTCGTGTACAGAACGAAGCCGTTCGCCGTGCGGTAGTTCGCCAAAGCGCTGTCGACGGCCGCGTAGCGCGCATCGATCTTGCTCGCGAGCTGCGCGTCCTGCTTGGCGACGACCGGGCGCAGCAGCTTGTAAGCATGCTGCGATCCATCGACGTTGGCGGCGAAGTCCCACAGGTCCGTGTGGCTGTAGCGGTCCTCTTCACCCGTGATCTTGCTCTTCGAGATCTCGTCGAGCAGGCCGGTCGAGCCGTTGGCCAGCTCAGCGGGCTGGTAGGTGAGGCCCTTGGCTTTCTTCTGCAGCTCTTTGCTGTCGGCGAGCAGCTTGTCCGCGATCGGGTTCAGGCCCGCGGTGGAGTTGTCCTGCCACAGCGTCTTCTCGATGCGGTGGAAGCCGGTCCACTGCTGGCCCTTCTCGACGTCGTTTTCACGCGCGTCGATCTCGGGGTCGAGTGTGCCGAAGCTCTCGGCGACCGGCTCGATCTTCTCGTACGGTTCGCGCGCGGCGGCGAACTGCTGCTTCGCGCTTGTGACATCGCCGGCTTTCACGGCCGCGACAAACGCCGTTGTGCGCTTGACCAACTCATCGGTCTGCGCTTCAACAAACTTCTGGTATCCAGCTGTTGCGTCGGCCACGCTTTTTGATCCACCGCCGGTCGAGCCGTTGCCGGTCACGATGACCTTTCCGTACTCGGTCTTGGTGCCGTGCGGGCAGTAGGAGGCGTACTCACCGGGTGCGAGCTCAAGCGAAAACTTCGAGGTGATTCCCGGCGTGATGTTCTCGCGCTCGCCGATGATGCGCGTGCCGTCGAGGATCTCGTACTCGGTGACCTTGCCGCTGCCCGAGGCGCTGATCTCGAAGTCGTGAGCTCCGGCGGGCAGCTTGAGCAGCGCCGGGCTGCATCCGGCGTCGCTGATCGAAACCTTGACCGCATCGGCCGAGGACTTGCTTCCGCAAGCGGAAAGGGCGGTCGCGAATACGGCGACCAACGCAAACGCGAACACGTTACGCGCGAACTTCATAGAGAGGCTCCTTGTTAGGAAGTGGCTGGCTGAGCGTTGGGGGTCGATCGCCGCTCGGCGACCGTCGCACGGCGACGGTTCTGCCGAGGCCACAGCACGTAAGTGAGCATCGGGACCGCGTACAGCAGGTACGCGACCAGCTCGATCTGACTTGGTTGAGGCTGCAGGCCGAGCATGCCGGTAAGGAGCGCGGCAGAGATCGTGCCTGGTTGGACGAGCCAGCTCAGGTTGATCGCTTGAGCCTGGCCGAAGGTGATCCACCCGGCTTCCGCGCCGGTGTGCATCGATTTGGCCACGAGTCCGGCGGCCACGAGGACCAGGACTGCAGCCGTAAGCCTGAAGAAACGCGAAAGGTTGATCTTGACGCCGCCACGGTAGATGCCGTAGCCGATCGCGAATGAGGTCAACAGCCCGAGCGTGGCGCCGATTCCCGCGGTCATCGCGTTGGTCGTGCTGTTGAATGCGGCCACCAGGAAGACGGCCGTCTCGAAGCCTTCGCGAATCACGGCGAAGAAAGCCATGCCGATCAGGGCCATGATCGAACCCTCGGCGAGCGCGTCGGCGGCCTGGCCGTGCAGTTGCGCGCGAAGCTGGGCCGAGTTGCGGACCATCCATATGATCATGAATGTGATCATTCCAACGGCTATGAAACCGATCACCGTCTCCAGCATCTCCTGCTGGCGCTGGGGCAGTTCGCCGCCGAGCACGTATAGGCCGACGCCGACCGCAGCGCAGATCGCCACGGCGATCGCGACGCCGCCCCACATGTGTTTGAGCGCGTCGCGGCGGCCCTCGCGGTTGAGAAACGCGGCGACGATGCCGACGATCAGCGCGGCTTCGAGGCCCTCACGGAGTCCGATTACGAAAGTGGGAAGCATGCGGTGTGACTTACGACGAAGGGGTTCCCTAATAGAGAGTTAGGGAACCCGAAGCTAGCACACCTAGCTGGGAGGTAGGAATTAAGATTGCGAAGCTGGCGTCGCTACCGAGAATTCCGTAGCATGCCGGGTATGTCCCGCGCGGCTCTCGGATCGCTTCTCGCGGTGGTTGTCTTCGCGCTCGCCGCGGGGTCGGCCGGTGCTGTGGCAACTGTCGGCGCGGTGCCCGGATCGACCACGACCGGGCCTGGGTGTGTCGGCACGGGCTGCGACTTCTACGAGATCTCCTCCAGCGGCAACGGCTACGTGGTGCCGGCGGACGGCGTACTGACCGCGTTCACCTTCCGCAGTGGCACGACGCTGACGCTGACCGACTTCATCCACCTGCAGGCCTACCGCCCCGGCAGCGGCACGGTCACCCTGATAGGCGAGACGCCGGACTACCAGTTCAACAACCAGGCCGCCGACGGCCTCCCGCTGTTGCCTGCTCGCCTGCCGGTCAAAGCCGGCGACCTGGTCGGCATCCGCGGCCAGATCACCGGCAACACTGCGTTCACCTTCGCGTCCGGTGGCGACGTCAGTGGCCGGATCAACATCGACCCGGCGGTCGGCGAGACCGTTCTGACCGGACTGCACGTCTTGGCGACCGCCAACGAAAAAGTCAATGTCGTTGCCCGGCTGGAGTCAGACGCCGACGGCGACGGCTACGGCGACGAGTCGCAGGACCTCTGCCCGAGCAATCCCGCTCACGGCGGCAGCGGCTGCAGCGGGAGCTTGGTCGGCAGCGGCTTCGTCAATCCGATGGCGGGAACGCTGGGCTGTTCCACCTGCGTGCTGTGGAACAACTCGGGCAGCGGCGTGGTGGGTCGCGTGCCGGCGGGCGGCGTGATCGTGCGCTGGCGGATGCTCACGGGCGAGCCCTTCTTCGCTTGGTCGAACAGCTACCAGCTGCGCGTGGTGCGTCCGCTCGCGAACGGCGACATCCGGCTCTCCGGCACGAGTGCGCCGCTGCAGCGATCGCCCGGGACCACGCCGATGATCGGCGCGGACACACGTATTCCGGTAGCGGCGGGCGATGCGATCGGCCTGCAGTCGGCGAACGATCAGAACCTTCCGTTCAGCAATGTGGCGGGCGGCGGCGTGGCGGACGAAGTGCAGACGAAGGGGCCAGACGGCACGACCGCGACGCCGCTCGGGACCACGACCAACGAAGACGTTCTCGTCAACGCCGACGTCGAACCGGACGCCGACGCCGATGGCTACGGCGACGAGACGCAGGACGCCTGTCCGGCCGACGCCGCCGTGCAGACGGCGTGCCCGACGCCGAAGCTGGAATCGCTGAAGTTTTCACCTACTCGTTTCAAGGTCGATCCCAAAGGGGCCGTCGTTTCCAAACATGCCGCCGGCAGCTCGATCGCAGTCAAGGTTGACATTCCCGCGCTCGTCGGTTTCACGGTGCAGCAGGCGCTTCCCGGACGTCGTTCGGGGCGCGCCTGCCGCAGGCCGTCGCACAAGAACCGCAAGGGCCGCGCGTGCCTGCGCTACGCCGACTACGCCAAGTTCAGCGGCGGGATGCTCAACGGCAGCGTGAAGGTGAAGTTCTCGGGCCGGGTCAAGCGTCACGGCAAGACCAAGCCGCTGCCGCCAGGCAAGTACCGCCTCGTCGCGGTCGCGACAAGCGTCGCAGGACGCAAGAGCGCCCCGCGAAACGCGAGCTTCTCGATCGTTGCGCGCTAGTTGTTTGGCAGGACCGCGCCGTCGCCGCCGACCTGCGTCTCTTCGTCGAGCTCTTCGAGCTCGGGCGCATCGACCAGGTAACGGAAGCGCACGGCAAGCGCGACTGCCTGCGTGCGGGTGTCGACCTCGAGCTTCGAGATCGCGTTGCGCACATGTGTGTGCACGGTCGCCGGGCTCAGGCTGAGCTCGTTGGCGATGTCCTTCGCACGCTTGCCTTCGGCCAGCAGCTGCAAGATCTCCACCTCGCGCGGCGAGAGCGCCTCGAGGTTGCTGACGCCGGGACTCGGCGCGTCGAAACCGCCGTTGACGAACGTTCCGCCGCCCGCGACGGTGTGCACCGCCTCGTGCAGCTCGGCCGCACTGGAAGACTTCAGCACGTAGCCGGTGGCGCCGGCGCGCAGCGCGAGCGCGAGCAGGTCAGGTTGCGGGTGTGCGGTGAAGATGATCACCTTTGTGCCCGGCGACTGCTCGATGATCTGCTTGGTCGCCGCAATGCCGTCGATGGCGGGCATTTCGACGTCCATGATCACGACTTCCGGCTTTTCGGCCTTCGCAAGATCGATCGCCTCAAGTCCGTTGGCGGCTTCGCCTACAACGTCGATGTCGTCGTTCTCGAGCAGACGCATCTTGATTGCGTCACGCACGATGTGGTGATCGTCAGCGATTAGAACTTTGGTCATGATTCTCCGATCTCACCCAGCGATTGTGGCCGGTGCACCGTACTTCTGAAGGAGGTCTGGAACCCTGACAGTTCCGTCCTCCCCTTGATGATTTTCAAGTATTGCAATTATCGTGCGCCCGAGCGCCGTCGCGGTCCCGTTCAGCGTGTGGGCTGTCTGCAAGCTACCGCCCTCACCAGATCGCACCCGGATGCCCAAGCGTCTGGCTTGGTAATCGGTTGTATTAGAGCAAGACGTTAATTCTCGGTACTGCTGCTGGCTAGGCAACCACGCCTCGATGTCGTATTTCTTTGCCGCAGAGGTCCCAAGATCGTCGACAGCGATATTGACAACGCGATATGGCAACCCGAGGTCCTGCATCACACTCTCCTCGATCGCCAGGATCCGCTCGTGCTCCTCGGTGCTTTTGTCCGGGTCGCAAAACACGAACATCTCGACTTTTTCGAACTGGTGCACGCGGAAGATGCCGCGCGTGTCCTTGCCGGCGGCGCCGGCCTCGCGGCGGAAGCATGGCGAGATGCCGGCGTAGCGCAGCGGCAGGTCGCCGGCCTCGAGGATGTCTCCGTCGTGCAGGCTGGCGAGCGGCACCTCGGAGGTGCCGGTCAGGTACAGGTCGTCGTCGGCGAGGCGGTAGATCTGCTGCTCGGTGTCTGGCAGGAAGCCGGTGCCGTAGAGCGCGCGCTCACGCACCAGCACCGGCGTGATCACCGGCGTGAAGCCTTCGCCGCCGAGCTTGTCGACCATGAACTGGATGATCGCCAGCTCCAGCCGCACGAGGTCACCCTTCAGATAGGCGAAGCGTGAGCCGGCGACCTTTGCGCCGGCTTCGAGGTCGATCATGCTGCCCGCGAGCTCAACGTGATCCTTGCCGGACGCCGCGCCCTCGCCCCAGCGGCTGATCTCGGTGTCCGCGTCGGCGGCGCTGGGATCGGGCGGGTTCGGCACGCCGGCCATCACTTCGTTGAGACGCTCTTCAACTTCTGTGAGCTCTTCTTTCAGCTGCTTGTTCTCGGCCGCGATCATCTTCATCTCGGCGATCACCGCGTCGGCGTCACCGCCCTCGCGTTTGGCGTTCGCGATCGCGTCGTTGGCCGCGTTCTGCTTCGCGCTCAGCTCTTCCGAGCGCGGCAGGATCTCGCGGCGACGCTTGTCCAGCTCCAGCGCTTCGGCGAGGCGCTCCTCGGAGCCGTCCTTACGGCGCGCGAGCGCGGCGAGCGTCGGCTCGGGATCATTGCGGATCGCCTTAAGGTCGAGCATGGCTCAGATCATGGCGTGCGGAGCGGCCGTCCGCAGCGCTGCTTAGTTGGGGTGCTGGCCGGAGTACTTGGCCAGGAAGATCGCTACGGCGTCGGCGTCCTTACCGGTAACGATGTTGCCCGGCATAATCGCGCCGGAGAAGCCGCCCTGGCGGATCGCGGTGATCGCCGAGTCGTAGGTCTCCTTGCGCGAGTCGAAGTTCGGGCCGTTGGTGCGGTCCTTCGAGTTGGTCTCGCCCTTCGGCTTCGAGCCCTGCGTGCCGGCGGCCGAGATCGTGTGGCAGCCGCCACAGCGCTCGGCGAAAATCTGGGCGCCTTGGTAGGCGACCGGCTGGCTTTCGGGCACGCTGATGCCCTCGCTGCCGCATCCGGCGACCGCGGCCGAGGCGACGACGAGCACTGCAATGATGAGTGCGCGAGGTGACCGTTTGAAGTTCACGGGCGGGCATAATACGCGACCGATGGGCGACGACAACGACAGGCGGCGTTTCCGAGACGCGATCGGGCATTTTGCGACCGGCGTGTGCGTCGTCACGGCGTTTTCCGAGAACGGCCCGACCGGTATGACGGCGAACGCGATCACGTCTTTGTCGCTCGACCCGCTGCTGATGATCGTCTGCTTCGACCGCACTGCGCGCACGCGCGAGGCGGCTCTGGCGCAGGGGCGAGTGGCCGTGAATGTGCTGTCGGTCGAGCACGAGGCCTACTCGAAGGTGTTTGCCTCGAAGGCTTCGGAAGAGGAGAAGTTCGCTGGGGTCGCTTGGTCGGAGCGCGCTGGTGTGCCCGTCTTGGATGGTTGCGTCGCCTGGTTCGCAGGGGAGCTAGAAGAACTGCTGCCGGGTGGCGACCACGAGATCGGGGTTTTGGCGGTCAAAGAGTTTGAGGCTCGGGGCGGCGAACCACTGCTGTATCACCGGGGGGCGTACGCGCGGTTGATGGGCGAGACGCCCTAGAGGCCGCCGCTCGTCATGCCGGCGCGCAGCGCCAGCGCGGCGATGATCAAGCAGCCGAGGGCCATCACGCGGGTCTCGGCGATGAAGATCTGCAGTGCGAGGGCGCGGGCATCGTCTTCGGGGAGCTTGTCGTACTCGGTGTCGCCAACCACCTTCTGCGCGGCGCCGACCCGCATCATCTCGGTGATGAATGCAATTCCGATCGGCAGGATGCCGTACAGGTAGTGGATGTCTTCGGCGGCCTTGTGGTTGTCGAGCAGCAGCAATCCGCCAAGCAGCGCCTGCAGTACGACCGTCACCTGCGCGCCGCGCAGCAGATACCAGAAGATCACGCTCGGCCGTCGCAGCAGCCACGCGGCGACGCCCCAAACTCCGGCGAGGAGGTTGAGCGAGAACAGCAGGATCCCGACTGTGAGGTGAATTGCGACCATCGGCAGGGAGCACGAACACTAGGCGCAGCAGGCGCCCAAGTTTGCGCGGTTTAGCACTATGTAACAAAGTGTCACAAAGTTGTAAGATTGCCGAAGAACGCGCTGTTTCCTGCCTCAAGATGACGGCGAAGCGGCGCTAAACAGACCCCCGAACCGTGCTGAGGCCCGCCAGTGCTGAATGGATACATTCCAGTCCTCGTCTTTCTCTTTCTGGGGTTTGCCGTCGGTCTTCTGTTTACGTTCGGAAACCTTCTGCTCGGCCCGAAGCGGCCGAACGAGGCGAAGGACGATCCTTACGAGTGTGGCCTGCCCTCAGAGGTCAAGGAAGGCTTCCGTTTCGGCATCAGCTTCTACTTGATCGCGATGCTGTTCATCCTCTTTGACGTCGAGGTGCTGTTCCTGTACCCGGTGGCGGTTCAGCTGAAGGCGTTCGGCACGTTCGCGCTGTTCGAGACGCTGACCTTCAGCGCGCTGCTGCTGGTCGGTTTCGTTTACTCGTGGCGAAGAGGCGCTCTGGAATGGAAGTGATCCGCCCGAACGCGACCTTCACCGAGCAGCCCGGCTCGCCGGAAGAGTTCCGCGCGCGCCAGCTGCGTGCGCGCGAGATGCTGCGCGGCGACCTCGACGGCGAGGAGTTCGAGAAGTACGTCGAGAACGCCGTCGGCCTCACGACGCTGGACCGCGCGCTCGACTGGGCGCGCAGCCAGACGATCTTTCCGATGACCTTCGGCCTCGCCTGTTGCGCGATCGAGATGATGTCGATCGTCTCCGCGCGCTACGACAGCGCGCGCTTCGGCAGCGAGGCGTTCCGTGCCAGCCCGCGCCAGGCCGACCTGCTGATCCTGTCTGGCCGCGTGTCGATCAAGATGGCGCCGGTGATCCGCCGCATCTACGACCAGATGCTCGAGCCGAAGTGGGTCATCGCGATGGGCGCCTGCAGCAGCAGCGGCGGCGTCTTCAGCAACTACGCCGTCGTGCAGGGCGCCGACAAGTTCCTGCCGGTCGACGTGCACGTGCCCGGCTGCCCGCCGCGGCCCGAAGCGCTGCTGCATGGCCTGATCAAGCTGCAGCGCAAGATCAAGGGCAACCCCGACATGGGATGGCGCGAGCGCTACGACGCGCACGGCACCGAGGAGTACCCGTTCGGCACGGCCAACGCGCCGGAGGGCGTGGACCTCGACAAGCTGATCGCCGAGCGCAAGGCGCAGGGCGGAAACGGACGCGTCGGTGCCTGACGCTCCCGGCCTCGAACTCATCGCCAACGCGTTGCGCGAAAACGTCGCGCCGGACGCGGTCGTCGGCACTAGCTACTACCGCGAGCAGGCGGCGATCGAGATCGACCCGGCGCAGCTGGTGCCGGTGCTCACCTATCTGAAGACCACGCCGGGCCAGGAGTACCACTTCCTCGCGAGCGTTCACGGCGTCGACTATCTGCCCGAGGCGCGCCGGCTGGGCGTGCACTACGAACTGCTGAACATGTACCGCGTCGAGCGGCTGCGGATCGTCGCGCGCATGGAGGTCGAGGACGCGAAGATCGCTTCGGTCTGCGAGCTGTACCCGACCGCTGAGTTCCAGGAGCGCGAGGTCTACGACTTCTTCGGCGTGGAGTTCGATGGCCATCCGGACATGCGCCGGATCCTGATGCCCGAGGACTACGAGGGTTTCCCGCAGCGCCGCGACTTCCCACTCGGCGGCGAGCCGGTGATGTTCACGCACAACGAGCCGCAGAGTCCGGGGTGGTACGAGTGAGCGATAAGCAGGACACGATCATCCGCGAGTCCGACCCGCTCGGCGTCAGCTACCGCGAGCGCGAAGAGTCGCTGACGCTTTCGACGATCGGCAAACAGATTGAAGAGCAGCGCGAGCAGCACCGCACGGCCGGGCCCTCGCAGGCCGACACGGTGCTCGCGCCCGAGACCGAGCTGCTGACGCTGAACATCGGCCCGCACCACCCGGCCACCCACGGCGTGCTGCGCCTGCTGACGACGCTGGAGGGAGAGGTCGTCAAGGACACCAAGCCGCTCGTGGGCTACGTGCACACCGGCATCGAGAAGAACTGCGAGGACAAGTCCTACTGGAAGGTGATCCCGCTGATCGAGCGGATGGACTACGTCTCCTACTACTTCAACGCGCTCTCCTACTGCATGGCGGTCGAGAAGCTGCTCGACGAGGAGGTGCCCGAGCGCGCCCAGTGGCTGCGCGTGATCCACCTCGAGCTCTGCCGGATCCACAGCCACCTCGTTTGGCTCGGCACCAGCGCGCTCGACCTCGGCGCGATCTCGATGTTCTGGTACTGCTTCCGCGAGCGCGACAACATTCTCGACCTCTTCGAGATGTCGTCGGGCCAGCGCATGCACACGCGCTACTTCCAGATCGGCGGCGTCTTCGAAGACATCCCGACCGGCTTCGCCGAGAAGCTCAAGTGGTTCGTCGGGCAGATGCCTTCACGGATCGACTCGTTCGCCGCGTTGCTCGACAACAACGAGATCTTCCTGCAGCGGATGAAGGGCATCGGCGCGGTCAGCGAAGAGCGGCTGCTCGAGCTCGGCGTGACCGGACCGCTGCTGCGCGCCACCGGCAACCCGTGGGATCTGCGCAAGGCGGCGCCTTACAGCGCTTACGACAAGTTCGAATTCAAGATCCCGGTCGGCACCGTCGGCGACAACTACGACCGCTACCGCGTGCGGCTCGCCGAGATGTACGAGAGCTGCAAGATCATCGAGCAGGCGCTCGAGGGTCTGCCCGAGGGACCGCACATCACCGACAACCGCAAGGTCGCGCTGCCGCCGCGCCACGAGCTGGCAACCAGCATGGAGGCGCTGATCCACCACTTCAAGCTCGTCACCGAAGGCATCCGCGTGCCGCCGGGCGAGGTCTACCTGCCGGTCGAGTCGCCGCGCGGCGAGCTCGGCTGCTTCGTGCGCAGCGACGGCAGCAGCAAGCCGGCGCGCGTGCACATGCGCGAGCCCAGCTTCGTCAACCTGCAGGCGCTCAACGACATGGTCAAGGACACCTACATCGCAGACCTGATCGCCACGCTGGCGATGCTGGACCCGATCCTCGGAGGCATCGACCGATGACGACGCGATTCGAGGACGCCGTGCCGCAGCTCGCGAACGTCGATGTTCCGCCGGAGCTGAAGACCTGGATCGAGGAGCGGATGGCGATGTACCCCGACAAGCAGTCGGCGATCATCCCCTGCATGATGGCCGCGCAGAAGCTGCACGGCTGGCTCTCGCCCGAGGCGATCGACCAGGTCGCGGCCGTGATGCAGCTGACGCCGGCGCAGCTCGTCAGCGTGGCTTCGTTCTACGACATGTTCCAGCTGACACCCAGCGGGCAGCGCACGATCTACATGTGCACCAACATCAGCTGCATGCTGCGCGGCGCCGACGCCGTGATGGCCGAGCTGGAGGACGCCGTCGGCGTGAAGAACGGCGGCGTCAGCGACGACGGCATCTTGCTGCGCAGCTTTGAGTGCCTCGGCGCCTGCGACATCGCGCCGATGGCGAGCGTGGACGGCGAGTTCGTCGGTCCGCTGACGGTCGAGGACGCGCGCACGCTGGTCGACGACATCCGCGCCGGCCGCGAAGTGCTGCCGAGCAAGCAGCTTGCGAAGCGCCCGGTCGCCGCGACGCTGTGGCAGAACGGCGGACGCGCTGAGGGCTACGACGTTTCAGCAGGCGGGGAGGCGTAGTGGACGACCTGTCAATGGAGCTGCTCCTTGCCGGCATCGACGAGCCAGGCCTGAACACGATCGGGGTTTACGAAGAACGCGGCGGTTACGCGCAGCTCAAGCGCGTGCTCGCCGAGATGGATCCCGACAACGTGCTCGAGGAGCTGCAGGCTTCGGCGATCCGCGGCCGCGGCGGCGCCGGTTTCGCGATGGGCACGAAGGCCGGCTTCCTGCCGAAGGGCGAGATGGACAAGTACCTCTGCTGCAACGCGGACGAGTCGGAGCCCGGCACCTTCAAAGACCGCGAGCTGATGCAGAAGAACCCGCACCAGCTGATCGAGGGCATGATCATCGCCAGCTACGCCGCCGGCATCAACAAGGCATTCATCTACATCCGCGGCGAGTACGAGCTGCAGGCCGACGCGCTCGAAGCCGCGACCAGAGAGGCGTACGCGAAGGGCTATCTGGGCGAGAACATCCTCGGTAGTGGCTTCGGTGTGTCGCTGGTCGTGCACCGCGGCGCCGGCGCCTACATCTGCGGCGAAGAGACCGCGCTGCTCGACAGCCTTGAGGGCAAGCGCGGCAACCCGCGCCTGAAGCCGCCGTTCCCCGCGAACGCCGGCCTGTTCCAGGGCCCGACGCTGATCAACAACGTCGAGACGCTCTCCAACGTCGCGCACATCATCAAGATGGGCGGCGCGGAGTACGCGAAGATCGGCACCGAAAAGTCGACCGGCACGAAGCTGGTGTCGGTGTCGGGCTGCGTGCAGCAGCCGGGCAACTACGAGATCGAGCTCGGCATGCCGTCGCGCGAGATCATCTACGGGCTAGCCGGCGGCCCGCCACCCGGGCGCGCGATCAAGGCCTGGTTCCCGGGCGGATCCTCTGCGCCGGTGCTGACCCCCGCCGAGCTCGACCTGCCTTATGACTTCGACTCGATGGCCGGCGCCGGCAGCATGCTCGGTTCGGGCGCGATCATCGTGATCGACGACAGCGTGTCGATCGTCGACGTGGCGCTGCGCACCGCCAAGTTCTACAAGCACGAGTCTTGCGGCAAGTGCACGCCGTGCCGCGAGGGCACGAGCTGGACGGTGAAGATGCTCCAGCGCGTGCAGGACGGGCTGGCGACGCCGATGGACCTCGACATCATCAGCAGCGTTCAGGACCAGATCATGGGCAACTGCCTGTGTGTGCTCGGCGACGCGATGGCGATGCCCGTGAGTTCGATGGTCAACAAGTTCCGCCCCGAGTTCGAGGCGCACATCGAGACCGCGCGCGCGAAGCGCACCGCGCTCGACGCTGCGACGCTGACCGACGAGCTCGATCTGCGCGAAGGGGTGCCCGCGTGAGCGAAGCGAAGTTTGAGTCGCAGTTCACGGTCGTGGACGCGCTGCCGCACGGCTACGCGAAGAAGCCTGCCGGCGAGCCCGACAGGAAGGTGATCAGCTTCACGATCGACGGCGCCGAGGTGCGGGCGCCGGAGGGCATCATGCTGGTCGACGCCGCGAAGTACGGCGGCGTCGAGATTCCGGTCTTCTGTTACGAGCCGAAGCTCGGCGAGCCGGTCGGCGCCTGCCGCATGTGCCTCGTCGAGATCGAGGGCATTCCGAAGCTGCAGACGGCCTGTTCGACTCCGGTGCGTGACGGCATGGCCGTGATTACGCGCTCGCCGCGCGTGATCGAGGCGCAGAGCAGCGTCGTCGAGTTCATCCTCGCCAACCACCCGCTCGACTGCCCGGTCTGCGACAAGGGCGGCGAATGCCCGCTGCAGGACATCTCGTTCGGCTGGGGCCGTGGCCACAGCCGCTTCACCGAACCGAAGCGCCACTTCGAGAAGCCGGTCGCGCTCAGCCCGAGCATCGCGATCGACCGCGAGCGCTGCATCCTCTGTTACCGCTGCGTGCGCTTCTCTCAGGAGGTCAGCGAGGACTACCAGCTGGTGCTGCTCGAGCGCGGCGCCGACGCCCACGTCGGCACCTTCGACGGCAGCGAGTACATCGCGCCGTTCTCCGGCAACATCATCGATCTCTGTCCCGTCGGCGCGTTGACCAGTCGCGCCTATCGCTTCCGCGCCCGTCCTTGGGACATCGAGCAGGGCGGCAGCGTCTGCGCGCTCTGCCCGAGCCAGTGCAACGTGGACTACACCGTGCGCGACGACAAGGTGATGCGCGTGCAGGCGCGCGACAACGCGGCCGTTGACGACGGCTGGCTCTGCGACCGCGGCCGCTTCGCCTACCAGGCGTGGGAGAGCGACGCGCGGATCACGACGCCGCTGGTGCGCCAGGGCGACAAGCTGCTGCCGGCCCGCTGGGACCACGCGCTACAGGTCGCAGCCGACGCGCTGAAGAAGAGCGGCGCGAAGACGGCGGCGCTCGCGAGCGGTTCGACGACCAACGAAGAGGCCTGGCTGCTGCGCCGCTTGATGCTCGAAGGGCTGCAGTCGCCGCACTTCGACAGCCGCCGCAAGGGCAAGCTCAACCTCGACATCGCGCGCACGCTTACGCAGCCGGCCGTGACGGCGAGCGTGCCGGACATCGAGTGGGCCGACGCCGTGCTGGTGCTCGACAGCGAACTGGTCGACGACATGCCGATCCTCGACCTACGCGTCCGCAAAGGCGTCAACCGCAACGGCACGAAGCTCGCGGTCGCGACCTCGCGCCCGAGCTCGCTCGACAGCAAGGCCGACCAGGTCGCGCGCTACGCACCGGGCTACAGCGGAGCGTTTGTGCAGGCGCTGCTCGCTGCGCTCGGCGGCGGCGACGTCGACGACCTCGCGGCCCGCGCGAGTTCGAGCGCCGAGACCGTGCGCGCGATCGCCGAAACCTTGAAGGGCGCCGAGCGCCCCGTGATCTTGTGGTCCGAGCGGATGTTGATGACGCCGGCCGGCGCGGCGCCCGTGCAGGCGCTGTGCAATTTGGCTGACGCGATTGGGCTCGCAGCAAAAGACGGCGCCGGGCACCTGCAGATCCCGGTCCAGGCGAACGGCCGCGGCCTGCGCGAGGTCGGCTTCCTGCCGAACATCGGACCGGCGCTCGGCGACACCGACCAGGACGGCAAGTCCTCAGACGAAATTGCCGCCGCGCTCGGTAGCGAGCTTTCTTCGATCATCCTGCTGAACGCCGACCCGGTCGCCGACTACCCGAACGGCGCCGAGTGGGACGCCGCGCTCAAGCGCGCCGGCAACGTCATCGCATTCAGCAGTTGGCTCGATCCGGCGACCGAGCGTCACGCGACCGTCGTCTTCCCGGCCGAGGTCGGCCCGGAGAAAGAGGGCACGGTCACACACCCGGACGGACGCATTCAGCGCCTACGTCAGACCGTCGAGCACGCCGGCGAGGTCAACGGCGGCTGGTGGGTGATCGGCGAGCTGGCGCGGCGCATCGGCCTGGACCTCGGCGTCAAGGTCGTGCAGCAGGCGACCGCGCAGATCGCTGCAGAAGTACCGATCTACGCCGGCATCACGACGACCGAGATCGCCGGCACCGGCGTGCGCTGGCAGGACCGCGACGCCGCGAGCGCGCTGCCCGCGCCGGGACGCAGCACCTTTGAACTTGAAACTCCCGCTGCCGCGCCGCAGCCGAACGGCCGACTGCGTTTCGGTGTCTTCCGCTCGCTCTGGAGCGGCGAAGACGTCGCCAACGCCGCGACGCTCGCGCCGCTGCTCAGCAGCTCGCGCGTGGAGCTCTCGCCGCGCGACGGCGAGCGGCTCGGCGTCAGCACCGGCGACACGGTGACATTGAACGCGGGCGAAGGACAGACGACCGCGACTGTCGCGCTGCGCGACTCGATCCCCGAGGGCGCGGCGTTCCTGCTCGACGGCCGCGACGATGGCACGCGTCGATTGGTCGCCGGCGCGCCTGAACTGGTGGAGGTGACGAAGTGACGCCGTTGTTTGCGCAGGTCGGCTTCGAGGTCTCGGTCGCCTCGCAGATCATCATGTCGCTGATCATCTTCATCGTGATCCTGCAGCTGGTGCCGGTCGTGCTGCTGATCGAGCGCAAGCTGCTCGGCCGCTTCCAGGGCCGCTACGGCCCGAACCGCGTCGGCCCGTTCGGCGCGCTGCAGCCGCTCGTCGACATCATCAAGCTCGCCTCGAAAGAGGACTTCGCCCCGCGCACGGCCGCGACCTCGATCTTCATCATCGCGCCGGTGATTTCGCTGTTCACTGCGATCGCCGCGATCGCGATCATTCCCTTCGGCGACACTCGCACCGACGCGCTGTTCGGCGCCAGCTACACGCTGTACGGCATCGACGTCTCGATCGGCGTCTTCTACGCCTTCGCGTTCGGCGCGATCGCCTTTTACGGCCTGATGCTGGGCGGCTGGGCGAGCGGCTCGAAGTACTCGTTCCTCGGCGCGATGCGCAGCGCCGCGCAGCTGATCAGCTACGAGCTGGCGGCCGGCCTGTCGCTGATCGGAGTAGTGATGATGTCCGGCTCGATGAGCCTGACCGACATCGTCAACCAGCAGAACCACATCTGGTTCATCGTGCCGCAGTTCGTCGGCTTCCTGGTCTTCACGATCGCTTCGTTCGCCGAGACCAACCGCGCTCCATTCGATCTGGTGGAGGCCGACGCCGAGCTCGTCGCCGGCTACCAGACCGAGTACGGCGGCATGCGTTTCGCCTCTTTCATGATGGCCGAGTACATGAACATGATCGTCTTCGCGGGCATCGCGACGGCGATGTTCCTCGGCGGCTGGCACGGTCCCGGGCCGGGCTGGCTGGATCCGATCTGGGTGCTGGTGAAGATCTTCCTCTTCATCAACCTGTTCATCTGGGTCCGCGCTACCTTGCCGCGCCTGCGCTACGACCAGCTGATGAGTTTCGGCTGGAAGATCCTCGTCCCCCTCGCCACTGTGAACCTGATGGTCACCGCGATCTTCGTCGCCACATGACCCCCTACGAACCGACAGCC
>JBOGYW010000039.1:0-21528 GCA_050696815.1 Solirubrobacterales bacterium | reverse complement strand
CCCCTACGCCGAGGATCAGGCGTTCGGCGCCGACGTCCTGGCAAACGGCTGGAGCAAGGTGTTCGCGCCCGCCGCCGCCGCCTGGCACTCACACGACTACGGCACGATCGAGACCTTCAAGCGCTACTTCGACGAGTACCGCGGGCTCAACGACAGCGTCGGCGAGAAGACCGACGCGTCCGCGAGCAAGGCGCTGAACATCGTCGCCGAGTCGGTCGGCAAGGACTCCGCCTATCTGAAAGAGCAGGGCTACTCGCCGCTTTCGCGGGCGGCGTGGACCGCACGCAGCGCGTTTTACCACACGGGTCGCGTCGGCTTCGGTGGACTTGGTGCGCGTGCCGACCGGATGCCGCCGCGAGTGCGGCAGGCGTTGTCGTTTGAAGGCCGCGCCGACGGGATCTCGCGCTACATCGTTCCGACGCACGCGCCGCTGAAGTACTCAGACGCGGCCGAGGTGGAGCGCGAAGGCATAGTGCCGCTGGCCGAGGCCGGCGGCGGCGACCAGCTGCATGTTGCGTGGATCGTGCCGCCATTCGGGATCGGCGGCGGCGGTCACACGACGATCTTCCGGATGGTCCAGGCCTTGGAGCGCGCCGGCCACCGCTGCTCGATCTGGGTGCACGACCCCGGTGGCATCGAGGGCAAGGGCGAAGGCGCGTTGATCAACCGCGTCAACGACAACTACATGCCGATTGAGGCCGACGTGCACCGCGACTTCCGCCACTGGACCGGCGCCGACATCGCCGTCGCGACCGGCTGGGACACGGTCTACAAGGTGCTGCGCCTCGAGAACTGCCGCTCTCGCGCCTACTTCGTGCAGGACCACGAGCCGGAGTTCGCGGCGACTTCGAGCCAGTCGGTGCTGGCGACGCGCAGCTACGCCTACGGCCTGCCGTGCATCTGCGCGAGCCCGTGGCTGGCGCAGCTGGTGCAGCAGCGCTACGGCGCCGCTGCAACCCCGTTCCTGCTCGGCGTCGACACCGACGAGTACGCGCCGCTCGCGGACGTTCACCGGCGCGAGGACACCGTCGTCTTCTACGCGCGCCACTTCACAGAGCGGCGTGCCGTCGAGCTCGGGCTGCTTGCCTTGGAAGAGGTCTACCGCCGCCGTCCGGGCACGCGCATCGTGCTCTACGGCGCGGGCAAGCCGCTGCGCACTCCGTTCCCGCACGAGCACCTCGGCGTGGTCAGCCACGAGCGCCTGCGCCGCCTCTACTCAGAGGCGACTGTTGGGCTGAGCCTCTCGCTGACCAACTACTCGCTGATCCCGCAGGAGATGATGGCCTGCGGCCTGCCGGTCGTTGAGCTCGCCGGGCGCGCCTGCGAGGGAGTCTTCGGACACGATGGTTCTGTGATCACACTCGCGCGCGACACCTCGATCGACATCGCCGAGAAGATCTGCGACCTGTTCGATGAACCGCTGCGCCGCGCCGCGCTGTCGACCGCCGGTCTTGAGTTCGCCGAGGCACGCAGCTGGGAGATGGCGACCGAGACCGTGCACCGCGCGCTGCTGCAGGTGCACAAAGCGCAGACCGCCGCTAGCGGCGAGCGCGCCGCCTGGCGGCCCGGCTCGCTGGTCTAGACGTAGAAACGGCCGATCGAGAGGCCCATGCCGAAGATGTTCAGCGCCGCGAAGGCGACGACGATCGCGCTCGCCACGACCAATCCGCGGTGCTTGCCGGCTCCGAGTGACCCCGCCGCGACCAGCGCGCCGTAGACGCCGATCGCCGGGAACAGATAGCGCCCCTGCGCAAACAACGAGCCGTCGTTGGAGAACATCAGGAAGCCGGCGAGGTTGACGAACAGCAGCATGCCGATCGCGGCAGTGACAGGCAGCGCGACCAGGGGCCAGCGCGCTCGCAGCGCGTCCCGGCGCTGGTAAACCGCGTAGGAAGCACCGGCGACCAGCCCGATGAGCAAGAGGCCGATCAGCACGTAGACCCAGTTGGCAAAGATCGTGTCGAGCGCGTTGAAGTCGGCGAAGAAGCCGCGCAGGAAGACCCCGCCGACCGGCGGCGTGCCGCCGAACAGGTTGTTCATCATCGGCAGCGGCGGCAGATACCACTGCCACATGTAGCTGATGTAGCTGCTGATGCTCGCCGGGTGCGCCTGGCCGGCCGAGCTGATCGCCGTTCCGGTGGTGCCGCTGGGGCCGAAGGCGATCGCGCCGAGCGCGAACAGCGCGAGGAACGCGCCGGCGCCGACTGCGAGCTGACGCGCGCGGCGAGTCCGGTCGTCCCCAGAACGCAGGAACAGCACGATGAAGGTGAGCGCGACGGCCGGCGCGAGGCCCAGCGTGGTCGGCTTCGCGATGTAGCCGAGCGCGAACGCCGCGCCGGCGCCGGCGGCCGTCCACGCGGTCGGCCCGCGCCGCAGCATGCGGGCGAGGAAATACAAAGTTGCCGTCGCGAACAGCACCATCAGGTTGTCGTTGCTGACGCCGCCGCCGATGTGCAGGAACATCGGTTCGAACGCCACCGCCAGGCCTGCGATCGGCGCGAACCACCAGACCGACGGCAACAGCTCGCGCGCGAACAGCAGCACGAGCAGAGCGGTGAGCGCAACCAACAGCGCCGAGTAGATCCGTACCGCCAGCAGCTTGCCGAACACACCATGGCCCGGCGAGAGCTTGTATGCCACGACGGCCGGCGCGTAGTAGAGCGGCGAGTAGCTGTTGGCCGGAGTAAGACCGTAAGGCGCGTTCTTGCCGGCGTAGACCTGCGCGAACTCGCGCTCGAAGCGTTGCTCTTCGGCCTTCGTCCACGCTGGGCGGGCGTACTTGTTCTGAATGATCGGCACGGCGGTGTAGTAGCTGGCGAGCACCGAGCTCGGCAGGTACGAGTTGCCGGGATCGCCCTTCGCGAGCGCCTTGTCCGGCCGCTCGCCACGCGCGACCGTCTCAACGTAGGCGAAGTGCGCCATCTCGTCCGGCACGTTGAAGGCCGGCGTCACGATCGCCCAGGCGAGCGCGTTGACGAAGACGATCGCCGCCAGCGCAAGCATCGAGCCGCGCGCAAACGGAGCACCGCGACCGAGGCGCACGAGCAGCCAGACGGCGGCGGCCATCCCGGCGATCGCCGCCAGAAATGCGAGGTAGAAGGTCCACGGGCCGACCCAGGCCGGGCGGAACAGCGCCGCACGGTCGGTGATCGCGCCCAGCATCGACAGCAGCGAGTGGTCGCCGGCGCGCATGTAGTCGAGCGCTATGTCGCCCTTTGCTGGCTGCTTGCCGATCCAGAACTCCGACGCCGCGATGTTGCCGTTGGCGTTGCCGGCGAAGGAGAGCGTGCCGTGGTCGATCGAGTAGCAAGCGGTAGCGCCCTGCACGCCCCGCGGCAGCTCCGCGAAGCGGAAGATCGGCGCGTGGCCGTCGGCGAAGCCGGAAAGCGTGGCGCGGCGCAGTTGTTTGCCGTCGGCGCCAGTGATCGTCAGCGTCACTTCAGGCGCCTGTCCACCACCGGTGCCGAGCATCGCGCGCAGGCCGCCGGTGCCGGCCGGAAGGTCGAGCTTGCGCACGCAGGCCGGCCCGTTGTCCGGCGTCAGCGTGGCGATCATCGCCGAATGCGGCACCGAGTTGGTGCCGCTGCGACGCGGCTCGGACTTCAGCAGCGTGACGGCGGCGATCAGCAGAGCGAATACCAGCACGGCGCCGATCGTGATCGCCTGGAGGCGGCGATCAGCGGCAGGCAACCCGGATGTCGTGTCGTCGTTCAAGTGATGGCCAGTGGGCTCCCGCCCATTGGCGGGCGGTCTAGCGCGCCGAGGCGCGTTGCTCGGCGGCGCTGCGCTGAGCGACGTCCGCGTCGACCCACTCGCGATTCTCGCGGAACCATTCGACGGTGCGGGCGAGCCCGTCCTCGAACGACACCTCTGCCGAGAACCCGAATGCCTCGCGTGCGCGCGAGGTGTCGAGCATCCGCCGTGGCTGACCGCCGGGCTTGCTGGTGTCCCAGTTGATTTCGCCCTTGAAACCCGTCGCCTGGGCAATCAGAGCGGCCAGCTCCTTGATCGTGATCTCGAAGCCTGCGCCGATGTTCACCGGGTCGGAGGCGTCGTAGCGCTCGGTCGCAAGCAGGATCGCGCGAGCACAGTCGTCGACGTAGAGAAACTCGCGGCTCGGTGAGCCGTCGCCCCACAGGTCCACGTCTTCGCCACGCTCGCCTGCCTCGACCATCTTGCGCACGAGCGCCGGGATCACATGGCTGCTCTCGAGGTCGAAGTTGTCGCGCGGCCCGTACAGGTTGACCGGCATCACGAAGACCGTGTGCATGCCGTACTGCTCGCGGTAGCTCTGAGCGCCGGCCAGCAGCGCCTTCTTCGCGATGCCGTACGGGGCGTTCGTCACCTCGGGGTAGCCGTTCCAGAGGTCTTCCTCCCTGAACGGCACCGGAGTCATGTTCGGGTAGGAGCAGATCGTGCCGAGCTGGACGAACTTGCCGACGCCGCTGCGACGCGCGTGCTCGAGCATCAACGCGCCCATCATCAGGTTGTCGTACCAGTACGCGCCGGGGTTCTTGCGGTTTGCGCCGATCCCGCCGACGCGCGCGGCGAGGTGGATCACGATCTCCGGCTTGGCGTCGGCGTAGAGCTGTTTGACGGCGTCCTCGACGGTCAGGTCGTACTCGGTTGAACGCGGCACGGTGATCTCGGCGCCGAGCTCGCTCAGCCGGTCCGTCACGTGCGAACCGAGGAAGCCGGAGCCGCCGGTCACAACCAGGCGCTTGCCGCTGAAGAAGTCGGATGTCGGCTGCTCGCTCACGCGCGGAAGCTTACGAACCGCGCAGCCGCCGCCAGCGCATGATCGCCCGGTAGGCGAAGACGATGCCGCGGCTGGATAGCTGGTTGATCGCCACCGCGACGCGGTGGCCCTGACCGTTCTCACGCGCGTTCTGCGCGTGCTCGACGAACTGGTCCTCGAAGCCGGTGATGCTCAGTGAGTCGTCGCCCATCCGGAAGCGCGCGACCTCGGCGTCGATGTAGACCGGGTCGCCGCGCCGCGCGAGGCGCAGCCAGAGGTCGTAGTCGGCGCTGTACTTGAAGCGCTCGTCGAGTACGCCGATCTCGTCGAGCACCACGCGGCGCACGAACGTGGACGGCGACGAGACGAAGTTGTTCGTCAGATAGCGCCCCAGCGAGAAGCGCCGCAGCATGAAGTTCTTGTAGGCGGTGACGGCCTTGCGCGACTCGGCGCCGTCGTCGCCCATGATCTTGCAGCGGCCGACGCCCCATTCGGCGTCCGACTCCGAAAACGCTTGGGCGACGGCCTGCAGCGCGCCGGGCTCGTAAGTGTCGTCGGCGTTGAGCCAGCCCACCACGTCGCCGGTAGCCATCCGCACGCCTTTGTTGAACGCGTCGGAGAGGCCGTTGTCGGGCTCGGAGACGAAGCGCAGGCGCCCTGCCGCGGCCTCTTCTTCGAGCAGTTCGACCGTGCCGTCGGTCGAGCCGCCGTCGACCACGACGTGGTCCAAACCCTCGAATCCCTGCGACTGAATGCTCGCCAGCGTCTCGCGAATCGTGCCGATCGCGTTATACGTCGGCGTGACTACCGAGATCGTCGGGAGCCGGCTCAAAACCCTTCGCGGCGTTTCGTGAGGTCTTCCATGTCGGCGTCGACCATGATCTGCACCAGCTCCTCGAAGCCGACCTTCGGCTCCCAGCCGAGCTTCTGCTTCGCCTTCGAGGCATCGCCGATCAACAGCTCGACCTCGGTCGGGCGGTAGTAGGCGGGGTCGATCTCGACGTAGTCCTCCATATTCAGGCCGACGTGCGCGAACGCCTTCTCGGCGAACTCGCGGACCGTGTGCGTCTCGCCGGTCGCGATCACGAAGTCTTCCGGCTCGTCCTGCTGCAGCATCAGCCACTGGGCTTCCACGTAGTCCTTGGCGAATCCCCAGTCGCGCTTGGCGTCGAGGTTGCCGAGGTAGAGCTTGTCCTGCAGGCCCTGCTTGATGTTGGCGACGGCGCGCGTGATCTTGCGCGTCACGAAGGTCTCACCGCGGCGCGGCGACTCGTGGTTGAAGAGGATGCCGTTGCTGCCGTGGATGCCGTAGGCCTCGCGGTAGTTGGTGACGATCCAGTACGAGTAGACCTTCGCCGCGCCGTACGGGCTGCGCGGGTAGAACGGCGTCTTCTCGCTCTGCGGCACCTCCTGCACCAGGCCGAACATCTCGCTCGAACTCGCCTGGTAGAAACGTGCCGGCACCTCGGTCTCGCGGATCGCCTCGAGCAGGCGCAGCGTGCCCAGGCCGGTGATCTCACCGGTGTACTCGGGCACCTCGAACGAGACCTTCACGTGCGACTGCGCGGCGAGGTTGTAGATCTCGTCGGGCGCGATCTTCTCGATCACGCGGTTCAGCGACGAGGCGTCGTTGAGGTCGCCGAAGTGCAGGCTTAGCCGCACGTCGTCCTCGTGCTTGTCCTGGTAGAGGTGGTCGATGCGCTGGGTGTTGAAGGAGCTCGACCGGCGGATCAGGCCGTGGACCTCATAGCCCTTCTCGAGCAGCAGCTCGGCGAGGTACGAGCCGTCCTGGCCCGTGATTCCGGTGATGAGTGCCTTTTTCGCCATGTCGTTCGTCCAGCTCCTAGGTGAGTGGTTTTGCACCGAGACCGGGCATCATAAGCGACCTCGCTCGCGCCAGAACTGCGCGAGGTCGGCCAGCGTCTGCTCGATCGAATACTTCCGCGACCAGCCGGTGTCGGCCGCCAGCCGCGAGACGTCGCCGACAACGCGTGGTTGATCGACCGCGCGCAGCCGCGCTTCGTCGGTGACGATCTCGGCGTCCACGCCAAACGCGGCGATCAGGCCTTCCAGAAGCGAGCGCATCGTTACCGCTTCCCCGCTGCAGACGTTGTAGGTCTGTCCACTTTCGCCGTGCTGAGCAAGTGCGACATATGCCGCTGCAACATCGCGAACGTCGAGATAGTCGCGCTCGACGTCGAGATTTCCAGTCGCGATCTGCCCCGGCTCGCCTGAGCGCTCGATCTGCGCTAGCTGGCCCGCCCAGTCGGACAGCGCGTAGGCGCCGGTGTGGCCAGGCCCGGTGTGCTGGAAGGCGCGGGCGATCACCGCATTGCCTGGGGCAGTGCTGCTTGAGTATTGCCGCACGATCGCTTCGGCAGCGACCTTCCCCGCGCCGTAGGGAGTCTGCGGCCGCAGCGGTTGAGCCTCGGAGACCGGGTTGTCCTCCGGCGCGATCGAGCCGTAGACGAAGCTCGAGCTCGGGTAGATCACGCGGGCTTCGGGCGCGGCCGCGCGCACAGCCTCCGTGACTGCGACGACGCCGAGCACGTTCACCCGTTGCAGCTCAAGCACCGATGGCGTCGTGACGGTGTCGACGATCGCGGCGAGGTGGAAGACGGCTCTCGGCGCGAACTCGCCGATCAGATACTCCAACGCGGCCTGGTCGGCGATGTCGATCTTTTGTTCCTCGACGCCGGTGACGCCGGAGGCCCGGGTGTTGGCGATGCCGGCCACCCGCCAGCCGCTCGCGACCAGCTGCGCCGCCAGATGCTTGCCGGCGAAGCCCGAGACGCCGGTTACGAGCGCGCGCTGCTCAGCCGGCGTAGAAGTCACGGAAGGCGGTGACGATGTGGTCGAGCTGGCCCGGCGTCAGGCTCGGGTGGTTGCCGATGAACAGTCCGCGCTCGCCGATCCGTGTCGCTACGCCGAGGTCGCCGACCACGCGGTGCGGGTTGTCGCGGAAGGCCGGCTGCAGTGCCAGGTTGCCGGCGACGATCGGGCGAGTCGCGATGTTGCGGCTCTCGAGGTGATCACGCAGCTCATTGCGCGCCTGCTCGCTCTCGGTGATCACGGAGAAGCCGAACCAGGTGCTGCGGCCGCCCTCCTGCTCGTTGACCATCCGCAGATGGTCGCTGTACGGCGCCAGCTGCTCGCGCAGGAAGCGCGCGTTCTCGCGGCGGGCGTCGTTGAACTCTTCCAGCCGCTCCAGCTGCACCAGCCCGAACGCCGCCTGCAGCTCCATCGGGCGCAGGTTGTAGCCGACGTTGACGAATAAGAAGCGCGGGTCGATGTGCGGGTTCGCCGCCTCCAGCTCGGGGCGCGTCGACATGTCGCGCGACCAGCCGTGGGCGCGCAGCGAGCGGCCGAGGTCGTTGAGCCGGTCGCTGTCGGTGATCAGCATCCCGCCCTCGATCGTCGTGATGTGGTGCGAGAAGTAGAAGCTGAAACTGCCGAAGTCACCGAACGAGCCAACCTTGCGGCCGCCGACCTCGGTGCCGAGCGACTCACAGGTGTCCTCGATCACCCAGATGTCGCGCTCGCGCGCGAAGCTCATCAAAGACTCCATCTCGACGGGGTTGCCGAGCAGGTGTACCGGGAAGATCGCGCGCGTCTTGTCGCTGACCGCCTGCTCCAGCTGGTCAGGGCGCATGTTCAGCGTCTCCTCGTCGATGTCGACGAGCACCGGCACGCAGCCGAGCTGCAGGATCGGCGCGATCGTCGTGGACCAGGTGACGGCCGGCACGATCACCTCGTCGCCAGGCCGCAGGCCGCCTTCCAGCACTGTCTGAGCCAGCACCGAGATCGCCAGCAGGTTGGCCGACGAGCCGCTGTTGACCATGATCGCGTGCTTGACGCCCATCTTTTCGGCGAAGGCCGCCTCGAAGCGCTGCACCAGCGAGCCCATCGTGACGTTCTGCTCGAGCAGCGTGGTGAGCGCGCCGTTGACCTCCTCGGCGCCGTAGAGCGGCACCGAGAGCGGGCACTCGTCGTCGCGCGGCGGCGGCGCGAGCTCGAAGAACTCACCCACCAGCTCGGCGATGTTTTTCTGGATCTCGGCGCGGCGCGCAGTGTCTGCGCTCGCCGGCGCTGTCTCGGAAGCAGCCATTCGAGCGAGTCTAAACAGCGGTGCCGCTAGCGCGACTGCTCGATCGCGCGGCGGTAGACGCCCAGCGTGAGATCGGTCGTGTGGTCCCAGTTGAAGGTCTTCGTGTGTTCGACACCTCGCGCGGCCAGTTCGGCACGCCGCTCTGGCGACGCGACCAGCTGCGTGATCGCCGCCCCGATCTGCGGCGCGTCGTCGGGGTCGACCGTGACGCCCACGTCGCCGATCACCTCGGCCAGGCTGGTGCGGTCGCTGCTCACAACTGCGGTGCCACATGCCATCGCCTCCAGCGGCGGGAAGCCGAAGCCTTCGTAGCGCGACGGAAACACGAAGACGTCGGCCGCGCGGTAGAGGTCGATCAACTGTTCGTCGCTGACGCGGCCGGCGATCAAGATGCTGTCGGCCTGCGGCGAGGCGGCGACGCGCGCCAGCAGCTCGTCGTCGCGCCAGCCGCGCGCGCCGACGATCACCAGCTGGTGGTCGCTGCCGCTCTCGGCCATGAACGCCTCGAAACCGGCGATCGCGCCAACGATGTTCTTGCGCGGCTGCAGCGTGCCGACCGAGAGGATGAACGGGCGGCGGACCTGCATCGCCGCGAGCGCCTCGTCGCTGACCTCGCCCGGCGAGAAGCGCGGATCGATGCCGAGCGGCACGGTCGTGATCTTTTCCGGTGCCAGGTCGAACAGCTCGACGATGCGTGAGCGCGAGTAGTCGGACGAGGTGATCACGTGGGCCGCGCGGTCGAGCATCTTCGGCAACAGCGAGCGCTGGTAGCGCACGATCCGCCGTGACATCCACTCCGGGCGGTCGAGCGCGATCACGTCGTGCAGCGTCATCACCAGGGGCGCGGCCGAGCGCGTCGGCGTGATCGGCGCGGGGCAGTGGATCACGTCGGGATGCTCGCGCTCGATCCAGCGCGGCAGGGTGCGCGGGAAGTACCAGAGCTCGCGTTGCAGCCCGCGGCGGATGCGGCCGACAGGCGTCGATGGCTCGTTGCCCTCGTGACGCACCTGCAGCAGGTCGACGTCGTCGCGAGCCTCGAGGCGCGAAACCAGCTCCATCGCCGCACGTGACGTGCCGCCTTTGTCCATCTCCAGGCAGGTCATTTCAACGGCCACGCGCACGGCTCAACGATAGATAGCCTCCAGGTCATGGACGACCCAGCCGTCAGCGTCTGCATCCCGACCTACAACTACGCGAACTTCCTGCCGCGCGCGATCGAGTCGATCCTCGGGCAGACGCACCGCGATCTCGAGCTGATCGTCGTCGACGACGCCTCCACCGACAACACCGACGAGGTCGTCGAGCAGTACAAGAGCGACCCGCGCTTTCGCTACCTCAAGAACGACCCGAACCTCGGCCTGTTCGCCAACTTCAACTACTGCGCCACGCTGGCGCGGGGCGAGTACCTGAAGTTCCTCTGCGCCGACGACTGGCTGGCGCCGGAGTTCGTCGCGGAGACGCTGGCACTGTTGAAGGCGCATCCGAACGTCGGCCTGGTGACGAACTCGCACGTCCTGGTCACCGAGGAGGAACAGCCGCGGACGATCGAATACGCGCCGTTCGACGGCCGCGACGTGATCGACCGCGAGGATGCCGTCGACCAGCTGATCGACTGGCACTACGTGATCGGCCGCCCGACCAACGTGCTGCTGCGCAAGGAGATCTTCCAAGACGTCGGCGGCTTCGACGCCGCCTTCTCACCGACCGGCGACCTGCAGCTTTGGCTGAAGATCCTGCAGAACCACGACCTCGGCGCCGTGCGCGAGCCGCGCTGCTTCGTGCGCTCGCACAGCTCGAAGACCCACGACTTCGCCGACGACCCGACCGAGGCGGTCTTCCGCGTCTGGGAGGCGGCGGCCGAACGGCCCGGCGCGCTGGTCACGCCGCCGCGGCTCAAGCGCGCGCTCAACCGCGAGGCGACGCGCTGCACGGTGTTCGCGATCGACGCCGCGCTGCACGGGCACTTCGACCACGCGAAGAAGGTCTGGGGCTACACCCGCCGGCACATCTCGCTGCCGCGCTTCATCCCGGCCTTCCTCGCCAGCACGCCGCGGATCGCCCGCAACTTCGCGACTCGCATGGTGGCCACGCGGACCGGCCGCTACCTGCTGATCGACCCGACCGCGCGGCTCGGACCGCCGCTCTGAGCCGTTACGATGCGGCCGACCTGAGAGGCGACCGGAAGTTAGGGGCGGAACACCAGAATGGCCTGCCGTATCTGTGAGGCGGAAGTGCACGAGATCCTCGATCTCGGCGCCACCCCGCCGGCCAACCTGCTGAAGTCCGCGCCCGAAGTCGAGCAGGAGTCGTACCCGCTCGTGCTGGAGTGGTGCGAAAGCTGCGGCAACGTGCAGCTGCGCGACACGCTCAGCGCGGAAGAGCTCTACCGCGACTACCTCTACGTGACGCCGCGTTCATCGATGCTGAGCGAGCACTACAGCTACCTCAGCAACTACCTGCAGACCAACGACTACCTGAAGGACGACGCCTTCGTGGTGGAGGTCGGCAGCAACGCCGGCTACTTCCTGGAGCATCTGCGGCCGAAGGTCGGCCAGGTGCTGGGCGTCGATCCGGCCGAGAACATCGTCGCCGAGGCGAACGCCAACGGCATCCCGACAGTCTGCGACTTCTTCAACGCCGAGAGCGCGGCAAAGATCGCCGAGCAGCACGGCAAGCCGCAGATGATCGCGGCGCGCCACTGCATGGCGCACAATCCGACGCCGCACGAGATGGTCAGCGCGGCCGCCTCGCTGCTGGCCGAAGACGGCTACTTCGTGATCGAGAACGCCTACGTGCTGAACACGGTCGAGAACACCGAGTTCGACCAGATCTACCACGAGCACATGTTCTACTACTCGATCCAATCGATGAAGAAGCTGCTGTCGCTGCACGGCATGCAGCTGGTCGACACGCTGATGTCGCTGGTTCACGGCGGCTCGATCATCTTCGTCGCCAAGCTCGGCAGCGGCGAGGCACCGAGCGACACTGTGCACCAGTACGAGGCACGCGAGAAGCTGTTTCTCAACGCCGATTCGTTTGCGCGCTTCGCGCAGCACACTTCCGAGATCAAAGACGGCCTGCGCACGCTGATCTCGGAATTGAACGACGAGGGCAAGACGATCTACAGCTACGGCGCGACCGCGAAGGGCAACACGCTGCTCAACTACGTGGGTCTGAGCAACGCGGACATCAAGTACTGCGTCGACAGCACCGAGCTGAAACAGGGCCTGACGCTGCCGAAGTCGAACATCGAGATCATCTCCGAAGAGACCGCGGCGGCCGACCCGCCCGACTACTTCCTGTTGACCGCCTGGAACTACGAGGACGAGATCGTCACCAAGGTGCGCAAGGCCGGCAACTACAAGTCGAAGTTCATCGTTCCGATTCCGTTCATTCGCATCGTCTGATCGAGAGGCCAACGTGCCGACCGCAAAGCCAGCGGTGCCACTTGTAGCGCCGGCCGCCAACACCGCACACTCCTCCGCCGTGATCGCGCTCGGGGGGCTGCTCAACTCGCTGCTCGGCGGCGTCTTCGCGTTCGCGGTTACGGCGATCCTCGGCGAGGGACCGTCGGTCGACGGCTTCTTTGCCGCGTTCTCGATCTACACGATCTTCATCATCTTCGGCCAGACGATGCGCGTGGCGCTGGTGCCGCAGCTCGGCCCGTCGAGCGAGCAGGAGCGTTTCACCGAGAATGGCCGCGACGCGCTCGGCAGGCTGCTGCCGCAGGCGATGGTGCTTTCGGTGATCTGCGTCGCCGTCGCGCCGTTGATCGGCGAGCTGCTGATGCGCAACGCCTCGACCACCGCGCGCAACGCCGCGACGATGAGCATCGCGATCCTCGCCGTGGCCTCGTTCTTCCAGTTCTGGGCCGCTTCGCAGTCGGCCGTGCTCGCCGGCGCCAAGCGCTTCGCGGGCAGTTCGGTGATCTACGTGATCAGCGGCACGATCTCGCTGGTCAGCGTGACGATTCTGGCTTCGCTTTTCGACACGCCGGGCGCACCGATCGGGATGCTGATCGGTGCGATCAGCTTGGGCGCGATGCACATGGTCTTCCTCAGGCGCTTCGGGTTTCACGCGCATCCACAGCCGCGCAAGTTCTTTCAGCAGAAGACCTGGCTGATCGGTGGCCGGATGGCGACGGCGGCGATCCTGCCGATCCTGATCCAGTTGCAGCTGACGATCGCGCTGAGCCAGATCTCCGGCTTCACCGGAGCGGTCACCGGCTACACCTACGGCTACCTGGCGATGTCGGTGCTGGCCGGCATGACGGTCGGCGCGATCTCGCTTTCGACGATGCCGACGATCGTCGCCTCGATTGAACGCGAGGGCCGCGCCGCGGCGATCCCGTACATCCGCGACGTCAGCTCCCAGACCCTCTTCCTTTACCTGCCGCTCGCGACCGCCTACGCGTTGTTCGGCTACCCGGCGATCAAGCTGGTGTTCGGAGATTTCTTGAAGCCGACAACGCTGGCGCTGTTCTGGGACTCCACGCGCGTGTTCCTGCTGCTCGGCCTGACCTGGTCGGTCTTCACACCGTTCACCAACGTGGCACTGGCGCAGCGGCGCTACCGGCTGCTGGCGCTCGTCGCCATCGCGATGCTGCCGGTCAACATCGCGATCCTGCTGATCCCAGGCGCCAACAGTGGCTTCGACGAGGCGATCGCGCACACGGTCTCCGGTGCGGTGCTGTTCTGGACGCTCGGCTTTGCGATCCTCGGGCTTACGGCCTTCGCCGCGATCTGGGCGATCGTCAGGAAGGCCTGGCCGGCGGCGGCGCTGTCGTGCGTGTTCGTCGCGCTGGCGCTGATCCCGGGCACGACCGACTCACTCGGGGCTTCGCTCGCCTGCATCATCGGCGGCGGCATTTTCTACCTGGCTGTGGCGTTCCAGTTCTGGCACGGGCTTGGCCGGCCGATGATCCTGCAGCTGCTCTCCCGGGAGACGGCGCCGGAGCCGTTCTAGGCCGATGAAACTGTGCCGATGAAGATCGCTTTGATTCACAGCTTGTTCGGTGGCCCGGGCGGTGGTGGTGGTGGCGTACGCCAGATGACCGAGCTCGGCCGCGCGCTCAAGCGGATCGGCCACGAGGTCGTGATCTGTTGCCTGGCATTCGACGCCGAGACGGCGTTCGCCGACCGCAACGAGTTCGAGATCCTCGCCGTGCACGAAGAGATGCTGCCGCCGCCGAGTTCGTTGCGCGACGCGCAGCGCACGGCTCGCCGCGACATGCCGGCCGTCGCGGCGCTGGTGCCGAGCGATGTCGACGTGATCAATGCGCACGAGATGCCGGCCCACATCGCCGGCATGCACGCCGCCAAGCTCACCGGAAAGCCGTGGGTGTGGACGCGCAACGATTTCTCTTACTACGAGTACCTGTTGATGCCGGAGGAGACGATGCTGCCGCCTCCCGGCGGGCTCGCTCGCACGCTCGGCCGGATGCTCAACAGCGCCGACCACCGCGCCGGGCAGAGCGCCGACGCAGTCGCCGTGCTCGACACGCGCAACGCGCGGATGGTCGAGCGCGCCTACGGCCGCGAAGCGACGATCGTCCGCAGCGGCCCGGCGATGAAGTTCTTCGATCCGCCCGATCGCGCGGCGGCGCGCGCGCAGCTCGGCGTGGCGGACGACGAGTTCCTGGCTCTTTGCTTCGGCATCCTGATGCCGTACCGGCGCTTCGAGGATGTGATCGAGGCGGTCTGCTCAATCGATGACCGGCGGCTGCGCGCGCGGATCATGGGCTCGCCGCACCTCAGCCCGGCCTACGCCGAGGAGCTGCGCGAGCTGGTCGACGGGCGAGCAGTCGAAGACCGGGTTGAGCTGATCTTCGAGTCGATCGACGACGCGACGCTGCGCGCCAGCTACGCGGCGGCCGACGTGTTCATCTTTCCGAACGACAAGCAGACCTGGGGCCTCGCGCCGCTCGAAGCGCTGGCGAGCGGCACACCAGCGATCGTTTCGCGCGGCGCCGGCGTGCATGAAGTGCTGGAGCAGTTCGACGCGGTGCAGCTGGTCGATCCGCAGGCGCCGGACCAGATCGCGGCGGCGCTGAAGCATTCGTTGAGTGCGCCGGCGCCGGATCTCGCGCCGGTCCAGGCGTGGATCCGCGACACGCTCAGCGGCGACCACTTCGCTGTCAACATGGCCGAGCTGATGGAGAGTCTGCGCGGATGAGTTCGACCGCGGTCGTGTACCTGTTGTGGGAGCCGTCGGGCCGCGGGCACGTCGACGAGTTCCTTGCCTCGTACCGCGAGCACCCGGCAGGCGCCGAGCACGAGCTGGTGATCGCCGCCTGCGGCGCGCCGACGCCGGAGCGCGAGGCCGCGGCGCGCGAGTGGTTTGGCGACACGCCGTTGCGCTGGGAGTCGTTTGCCGGACCGCGCATCGATCTCTTCACCTATCGCGAACTGATCGACCGCATCCCGCACAGCGAGTTCTGCTTCCACAACTCTTACTGCCGCTTCCTCGCCGACGACTGGCTGGCGAAGATCCTGGAGCAGCTGCGCCGCGACGACGTCGGTCTCGCCGGACCTGGTGGCTCGTACGAGAGCCTCTTCAAGTGGAAGCTCTATCCCCCGCGGATCCACTACGTGCTGCGCTACAAACCGTTCCCCAATCCGCACCTGCGCACGTCGTGTTTCTCGACCAAGCGCAGCGTCGTCGAGCAGATCGACTGGCCGAAGATCACCCGCAAGTCGCAGGCGTGGCGGTTTGAGAGCGGCCGCGCCGGTCTGTCGCAGCAGGTCTTCCGGCTGGGCCTCGAAGCGGTGGTCGTCGGCCGCGACGGCGTCGGCTACGGGCGCGACGAGTGGTTCGAGGCGAACACTTTCCGCTCAGGCGGCCAGAGCAACTTGTTGATCAGCGACCTGCGCACCGACGACTACGCCGGCGCGAGCGACGAGGCGCGCGACGCGCTGGCACGCGACGCCTGGGGCAAGTACGACGGCATCGCGCCCGCCTAACGCGACACCCGATTCCAAAGGGGCAAAACCTCCAACTCCCGCCCCCCGAGGGGACGGGAATCGACACGGGCGGTTAGGCGGCGCGGCCGATCGCGGCCAGGTAGGCGGCGAGCGCTTCGCGCCAGTCGCGCATGCTGTCGATGCCGAGCTCCGCGAGGCGGGCGTTTTGCAACACCGAGTAGTGCGGGCGGTCGATCGGTGTGGCGGCGTTCGCGTTGAAGGCGGCCGATGTCGTCGGCGACAGCGCCACCTCGGCGCCGGAAAGCTCGATGATCGCGCTCGTGAACTCGAACCACGAGCAGCTGTCGCCGGAAGTCGCGTGCACGACGCCGCCCACTCCGTTGTCCGCGATCGCGACGATCTGCCGCGCAAGGTCGGCGGTGTAGGTCGGCGTCATCACCTCGTCATCGACGACGGTCAACTCATCACGCTCGTCGGCCAACTTGAGCATCGTCGTGACGAAGTTCATGCCGTTCTTCGCGCGGCAGCCCGCAACCCCGTACAGCCCGGAGGTGCGCACGACGACGTGGTCGGCCGAGGCCTCGAGCACCATCTGTTCGCCGGCAAGCTTGGTCTCGCCGTAGACGTTGAGCGGGCCGGTCGCGTCGGTCTCGAGGTAGGGCGATCCCTTCGCGCCGTCGAAGACGTAGTCCGTGCCGATATGCATCACCCGCATCCCCCGCTCGGCGGCGGCTTCAGCCACGCGCCGCGCGCCGTCGGCGTTCAGCGCGAACGCCCGCTCAGGGTCGAGCTGCGATGCCTCCACGTTGAACGCAGCGGTGTTGATGACGATCTGCGCGCCGACGGCATCGAGCGCACCGTCGACCGACGCGCGGTCGGTCACCTCGATCTCGGCGTGGGTCAGTGGGATCGCGTCGTGACCCGCCGCGCCGATCGCCAGCACGAGGTCTGTCCCGAGCTGACCGTTTGCTCCGACTATCGCGAACGAGGTCATCGGCGCGTCAGCTTACAGAAGCTCCGGACCCCGCCGGTCGTGCCGCCAACACCCATAGACTGCGACGAATCGTGAGCGATCCGGGCACTTCTTCAGGGGCTACGCGCCGCGCGCTGATCACCGGCGCCGCCGGCCAGGACGGCAGCTATCTGGCCGAGCTGCTGGTCGCCAAGGGCTACACGGTCGACGGCATCGTCGCGAGCGATCCGCAGGGCGAGCGGCCGACGCTCGCGGCTGTGCGCGACCGCATCACGCTGCACGACACCGACCTTTCCAACGCCGCGGCGGTGTCCGAGATGATCGCCCGGCTGCGACCCGACGAGGTCTACAACCTCGCCGCGCCGTCGGTGGTGGGCGCTTCTTGGGGCAATCCGCCGGCGACGGTCGGCCTGATGGTCGGCAGCGTCGTCAACCTGCTCGACGCGATGGCCACGCATACGCCCGAAGCGCGCTACTTCCAGGCCGCGTCCTCCGAGATCTTCCGCGGCACCGGCACTTCGCCGCAAAACGAGAACACCCGGCCCGCGCCGACCTCGCCCTACGGCGTCGCGAAGCTGGCCGGCCACAACCTGGTCGCGGCCTACCGCGAGCACCACGGCCTGCACGCGTCGTCGGGGATTCTCTACAACCACGAGTCGCCGCGCCGCCCGATCGACTTCGTGCCGGCAAAGATCGTCAACGGCGCGGTGCAGATCAAGCTCGGCAAGCAGAGCGAGCTCGTGCTGGGCGACCTGACAGCCAAGCGCGACTGGAGCTTCGCGGGCGACTTCGTGGCCGCGATGTGGCAGATGCTGCAGCAGGACCAGCCCGGCGACTACGTGCTCGCAAGCGGCGTGCAGCACACGGTCAGCGACCTCGTGAACACCGCGTTCGGCATCGTCGGGCTGGACCCGGCCGACTACGTGCGCAGCGACCCGAATCTCGTGCGCAAGCACGACGAAGCCGATCTGGTCGGCGACCCGTCGCGCATCGCCGAACGGGTTGGCTGGCGCGCGAGCACCGGCTTTGAAGAGCTGGTGCAGATCATGGTCGACGGTTTCATGGCCAAGGCCGAAGCCGGCCAGATGACGGCCTAGCCGCCGATGGACCTGCCGGCTCGCATCGGGCTGAACCTGCTGTATCTGGTGCCAGGCGCAGTCGGCGGCACCGAGATCTACGCGCGCGAGCTGATTCCGCGGCTCGCGGCGGCGCGACCTGACATTGAATGGATCGTCTACGCCGGCCGCGAGGCCGGACCGACTCTGGTCGCCGAGAACTGGCCAACCAACGTGCGCGTGAAGACGCTGCCCGTGAAGTGCGTGAACAAGCCGCTGCGAATCGCCTTCGAATACACGCTGCTGCCGCTGATCGCCGCGCGCGACGGCGTGAAGCTGCTGCACAGTCTGGGCCAGACCTCGCCGCTATTCTCGCGCGGCGCGCGCGTCGTCACGATCCACGACCTGATCTACCACCACTACCCCGAGACGTTTCCGGGGCCGGCGCAGAAAGGCCTGGAGCTGATCGTGCCCGCCAGCGTCAAGCGGGCGCATCGCGTTTCGGCCGACTCGCAGGCGACGAAGGATGACCTGACCGCGGTCTACGGGATCGATCCTTCACACACCGACGTCGTGTACTTGGGCTTCGGCTACACGGCACCGGCCGAGTATCCAGATGAAGCGACCCTGCGCGCGCAGTTCGAGCTGGGCGAGCGTCCGGTCGTGCTCTGCGTCGCGGCCGCGCTGGCGCACAAGAACGTGCCGCGGCTGTTCGAGGCGTTCGCGGCGATGGCAGATGATTCGCCTGCGCTGGTCGTGGTCGGCCACGCCGGCCTCGAACAGGACAACTTGAAGGCGCTCGCCGAACGGCTCGGCATCGGCGGCCGCGTGCACTTCACCGGCTGGATCGAGAGCGAAGAGCTCGAGGGCCTCTACCGGATGGCCGACTGCTTCGCCTACCCGACGTTGATCGAGGGCTTCGGTCTCCCGGTGCTGGAGGCGATGCAGCGCGGCACGCCGGTTGTCTGTTCCAACACCACCTCGGTCCCGGAACTCGCGGGCGACGCCGCGCTGCTGGTCGACCCGCTCGACGTCGCCGCGATCGCCGCCGCGATCGAGCGCGCGCTGACCGACAAGAAGCTCGTCGCGCAGCTGATCGAGCGCGGCTACGAGCGCGTGAAGCTCTTCACCTGGGAGAAATGCGCCGACGACACGCTGGCTTGTTATGCGGCAGCGCTGCAGCGCAAGACATAATGAGGCCGATGCCGCAGAACGACAGACTCGCGATCGTCCCCGCCTACAACGAGCAGGAGGCGATCGCACGCGTGATCGGCGCGATCAACGAGGCCGCGCCGGACTTCGACGTGGTCGTGATCGACGACGGCTCGACCGATAAGACCGCGGTCACCGCCCAGGCGGCCGGGGCGAGCGTCGTGATCCACCCCTTCAACCTGGGGATCGGCGGCGCCGTGCAGAGCGGCTACCAGTTCGCGCTCGCCAACGGCTACGAGATGGCCGTGCAGATCGACGGCGACGGCCAGCATCCCGCGAGTGAGCTGCGCAAGCTCGTTGAGCGGCTCGAGGCCGAGCCGACGGTCGACCTGGTGTACGGCTCGCGCTTTCTCGGCGACGGCGAGTACAAGCAGACCTTCGCGCGGCGCGCGGGGATCATCGTCTTCTCGTTCGTGCTCTCGATCATCACGCGGCAGAAGGTCACCGACCCGACCTCGGGCTTCCGTCTCGGCAACCGCCGAGCGATCTCGCTGTTCGCGCGCGACTACCCGCACGACTATCCCGAGGTCGAGGCGATCCTGATGATGCACCGCCACGAGCTGAAGACCGCCGAGGTCGCCGTGCACATGGACGCGCGCGACACCGGCCGCAGCTCGATCACCTGGCTGCACTCGGGCTACTACATGCTGAAGGTGCTGCTCGCCGTGTTCGTCGGGCTGTTCCGCGCGCGCACGATCGTGGAACCACGCGAACATGCCCCCGTCTCGTCGGCGCAGAACCCATGATCGTCGCGGACGCGGGACTCAACGGCAAGCTGCAATTGGCGGCGATCATCGGCTCGGTTGCGATGGTCTTCATCGTCTTCGAGCTGGTGCGCGAGCGGCGGCTGATGGAGCGGTACTCGCTGCTCTGGATGGCCGCCTCGCTGATCCTGCTGCTGCTCGCGATCTTCAGCGGCGCGCTCGGCAAGATCGCGTCGGTTGTCGGCATCGCCACACCGTCGAACGCCCTGTTCGGGCTGGGCCTTGCGTTCGCGACCTTCATGCTGCTGCATTTTTCGACCTCGATCTCGCGGCTCACCGACCAGAACAAGGTGCTGGCGCAGAAGCTCGCCGCCACCGAGGAACGCCTGCGCCGCCTGGAGCGGTCCGACCAAGACGGTTGACCGTGCGCAGCCGGGAGATCATCGGCACGCAGGTCTCGATCACCGACTACGCCGAAGTGCTGGACGCGATCGACGCTGCCGTCGCGGCGCGCGAGCGGATCTTCATCTGCTGCACACCGGCGAGCTCGCTGATGTTCGCGCGCAAGGACACAGCGCTGCGGGCAGCGCTGACCGACGCCGACATCGTCACGCCCGACGGGATGGGCGTGGTCTACGCCGCTCGTCTGCTCGGCGAGACAATCGGGGATCGTGTCTACGGCCCGGACCTCATGGAGTACCACTGCGAGCGCGCGGCGGCCAACGGCCAACGGATCTGGCTGTACGGCGGGTTCGACGACGCGGCGCTCGCCGACCTGCGCACGGAACTGGCCAAGCGCTTCCCCGGCATCACGATCGCCGGCTCACACTCACCGCCGCACCGGCCGCTGACGACCGAGGAATCCGCAGCGATCGTCGCGCAGATCAACGCCGACGCGCCCGACGTGGTGTGGATCGGTCTGGGCAGCCCGAAGCAGGAACTATGGATGCACGACCACCGGGCTGCCCTTGACGCGCCGGTTCTATGCGGCGTCGGCGCCGCCTTCGACTTCATCGCGGGGCGCGTTGATCAGGCGCCCGGCTGGATGCAGCGCGTGGGCCTGGAATGGCTCTTCCGCCTGCTGCGTGAACCGCGCCGGCTGGCGCGGCGCTACCTGACGACGCTGCCGCATTTTGCGCTGCTCGTCTTGCGCCAAAAGCTGGCGGACTAGTAGGCTGGCGCCCCAATGAGCGACTCCACCAAGGAACTCAAAGGCCTGATCCTCTCCGGCGGCAAGGGCACCCGCCTGCAGCCGATTACGCACACCAGCGCGAAGCAGCTGGTGCCGGTCGCGAACAAGCCGGTGCTGTTCTACGGCATCGAGGCGATGGTCGCCGCCGGCATCAAGCAGATCGGCATCATCATCGCCCCCGAGACCGGCGACGAGATTCGGGAGGTCACCGGCGACGGGTCGAAGTTCGGCGCCGAGATCACCTACATCCCGCAGGCCGAGCCGCTCGGCCTCGCCCACGCCGTCCTCACCGCCGAGGAGTTCATCGGCGACTCGCCGTTCGTGATGTACCTCGGCGACAACCTTTTGCGCGACGGCATCGTCACGCTGACCGACAGCTTCAAGGCCAACCGGCCCGACGCGCTGATCCTGCTGACCCGCGTGCCCGATCCCGAGCACTACGGCGTCGCAGAGCTCGCCGACGGCAAGGTCGTGCAGCTCGCAGAGAAGCCGGCGGAGCCGAAGACCGACCTCGCGCTGGTCGGCGTGTACATGTTCACGAGCACGATCTTCGACGCCGCCAAGGCGATCGAGCCGTCGCCGCGCGGCGAGCTCGAGATCACTGACGCGATCCAGTACCTGGT
>JBOGYW010000038.1:0-22007 GCA_050696815.1 Solirubrobacterales bacterium | reverse complement strand
GGCTGGCCCTGCATCGTCTTCGGAGACTTGATGCCGAGCCGGTCGAGGATCGTCGGCGCGATGTCCGTAGCCGCGACCAGCCCGTCGCGCCGCGTTGTCGCGGAGCGGATTCCACCGTCGCCGCCGATCCCGCGCACCGCGATCGTCAGCAGGCGCGTGCGTGCCGGGTCCGGGGGCGCCTGAACGACGATGATCATGCGCTTCGGCTGCTCCGCGGCAAGCCGCTGGACGATGCCGAAGCCGTAGCCGCCGGCAGGCAGTAGGGCGCTCACAAATGGCCGTTGCCTCTGGGCCCGGGAGATCGCATCCGCAAGCCCCGACTGGGGCGGCATCGAAACGAACGGAAGCAGACCGTCTGCGGTGGCCGCGATGCCGGTCGATGTGAGTGACCCCGCCGCGCCGATCCAGCTGCCGGGAATGCTGTGGTCGAGCAAGGTGCAGCCGAAGAGGCCGGGCTTGATGTCCCCGGGCACGTCGTCGGCACGTGCGACCAACGACCGCCAGTCGCGAAAAATGCCTTGTCCGTCGTGAACGATCAGCGGTGGCGGTGGCACGATCGCCGGTTTGTAAAGGCCGCTCGCGACGCGCGCTCCCTGCGAGATGTCGAGCATCATCTGCGTCGGGCTATAGCGGCCGAGCGTTGGGCTGAACAGGCCGACGGAAAACCCGCGCAGGCGCTCGAGGTCGGCAGTCAGGACCGGTTCAGGTGTGCGAACCGGACCGGGCATGAACAGCAACGTCGCCGACTTCGCCTGATCGAACTGAACCGCTTCACGAAACGGGCCGCAGGTCTTGGCCGCCACACCTTGCGGGGCGACGAAAACCGCCGACATCACGACCGCCAAGACCGCAATTAGAGCGGATTTCCGGGACATTGCGGCGACTATACTGGCGGCGCAGTCCGGATTCCTCGACTGAATCGCCGGGCTCAAGCACATGGCTGGCCAATCCTTCGTCAAATTCACGTTCCTCAAGGTCGACCCGTCATGGCGTCGCCGACTGCCCGAGGAGCGCACGCGCGACAAGCAGGAGTTCGCCGCGGCGGTAGCCGACTTCGGCCAGGACGACTTCGTTCGCGCCTATTCGGTGATCGGCACCAAGGGCACCGCCGACTTGATGATCTGGTCGGCATCACCGAACCTCGACCACATCCACGAGCTGCACGTGCTGCTCAATCAGAGCGGCATCATGCGCTACGCCGAGGTCACTCACTCGTTCCTGGCGATGACGAAGAACTCGCCGTACACCGACGAGGACCGCACCCAGGTGCGGCCGGGCGACGCCAAGTACCTGTTCGTTTACCCGTTCGTGAAGACGCGCGAGTGGTACCTGCTCGATCTTGAAGAGCGCAAGCGCGTGATGATGGAGCACATCGCCGTCGGCCGCGAGTACCCGGACATCATCCTCAACACCTCTTACTCGTTCGGCCTCGACGACCAGGACTTCGTGGTCAGCTTCGAGTCCGAGAAGCCGGCCGACTTCCTCGACCTCGTACAGCGGCTGCGCGAAACCGAGTCGAGCAAGTACACCCAGCGCGACACGCCGATGTTCACCTGCATCGCGATGTCCGTCGAAAAGGCGCTCAACGCGCTCGACGGCTCGGCGCTGGTTCCGTCAGAACTCTGATCTGAGGCTTACGCCTCGGCGGCGGCGCCGGAGCCGATCTTCGTCATCTCATCGACGTCGGTCAGCTTCACACGCGGGCGGCCCTGCGGCTCGCCGAGTCCCTGCTCGTGGGCGTCGATCTTCTGCCAGCCCTCCCAGGTGGTCAGGCCGGGCACACGCTCGAGCAGCCACGCCTCGGCGTCGTCGTCGACCGTCGGCGAGCCGAGCTTGCCAGCCTCGCGATCCTCGACGATCTTGGCGACGGTGTCGGTGGCGTCCTTCTTGTTGGTGCCGATCACGCCTGAAGGGCCGCGCTTGATCCAGCCGACGGCGTACTCGCCGAGCTGCTGCTCGCCGCTCTCGTCGACGATGCGGCCGCCCTCGTTGAGGATCAGGCCGCGGCGCGGTTCAAAGGGAATGTCGTCCAGCGGCTCGCCGCGGTAACCGATCGAGCGCATCACCAGTCCGCACTCGATGTCCTCGGTCTCGCCGGTGTCGACGGCGCGTAAGTTGCCGTTCTCGTCGGCCTCGATCTTGTTGATCGCCACGCGCACGCCGGTGACCTTGCCGTCCTCGCCGAGGATCTCGACGGGCGAGCGCAGGTACTTCAAGACGACGCGGTGGCTTTTGCCGCTCGGCTCGCGCGTGGAGTACTCGCGCATGATGTCGACGTTGCGACGGTTGGTCGGCTCGGCGCCTTCACCCGCCAACCAGGTCTCGCTGGCTTCGTCGAGCTGCATGTCGGCCGGATCCACGATCACGTCGGCACGAACCAGTTCGCCGAGCTCCAGCAGCTCGGGGTTGGTGAAGGCGGCCTGCGCCGGTCCGCGGCGGCCGAGCAGGATCACTTCTTCCACCTGCGAGTTCGCGAACGCCTCGATCGCGTGGTCGGCAGTGTCGGTCGGCGCGAGCTCCTCGGGGTCGAGCACGAGCATGCGGGCGACGTCGATCGCGACGTTGCCGTTGCCGATCACGACCGCGCGCTTCGCGCTGAGGTCGAACTCGTCGTCGGCGTGGTGCGGGTGGCCGTTGTACCAGGCCACGAAAGTCGTTGCGGGATGTGAGCCCTCGAGGTCCTCGCCCGCTATGCCCAAGCGGTTGTCGGAGCTGGTGCCGGTCGCGTAGACGACGACGTCGTAGCGCTCCTTCAGCTCGGCGCGGGTGATGTCCTCACCCAGCGTGACGCCACCGAAGAAACGGAAGTCCTCGTTCGCGGCGGTCTTCTCGTAGACGCGCGTCACGCTCTTGATCTTCGGATGGTCCGGGGCGACGCCGAAACGCACCAGCCCGAACGGCGTCGGCAGCTGGTCGATCAGATCGACGCTGAATCCCTCGGCGAGCAGCTGGCCGGCCGTGTAGAACCCAGACGGGCCTGCACCGACAACGGCGGCGCGCAGCTTTTCAGTTTCTGTGTTTTGCGTAAGGTCGGGCGTCGATTGGTCGTTCATACGTTCAGAGGGATCCTTCAGTTTTGGGCGTCGGACGGTCAAGGGCCAGTGTTCATTCAGAACCGCGGGGGCCGACGGAGCGCAAAATGATATCTGGCTGCAGATCCGAGATTGCGGCATATAGTGCCGCTGCGATGACGAAGGGCGGGACAATCTGTTGGTTGGCGATCTTGTTGACCGCGGCGCTGGTCGGCTGCGGCGGCGATTCGAGCGACACGGCGAAGTCGGCGAGCGGTGTTGCCGCGATCACGGCCGCCAACAACGTGAACGTGGCCGACTTCCCGAAGACTGATGGCAAGAAGACCTTCGCCGACATCCAGCGGGAGGCCAAGGCCCAGCAGGACGGCAACCTGCTGCCGGCCGCGAACGACTTCGTCGCCGGGCGCGACAACCGCCTGCCGTTCGGCATCTTCGACATCGACACCAAGCCGATCTGGGGGCCGACCGTTCTGTATCTCTCCGGCGGCACGAATTCGCCCGCCCAGGGTCCCTATCCGGTAACGGCGCACGACCTCGACGTTCCCGCGCAGTTCCGCAGCAAGACCTCGGCCGGCGACTACGGCAGGATCGGCAACGGTTTTTATTCGGTCAATTTTCACGCGCCGAAGGGAACCGAGAAGCTCAACGCGCTCACACTGACCAAGGACGGCAGCCAGACCGAGGCCGCCGCAACCGGACTTGTGTTGCGTCCAAAGGATCCCGCGCCGGAACCGGGCGAGAAGGCACCCGCTATCGAGACGCCCACGCTGGCGAGCGTCAACGGAGACGTCTCAAAGATCGACACACGCCAGCCGCCCGACAAGATGCACGACGTCAGCCTGAAGGACGCGCTGAAGCAGCACAAGCCGATCGTGCTGATCTTTGCCACGCCGGCACTCTGTGCCTCGCGTGTGTGCGGTCCGGTGGTTGACGTGGCCTCCGAGGTCCAGGCCAAGGAGGGCAAGAACGTGATCTTCATCCACAACGAGATCTACAAGGACAACGACATCAACGCCGGCTACCGCCCGCAGGTCTCGGCTTACGGCCTGACCAGCGAGCCGTTCACGTTCGTGATCGGCCCGAACGGCAAGGTCGTCGCGCAGCTTCAGGGACCGTTCGTCGCCGAAGAACTCGAAAAAGCGATCGAAAAAGCCAAGACTGAGTGAATTCCTAACTCACCTGGGTTAAAGCCCAATCTCGGGTAAACGAACTACCGATACCGAGATTTACATAACCATTCCCGCGACTTCAGTCGAGCCTTCTCGAACGATTGTCCGTAAGCGGTTCCCCGCCTAAATCATGCGTCCAGAAGCGGCTCACGACGTTGTCAATAACTGGCGATGCCCCTTTGCACGCGCGGGCGTTGTTCGAGCTCCCGCGCTTGGTCTCCGCCAATGCCAAAGCTCAGGGGTATTCATTCATGTCTGCCGCAAGTTCCGCACCAAGTCGCCACATGCGCTTGGTCTTCGTCGTACTCAGCTTCGTACTAGCGCTCGCTCTCGCGGGCAGCGCCGACGCGAAGTCGTCTCACAGAAAGCACAGCCGTCTCAGCGAGAAGCGATCGGCATTCTCCGCGTCGATCACGACTCCCGCCAACGGCTCCACCGTCTCGGGAAGCATCGCCTGGACCGCCAGCGCCAGTTCAAGCGCCGGCATCCGCTCGGTGCGTTTCTACGTGGACGGCGCCCTCAAAGTCACCGACACGATCTCGCCGTACACCTACCGTCTCGATAGCGGTGCGTTCAACACCGCCAACTACGGCAACGGTCCGCACGTTCTGAAGATCGTGGCAACCAACGGCAACAACTCCACCAAGACCGACAGCCACACGGTGACGGTCTACAACGCGCCGCCCGCCTCGGCCCCGCCGCCGCCGCCGGTTTCGCAAGGTGACCCATCGGGCCCGACGACCACACCGCCGTCGACCCCGCCGCCGCCGGACGTCACCGCGCCGAGCGCGCCCACCGGGCTGTCGGCATCGGCCGTCACCACGACCGGTGCGAAGGTCGCCTGGCTTGCTTCGACCGACAACGTCGGCGTCGACCACTACGACGTCTCTGTTGGCGGCGCCAAGCAGGGCTCCACGCGCGAGCTGTTCTACAACGTCTCGCTTGCCTGTGGCACGACCTCTACGGTCACCGTCACTGCATTCGACTCGGCGGGCAACAGCGCCACCGGTGCGGTCAACGTGACCTCGAGCGCCTGCCCGGACCTATCCGCGCCGAGCGCGCCGAGCGGCGTCACCGCCGCTTCGGTGACCAAGACTTCGGCGACACTCAGCTGGACCGCCTCGACCGACAACGTCGGCGTGCACCACTACGACGTGTACAAGGACGGCGCGCTGCACAAGACCGTCACCGGCGCGACCAGCGCCGCGGTAACGCTCGCCTGCGACGTGACCAGCAGCTTCACGGTCAAGGCCGTCGACGCCGCCGGCAACGCCAGCGCCGCCTCGGCTGCGAAGTCCGTGACCGGCGCGACCTGCGCCGACACGACGCCGCCGAGCATTCCCGGCAACGCCAAGGTCTCGTCGATCACGCAGACCAGCGCTGTGCTCTCTTGGGACGCGTCAACAGACGACGTCGAGCTTGCGAGCTACGACCTCTACCGCGATGGTGCGTGGATCGACTGGTCGATGAACTCGCCTTACACCTACAACGGTCTCACCTGTGGCACCAGCTACAGCGTGCAGGTGATCGCGCTCGACAGAGCCGACAACCTGGGCGTCGCCGCGCCGGTCAGCTTCACGACCGCCGCCTGCGCGGGTGACAACAGCCCGCCGAGCGCTCCGTCCGGCCTGACCGCGTCGTCGGTCACCCAGACAGGCGCAAACCTCAGCTGGACCGCGTCGAGCGACAACCTCGGCGTCGACCACTATGAGCTGAGCAAGGACGGCGCGTTCGTCAAGAACGTCAGCGGCACCACGACCAGCGTCGCGCTTAGCTGCGGCGTCACGTCGAGCTTCACGGTGACGGCCAAGGACGCCGCCGGCAACGCCGCGACTTCCGCCGCCAAGACGATCGCGGGCGCCGCCTGCAGCGTTCCCGGCGACAGCACAAAGCCGTCGGCGCCTTCCGGCCTGACGTCATCCAACATCACCCAGACGGGCGCCACGCTCAGCTGGACCGCTTCAACCGACAACGTCGGCGTCGACCACTACGTGGTCTACAAGGACGCGGTCAACGCAGGTCAAACGAGCGGCGCTTCGTACAGCGTCGCGCTCACCTGCGGCGTGCAGTCGACCTTCACGGTCGCTGCCTTCGACGCCGCGGGCAACAGCGCCACCAGCGCGGGCCTGAACATCACCGGCGCAGCCTGCCCGGCAGGTGGCGGCCCGACGCCGCCGTCGGTGCCCGGCACCTGGACGCTGAACTTCAGCGACGAGTTCAACGGCTCGGGCCTGGACGCGACAAAGTGGTGCAGCAGCTGGTTCAACGGCGGCTCGATGAACAACGTCACGACCAGCCCGTCGAACGTCTCCGTGACCGGCGGCAACCTGGTGCTCAACCAGAGCTCGTCGAGCGTCGGCTCGCTCGTCAACTCCAACCCGAGTGACTGCGGCTCGAAGGGCTACGCGTTCACCACCGGCTACTACGCCGAGGCGAGCGTTTACTTCCCCGGCAGCGGCACGTCGATGAACAACTGGCCCGCTTGGTGGACCAACGGCCAAAGCTGGCCGGCCAACGGCGAGATCGACATCGCCGAGGGCCTTGGCAGCATGAGTTCCAACTACCACTCGCCGAGTGGCGCCAACAACTACATGGTGTCCGGTGTCTGGACCAACGCGTACCACACCTACGCGGTGCTGCGCGAAGCCGGCAAGAACACGATCTACTTCGATGGCAAGCTGATCCGTTCGTACAACACGGACGACGGCGGAGCACCCGAGTACCTGATCTTCAACCAGGGCGGCAGCGGCAGTACCGGCGCCGCTTCGCAGGTGAAGGTCGACTGGGTCCGCGTCTGGAAGAAGTAGCCGTCGCCTAGATAGACCTCGGTGCATATGACGCCCGAGCGCGCGACCCGCCTAGTTGACGCGCGCTCGGGCGTTTTGCTTTCCTGCACTTCGGTAACAAGTGAGTGACACCTGATTCCTGTGCCACGCCTATATTGCTGGCCAAGCTCAACAGATCGGAATATCTGGTGGTACTCCGCAACGATCGCCAATCAGCCGGGCGCAGGTCCGGCGCAGCTCGGCTCTCCCCCATCCTCACGGCCCTGGTTGTGTGCGTGGTGCTGGGCGCTGCCATGTTCGCGGGTGGCGCGAGCGGCCGCGGCAAGCCGGCAGGCGCGGCCGGGGTTCGCCTCAAGAGTCCGAGCGGCCAGAAGTTCGTGCGCGGCCGGCCGGGCCACGGCTGGCGGCGCGGCGGCAGCCGCCGCGTGTTGCCGAAGCGCAAGCCGCGCGGTTGGCACTACACGCCGCCGCCGGCCACACCGCCGCCACCGCCGATCTCCACCCCACCGACCGCGCCTGACCTGCTGAGCGCTTCGGCAATCACCGGTAGCTCGGCGGTGCTCGGCTGGGCGAACGCGACCGACGACCACGGAATCGACCACTACGAAGTCTCGGTCGACGGCGAGCTCCAGGGCAGCGTGCAGGCACCGCCCTTCGAAGTGTTGCTGTCCTGCGGAACGGTCGCCTACGCGATCGTCACCGCGGTCGACGGCGACGGCAACAAAGCTTCGAGCCAGCCCTTCGCGATCGCGGCGCAGGCCTGCAAGGACGACACGCCGCCGAGCGTGCCGTCCGGCCTATCCGCGAGTCAGATCACCGACTACGCCGCGTTGCTCAGCTGGGACGCCGCGACCGACAACGACAGCGTGTCGGGCTACGCGGTCTACTCCGCAGGGGCGCTCGTGGCGACGACGTACACGACGTCGGTCTACGTCGCCCTGGACTGCGGTGCGACGGCGAGCTTCCGCGTGACGGCGATCGATCAGGAGGGCAACGAGAGCGACTTCTCGGACCCGCTGAGCGTGACCGCCGACGCATGTGTGGCAGAGCCGACCGGACCCACGGGGCCGACCGAGCCGACCGAGCCGACGGGTCCGACCGGACCAACCGAGCCGACCGGACCGACCGGTCCAACAGAGCCGACCGGACCCACGGGGCCGACAGGACCGACGGGACCCACCGGCCCCACGGGCCCAACGGGTCCGACCGGCCCAACGGGTCCGACCACGGGTCCGACCGACATGAATCCAGGTCCGAACGGTGTACCCGGCGACTGGAAACTGCTGTTCCGCGATGAGTTCGACGGCAACGCGATCGACACGAAGGTCTGGGACACGCAGCGCGGCCCGGACAGCGCCCCGCACTACGGCGACCCGTACAACCCGGAGATCGAAGACGCCTTCTACTCGAACCAGAACGCGAAGGTCACCGACGGAGCGCTGGCGCTGGCGCTCACCGACCAGCCCGCCAACGGCTACCCGTATTCCTCCGGCATGGCCGACAGCGGCAACGCCTTCAGCTTCAGGTACGGCTACGTCGAGGCGCGCATCAGGGTCCCGAAGTGCTCAGGCTGCTGGCCGGCCTTCTGGCTGCTCGATGCTCCGGTCGACGCACATTGGCCGCCGGAGATCGACATCTTCGAGTTCTTCAACACGCAGGACGACCACCGTCCTTCGTTCAACTACCACTGGCAGGACGGCGGCCTCAGGCAGTCCGGTCCGTCGCAGTACGGCGACTCAGCGACCGACTACACCGCCGACTGGCACACCTACGGGCTGCTCTGGACGGCCGGCAAACTGCAGGTCTTCATCGACGGCGAGGCCGGGCCGAGCTACGACGACGCGTCGAAGATCACCGGCGTCGCAAACTACCTGATCTTCAACCTTGGCCTACAGAAGGGCGCCAAGCCGCCGAGCGGCCAGCAGATGCTGGTCGACTACGTGAGGGTCTGGCAGTAGGAAGCGGCCCGCGCGCGCTAGAGCGCCGCGCCGCTGGGGCAGTCGACTTCCGCGCCCTCGTCGTCCTTCACGCGGAAAGACGAGCCGCAGCCGCAGGCGGCGACGACGTTGGGGTTGTTGACCTGGAAGCCGGCGCCGGTAAGCCCGTCGATGTAGTCCACCTCGGACTCGTCGACGTAGCGCAGCGAAAGGTCGTCGACGAGGATCTTGATCCCCGCGTTCTCGAACACGTGGTCGCCGTCGCGCAGCTCGTCGATCGCGAGCGAGTACGTGAAACCGGAACAGCCGCCACCCTTCACGCCGACGCGCAGACCGGCGTCGTCGATGCTCTTGTCCTGCCCGGAGACGTAGTCTTTGACCTTGGTTGCGGCGATGTCCGTGAGTGTGACCATGTGCTCTTTCAACTCCGTTGAATAACTTGACTGCAGTCCATTTTAGTGTGTCGACCCCTTGAATTGCCTGCTTTAGCCCGTTTCGTTGTTTAACCTTCGGCTATGGCTGATGTGACAGAGTTGAAGCGCAGGATTGAAGAAGGTCTGCCGGGAGCGGTCGCCGACGTCGAAGACACCGCCGGCGACAGCAATCACTTCCGCGCTGTCGTCACCGCTCCGCAGTTCGAGGGGCTCTCGCGCATTCAGCAGCACCGCCTGATCAACGAAATCTTCGCCGGCGAGCTTGGCGGGAGCATTCACGCGCTCTCGATCAAGACTCAGGTACCGGCGTGAATGGAGCACACGATGGCTGACAACGAACTGCGCGACCACCTCGCGAAGCTGATCAACGACAACGAAGTGATCCTCTTCATGAAGGGCAACCCCGACGCGCCGGCCTGTGGTTTCTCGGCGCGCGCCGTCGCCGTGCTCAATTCGCTCGGCAAGCGCTACGCGGCCGTCGACATCCTGCCCGACCCGCGGATCCGCGAGGAGCTGACCGCGATCTCCGAGTGGCCGACAATTCCGCAGCTGTTCGTGGACGGTGAGCTGGTCGGCGGCTGCGACATCATGATGGAGATGTACGAGAGCGGCGAGCTGGCAGACACGCTCGGTGTGGAGCAGCCGGTCGACGAGGACGACGACCCCGCCGAGGCCGTCGCGACACCCCAGCCGCAGGGACTGCAGCTAGAGAACCGACTCGACTGAGCGCCCAGCGCTCGCTCGGCTGCATAGCGCCTGATGGCCGTCCGCATCGTCTGCGACAGCACCTCGTACCTGACCCGCGAGCAGATCGCGGAGTACGACATCTTGGAAGTAAGCCTTTCGGTCGTCTGGGGCGACCAGACCAAGCGCGAGCTGGAGATCACCGACCTGAAGTCGTTTTACGACGAGCTGCGCGCGATGAAGGACCTGCCGGGTACTTCACAGCCGTCGGTCGGAGAGTTCCTCGAGGTCTACCAGCCGGTGATCGACGCCGGCGACGAGATCGTCTCGCTGCACTTCTCGTCAGGGATCTCGGGCACTTATGACAGCGCCGTACAGGCGAAGCAGGCGCTGGAGCGCGAAGGCGTCGACCCTTCGCGCGTGACCGTGATCGACACGGGCTCCGCCTGCGGCGGCTACGGGCTGATCTTGATGGCCGCGGCTGCGGCAGCGCAGCGCGGCGCAAGTCACGCGCAGGTCGTGGCGGCATCTGAGGAGATGACCGACGCGCACAGCTTTTGGTTCGCGATCGACACCCTCGAGTACCTGCGCCGCGGCGGCCGGATCGGCGCGGTCGCGTCGGTCGTCGGCTCGGCGATCAAGATCAAGCCGATCCTCACCGTCAACCAGGAGGGGATCATCCCCGTCGAGCGCGTGCGCACTGAAGGCCGCGTGCTGGCGCGGATCGCCGAGCTTGGAATCGAGCACATGCCCGACGGCGAGGCGGGCGGCTACATCGTGCAACACGTCCAGGCGCCCGACCGCGCCCAAAAGGTGATCGACGACCTCAGCGAACGCACCGGCCGGCAGCCGACGTTTGTACCTGGCGAGATCGGCCCGGTGATCGGCGCGCACGTTGGCCCAGGCCTGATCGGCGTCGGCGTGTTCCCGCGCGCGCTGATCGAACGCGGCTAAGTCGTCGCGGCGTCCGGCTCGGGGCCGTACGCGCCCCAGAGGTCCTTCGCGATCACCTGTGCGACCGCCGCAAACGGGATTGCGAGCAGTACTCCGAGCACGCCGAGCAGCGAGGCGCCGATCAGCACGGCGACGATCGTCAACAGCGGCGGCACGGCGACGGTGCGCTTGTAGATCAGCGGCTGCAACATGTTGTTCTCGACCTGCTGGTAGGCGGTCAGGACGATCAGCCAGATGATCGGGTCCCACGGGAAATCAGCGAGCGCGGCGGCCGCCAGCGCGATGATGCCGCCCGCGATCGAAGCCCCGACCAGCGGAATCAGATCGAGGAACGCCATCAGAATCGAAAGCGGCGCGGCGAACGGCACGCCGAGCAGGCGCAGCGTCAGGTACGTCACGCTGCCTGCGGCGACACTGATCAGCAGGTTGCCGATCACGTAGCCCGAGACGACGCGATAGATCTCGTCGGCGATCTCTTCGGCGCGCTCGCGGCGGCCGCTCGGTAGTTGCGCCGTCGACCACTTCACGATTCGCGGCCCGTCCAGCAGCATCAGAAAGACGAGTGTCAGCACGGTCACCAGCTGGATGAATGCCGAGAACGCTCCGAACGTGATCGACTGCAGCGTTCCGGCGGCCGAACCGAGCTGCGTCGGCAGGTCGGTCGCGCCCTGCTTGAGCTTGTCGATCACCTCATAGCGGTCGTTGAGGTCGCGGATCCAGCCGGTGTTCTGCAGCTGGTTGATCTTGTCCGGCAGGTCGCCGGCCAGCGCCTTGACGCCGGTGACGATCGGCGGCACAACGACGAGCCCGATCAGCACCACAAGCGTCGCGACGACCACGTATACGAGCAGGATCGAGACCCAGCGCGGCAGTCGTGCCTCACGGTTGACGTAGTCGACCGGCGGGCCGAGGGCGACAGCGAGAAATGCCGAGATAACGACCAGGCCGATTGCTCTGCGCGACAGGTAGACCAGGTAACAGAGCGCCGCGAGCCCGACTACGACCAGGAAGATCTTGGCGATCAGACGGACGCTGACCGAAGATGCGTTCACCCGTCGCAAGCTACCCGCGTGCGGGGACGCGCAAACGCTCGCGGCTGAACTAGCGGCGGCGGCGCAGGCCGCGGAGCACGATCGCGCTACCGACGACGAACCCGACGGCGGCGGCGCCGACGGTCAACTGCTGCTTGTGCTCGGTGATGAAGCCGCGCCAGTCCGTTAGCCGCGCGACTTCGGTGCGGGCGTTGTCGACCGACGAAATCAGTGCCTGGCGGTTTTCTTCGATCGAGGCGCGGATCTCGTCCGGGCTGCGCTGCGGCATTTAGCTCTCGTCCCCTTCGTCGGACGGCTGCTGCTCTTGCTGGCTGCCGGCCTTCTTGAGCGCCTTGTCGGCGACTTTTTGAGCCTTTGCGGCCTCCTTCTCGGCGGCCTTCATTTCTTTGGCGGCCTGCTTCTCGGCGGCCTGGCGCTCCTTTGCAGCCTCCTTGTCGGCCTTCGCCTGCGCCTTGGCCGCGGCCTTCTCGGCCTTCTTCGCGGCCTTGTCGCCCTCGCCGAACGGGACCTGGTCCGGCAGCGCCTCAGGCACCTCGGAGCGTTCGGTGACGAATGTCGGACGCGGCGGGTCCGTGTCGACGATCTCCTTCGCGGCGGCCAGGACCTCGGCCGCTTCGTCGGTCTTCTCGTCAGGCTTTGCGTCAATCTTTTCGTCGGTCTTTTCTTCAGACTTTTCTTCGGCCTTTTCGCCGGTGGTCTCCTCGACCGCGACCGAGTCGATCTCCTGGCCGTCGAGCTCGGACTGCAGCGCCGACTGCGTCGCTTTCGCCTCGGCGATCGCCTGCTTCGGCACGAGCTGCGAGCCCTTCTTGATCTTCTTCAGCGCGAACAGCGCGAGCAGCCCACCGCAGAGGAAGAGAATCAACGCAACGATCAGGAAACCGAGCCACGGATACCAGGCGCCGACCGCGTCGGCGACTAGGAACGAGAGCCCGATCAGCAGGACGAACAGACCGAAGAATGCGAAGACGCCGCCGACGATGCCGGCGACCGAACCGCGCAAAAGGTTCTGCAGCGAGATCGCGAGTTCGGCTTTGGCGAGCTCGATCTCTTCGTGCACGATCTTCGTCGTGCGGTCCACGATCTCGCTGATCGATTGGCCGAGCGGCTGGTTTTCGTTCGGATCCGTCAAAGCGGGGTCAGTCAGTCAGTCGGCGGTTCTTCGCCCATCGCGCGCACCCAGACCTGTTCGGCGGCTTTGCGCCCGATGATCGCCGCTCCGGCGGCAAAAATCGTGGTGAGCGCGCTCCACATCAGCTTCTTGACAAGATCGTTATCCATTACCAGCTGTAGGCCTCCGGAACGCGGTTGGCGAGACTCGGGAGCTTATCGCGGATAGCCGCCTGGGCAGCGATGTCGAGCTCTGCTGCAACCACGGCTTCGCCGTCGTCGCCGGCCTTCGCGAGCACCGTTCCCCAAGGGTCCACGATCATCGTGTTTCCGTACGAGCGGCGGTCGCCGTCGTGGAAGCCGAACTGGTTCGCCGCGAGCACGAAGACCTGGTTTTCGATCGCCCGCGCGCGCAACAGGATCTCCCAGTGCACCTCTCCCGTCGCGTAGGTGAACGCCGCTGGAACGGTCTGGATCAAGGCGCCGTCGACCGCAAGGATCCGGTAGAGCTCCGGAAAGCGCAGGTCGTAACACACGGTCAGTCCGGCCCGCGTGCCGTCGACTAGCGACGTCGCGACGATCTCCTCGCCACGGTTCTCGTGATCGGACTCACGATAGACCTGGCCACCGACCTCCACGTCGAACATGTGGATCTTGCGGTAAACCGCCTTGATCTCGCCGTCGGGACCGGCATGCACGCAGGTGTTGGCGAGCTTCTCGGCGCCTTTGACGCGCTCCACGATCGAGCCGGCGATCAGGTCGATCGCGAGCTCGCGCGCGAGCTCGCACGCCCAGGTCGTCGTTTCGCCACCGTCGAGCGGCTCGGCGCCCGCGAAGTAGTCGTCGGTGTTGCCCATCAGGTTGAACTTCTCGGGCAGCAGTACTACGGCCGCGCCACCAGCGGCGGCTTCACGTACGAGCGCGTCGGCGCTCGCCAGGTTGGCCGCCTTGTCGGCCTGCGAGTTCATCTGAATGGCGGCGGCGCGCACGGCGTGCAGGCTAAAGCATCTACTGCTGGCGGCGGCGCAGCTCGGCGACCAGCAGCTTCACGTGCATCGCGCTGAGCAGGTCGCGCATCGGCTCGTGGCCGCGCTCGATCAGGTCTGCCGCTTCGTCGGACGAGACCTTGCCCGGCAGTTTCTCGCTGATCACGTCGACTTCGTCGCGCGCGAGCGCCTCGAGGTGGCGCATGTAGATCAGCGCGTCGTAGATCGTGAAGCCGAGTGCCTCGCCGTAGCCGCTCTCGCGGAAGGCCGCGATCGCCGCCAGGAACTCGGCGTCGGGCTGGTTGTAGCGCTTGCCGTTCTTGCCCTCGATCGGGTCGAGCGCTCCGATCCGCTCGAAGCCGTCGAGCACATCGTCCGGCAGGCCGAGCTTGGCGGTGGCTTGCTTGCGCGTTATGCCTTTGCCGCTCACCATGCGATCCGAGCGCGCGAGCAGCGTGTCGCTCAGCTCGAGGCGCGCCTGCACCTGGTCGGGCTCGTTCTCGAGAATGCGCTTGATCACGTGCAGCGGCAGGTAGCGCTCTTCTTGAAGGCGCTTGATCAGCTTGATCCGCTCCACGTACTCCGGCGAATACCAGGCCATGTTGCGGCTGGTCTTGACCGGGGCGGGCAGCAGGCCTTCGCGCAGGTAGTGCTTGATCGTGGCCGCCGACACCCCGGAGGCCTCGGCGAGCTCGCCCATGCGCATCTTGCCTTCGGTGGTTGCAGTCTTGGTGGCCGTGCTCACGCGCCCACGCCCTTCGCGGCCCCGCTCTCGCGCAGGCCTGCGATCGCCTCGGCGTCGTAGCCGAGCGCCGAGAGCACCTCATCGGTGTGCTCGCCGAAGCCGGGCGCCGGCTCGCGACGGTCCGGCCGCGCGCCGTCGAACACGAACGGCGGCGCGAGCTGCCTGACCTCGCCGACACCCGGCTGGTCGACGCTGATCACCATGCCGCGCTCGCTCACCAGATCCGAGGCGAGCGCCTCGTCCAGTTCGAGCACCGGCTCGATGCAGCAGTCGCGCTCTGCGTTGAAGGCCGCCCACTCCGCGCGGGTTTTTGATTTGAAGACTTCTGCGATCCCGGCCCACGCATCGCTGCCGGCTAGTTCGAACTGCTGCTCGATCAGGTCCTCGCGGCCGGACCCTTCGCAGAACGACTTCCAGAACTTCGGCTCGAGTGCGCCGCAGCTGACCCAGCCGTCGGCGGCTTCGTAGGGCATGTAACAGACCCAGCGGCCCGCGAGGTCCACGTCACCGCGCCGGCGTGCGTCGCCCGCCAGCGCACTCGCGGCCGGCATCGCCAGCCAACTCATCGCGCCGTCGGTCATCGAGATGTCGATGTTCGCGCCTTCGCCGGTCGCGCGCTGTCTGATCAACGCGGCGAGAATCGCGATCGCCGCCATCTGAGCGCCGCCGCCGATGTCGGCGATCTGTCCCGCCGCTTGGACCGGCGGGCCGTCCTTCGCGCCGGTCAAGCCGAGCAGGCCGTTGAGACCCAGGTAGTTCATGTCGTGGCCTGCGCGCAGCCTGAACGGACCGTCCTGGCCGTAGCCGGTGATCGCGCAGTACACGACCGCCGGGTTTACGGTCTTCATCGTCTCGTAACCGACGCCGAGCTTGTCGAGCACGCCGGGGCGGAAGCTCTCGAGCACGACGTCGTGCTCGGCGACGAGCTTCAGCAGAATCTCTTTGCCGGCCTCCTGCTTGAGGTCGAGCTGGATCGACTTCTTGTTGCGATTGAGCGCGTTGAACTGGGCGCTTGCCACGCCACGGTCGCGCGCCGCGTCGTCGCCCGCGTACGGCGGCGTCCAGCGCACATAGTCCCCCATGCCGGTGTCCTCGACCTTCAACACCTCGGCGCCGAGGTCGGCCAGCAGCAGCGAGCAGAACGGACCCGGCAAAAGGCGCGAGAGATCCAGCACCTTGACGCCCGATAGCGGCAGCTCAGACACCGGCGGCAACCTTCCTCGGCACGCCGAGCAGCTCGCGCGCCTCGGCGATCGAAGCGACCTTGCGGCCGGCGGCCTGGATCTGGCGCGCAGCCTCTTCGCAGAGGTCGCCATTGCCCTTGCAGACATCGCCATTGGGCAGGTAGAAGTTGTCTTCGAGACCGACGCGCACGTTGCCGCCGTTCTCGATTGCGACGGGGACCAGGTCCCACTGCTCGCGCGAGACGCCGACGAGGCCCCAGTTGTTGACGCCGTCGGCCCCGTGCCCTCCGGGTTGCGGCACCTGCGTCGCCATGTGCGCGAGGTTCGCTGGCCGCGCGGGAGTGCCACCAAGCACGCCGTGCACCAGCGAGATCTGCAGCGGCGACTCCAGGATGCCCATGTCGATCAACGGCTCGAGCGAAGCAAGGTGCCCGAGCTCGAAGCACTCGTGCTCCGGCCGGATGCCGTACTCGTTCATCGCCGTGAGGAACTGGATGATCGTGTCGAAGCTGTTCTCGAAGACGAAGCCGAAGATGAACTCCTTGCGCCGCTTCGAGTACTTGGCGTAGTTCATCGAGCCCATGTTCAGGGCCGCCACGTCCGGGCGGATCGCTTCCAAGTACTCGAGCCGCTTCTCGACGCTGAGGCCGACGGCGCCGGTCGAGAAGTTGATCACGACATCGCCGCACTCCGCCTTGATCGCGTCGGTGATGTTGCGGTAGTCCTCGATCTCGAAGCTCGGCGTGCCGTCGGGCTTGCGCGCGTGGATGTGGATCATCGATGCGCCGGCGTCGACGGCGCGTCGCGCCTCGGCCGCGTACTCCTCGGGTGTGTACGGAATCGCCGGGTGCTGGTCCTTGTTCGCGACGACACCCGAAATCGAGTTCGTGAGGATGCAGGGTTTGTCAAATCCACTCATACCGGCATCACCCCGTGCTTCTTGTTCGGACGCTCGACGTGCTTGTTCTCTGCCATCTCGAGCGCACGGACGATCACATGGCGCGTCTCGCGCGGGTCGATGACGTCGTCGATCATGCCGTTACCGGCCGCCAGGTACACGTCGATCAGCGCGCGGAAGTTCGCGACCAGCTCGGCACGCTTGGCCTCGGGATCCTCGGCCGCCTCGATCACGCCGCGCATGATGATGTTGACCGCGCCCTCCGCGCCCATCACGCTGATTTCCGCGGTCGGCCAGGCGACGATCGTGTCCGGCTCGTAGCCCGATCCGTTCATCACGTAGTAGCCCGCGCCGTAACACTTGCGGATCAGCACGGTCACCTTCGGCACCGTCGCGCGCGACGTCGCGTACAGGAACTTGGCGCCATGCCGGATGATCCCCTCCTCCTCGACCTTGCTGCCGACCATGAAGCCGGGCACGTCCTGCAGGTAGACGAGCGGGATGTTGTAGGCGTCGCAGAGATTGATGAAACGCGCGGCCTTGTCGGCCGAGTCGTTGTCGAGGATCCCTCCGAGGTGCTTCGGCTGGCTGGCGACGATGCCGGCCGGGCGGCCGCCGAAGCGCGCGAAGCAGGTGATCAGCGACTTCGCCCACTTGCCCTTCATGTCGAAGTACTCGCCGTCGTCGACGATCAGCTTGATCAGGTCGTACATGTCGTACGGCTGGCGGTTGCTTTCCGGCAGGATCGTCAGCAGCTCTTCGGGCTTGCGGTCAACCGGATCCTCGGTCACCTTGATCGGCGGCCGCTCGTCGCAGTGACTCGGCATGTACGAGAGGTAGTCCTTGATCGCCTGGATGCACTCGGCGTCGTCCTTGCACTCCATGTCGGCGACACCTGACTTGCGGGTGTGGACCTTGCTGCCGCCGAGATCTTCGTTGCTGATCTCCTCGCCGGTGACGGCCTTGACCAGCGGCGAGCCCGCCAGCGCCATCGAGCCCTGGCCCTTGACCATCGGCAGGAAGTCGGCGAGCGCCGGCACGTAGGCGGTACCGGCCGCGCACGGCCCCATCACGGCGGCGATCTGCGGCACTACGCCGCTCATCGTCACCTGCTCGCGAAAGAGGTGGCCGGAACCCGCGAAGAGCGAGCCGACGGCCTCCTGGATGCGCGCACCCGCGCTGTCGAGCAGCCAGATCATCGGCATGCGCTTGTTCAGCGCCATCGCGCGCAGCCGGCCGAGCTTGACCTCGCCGGTGTAGCCCATGCTGCCGGCCAGAACGGTGAAGTCGTAGGCGGCGACGCAGACCATGCGGCCGTTCACGCGGCCGTAGCCCGTGACGACGCCGTCGGCCGGCGCGTCGACGCCTTCGAGCGTCTTCTGGCTGAAGTGCGGACGGCCGTGCAGGCCCATCTCAACCCATGAGCCCTCGTCGATCAGCAGCGTCAGGCGCTCGCGCGCCGTGAGCTTGCCGCGGTCGTGCTGCTTGTCGATCTTCTCCTGCCCGCCGCCCATCATGTTGTGGGCACGCTTCTCGTTCAGCTCGTCAACGAGCTTGAGCATCGTGTTCTCGAGCTCGGTGGTGGTGGCGTTTCCACTTTCGTTTGATTCTGTGCTCATCGGCCCTTCCAGACTGGGTCGCGTTTTTCAAAGAAAGCCATCGCACCCTCGATCAGGTCCTCGGTCCCGAGGCCGAGGGTGAGTTGGGTGTGCAGGTACTCCAAGGCGCTGTAGTACGGCAGGTCCTGCTGGTTGACCATCGCGTCGTGGCCGAGTCGCATCACGACCGGCGCCTTCTTCGACAGCGAGGTCGCCCACTCGTGCACGAACTCGTCGAGCGAACCGTGCGTGACGACGCGGTTGATCAGTCCGGCCTCTTTCGCCTCGTCGGCGCTGAGGCGCTCGCCGAGCAGCAGCATCTCGTTCGCCTGCTTGCGCGGGACGTTGCGGTAGATGATCGCCATGATCATGAACGGGAAGAGTCCGATGTTGATCTCCGGCGTGCTGAAGGTTGCCTGGTCGGACGCGACGACGAGGTCGCAGGCGAGCGCAACGCCGAGGCCGCCGGCGACGACATGGCCATTGGCCTTGCAGATCGTCGGCTTGCCGAGCTCGGCGATCGCGCGGAACAGTTGCAGGAAGCGCATCGACGCGTAGTGCTTGGTGGTCAGCGGCACGTCGGCGCTGAAGCTCGAGAGGTCGCCGCCGGCGCTGAAGACCTTGCCGGCGCCGGTCAGCACGACCACGCGGACGTTCTCGTCGTCGCGCGCCGCTTCGAACGCATGCACGAGATCGTCGAGCATCGGATACGAAAGCGCGTTGCGCTTGTCGGGCTGATTGAGGGTGACGGTCGCGATCCCGTCTTCGACCTCGTAAAGGATGTTCTCGTACACGCAGCCTCCGAAAGTGAAAAGTAAGACGTTCGACTTCTTACTTTATCGCGGCCGCGGGTCCCCCGATGTGAAAGTCGGTCGGTCGCCCTTCTGGGCGGCCTCTACGGCACCAAGGAAGTCCTCGTGCGACTGGGCCATCGCCATGTACGACGAGATCATGTCGTAGTGCGTCTCGCGCGGCATCGTCTCGGCGCTGTAGACGGCGCGCTTGATGATCCGCTGCGCGAGCTGCGGGCCGGCGGCGAGCTTCTCGGCCAAGGCGTAGGTCGTCGCGGCGAGTTCTTCGCGCGGCACGGACTGGTTGACCAGCCCCCAGTCGGCGGCCTCTGCGCCAGTCAAAACCTTGCCGGTCCAGAGCAACTCGAGTGCGCGCGCAGGACCGACCAGCCGCGGCAACAGCCACGCGCCGCCGTCGCCCGGCACGAGCGCCAGGTTCACGTATGCCTCGCCGAGCTTCGCCTCGTCGGCGGCGATCCGCAGGTCGCAGAGCAGCGCCATGTCGAGGCCCGCCCCCATCGCCGCGCCGTTGACCATGGCGATCACCGGCTGCGGCACGTCGCGCAGCGCGCGCATCACCGGGTGTACGTGGTCGCGCAGAAACTCCTTGCGCTGCAACGGCACGGCTTCTTCGCCGAGCGTCGCGAGATCGCCGCCGGCGCAGAACGCCTTGCCGGCGCCGGTCACAACGATCGCATGCACTTCGCGGTCGGCTCCCAACTCGCGTAGCGCCTGTGCCCACCGGTCGACCAGTTCGCGGTCGAACGCGTTGAACTTGTCGGGCTTGTTGAGCGTCAGCGTCGCGACGTGCGTCGCGGAATCGACCTCGGTGAGGATCACGTCGGACATCGGGGCGCACTCTATCCGCGTATTGGTAGGTTGCGACACCTTGGCTTTAAATTCTGAATTCTGGGGAGGTTCCGATGGAAGGAACAGTTGTTGATTTTCCTTCGAACGGCGGCAGCGCACACGGCTATCTTGCGAAGCCCGAAAACCCGAACGGCAAGGCGCTGGTCGTAGTTCAGGAGTGGTGGGGTCTGCAGCCGGAGATCATCGCGATCGCCGACCGCTATGCGAACAACGGCTACTTTGCCCTCGCGCCCGATCTTTACTACGGCGACAAGACCGAGCAGCCCGACGAAGCGCAGCAGAAGCTGATGGCGCTCGACGTCGAGCAGGCCGAGAAGGACCTGCGCGGCGCGGTCGACTTCGTCGCTTCCCAGGCCGGCGTCGACGAGGTCGGCACGACCGGCTACTGCATGGGCGGCGCGCTCTCGATCTTTGCGGCCGCGCTCAACCCGAAGGTCGCCGCGGTTTCGAGCTTCTACTACGTGTTTCCGCACAAGAAGCCCGAGTTCTCGAAGATCGAAGGCCCGGTGCTGATGCACTTTGGCACCGCCGACGACTTCATCCCGGTGTCAGACGCCGAGGCATTGATCGGCGAGATCAAGAATGCCGGCGTAGACGTAAACGCAGAGTTCTACGAAGGTGCCGGTCACGCGTTCTGCAACGCCGCGAACCGCCTCGGCACCTACGACGAGGCCGCGGCAGAGCTCGCTTGGTCGCGCAACCTCGAGTTCTTCGACAAGAACCTCAGCTAGAGCTTCAGAAACAGCCGGGGCCGACGCATTGCTGCGCCGGCCCCGCTGTGATTCCCCCGATTACGTCTTTGCGACTACTTGGTCGCGATCACCGTCAGGTTGCCGGTGTTGGTAACGACGTTGACGGTGTTGGCGCTCGAGCACCCGACCATGTTGTTCGTGTGCGTGCTCGCCGCCGACAGGCTCGCGGCGATCGTCGTCATCGCTGCGGTATCCCAGGTCGTCGCCGACGTCGACGTGCCGAACGCGGTTCCTGACGCAAGCGTGCCGTCAACAGAGATCGCGATGCCTCCGGTGCGGGTTCCGGCGGCAGTCTCGATGACTGAAGCGGATCCGTTGATCACCAGGTTGTAGGTGCCGGTGATGCCGCCAGGCGAGACCGGGACCGTCAGCGTCGAGACGACTTGGTCGCCCGCGACACAGGCCGGCGGAGCCGCACCCTTGTTGGTCATCGTTACGGTTGCAGCGTTGCGCGCGGTCGCGCTGTACGACGGCCCTGCGGACCCCGTGGCGCCGGTCGCGCCGGTGGCGCCCGTGGAGCCGGTTGTTCCGGTCGGGCCCATCACGCCCTGAATTCCTTGGTTGCCGGTCGGGCCGGTGGGGCCTGCGGCGCCGGTCGTGCCGGTTGCACCCTTCGCTCCGGCGGAGCCGGTCGACCCGGTTGCGCCAGCGGCGCCGGTCGCACCCATCGCGCCGGTCGCGCCGACGTCGCCCTGGATGCCCTGAATTCCTTGAATGCCCTGGTCGCCCGTGGCGCCGGTCGCACCTTGGTCACCTTGGTCACCCTGGTCGCCCTTGTCGCCTTGGTCGCCTTGGTCGCCCTTGTCGCCGGTGAGGCCTGTCGCGCCCATGGCACCGGTGGCACCAACATCGCCCTGGTCGCCCTTGTCGCCTTGGTCGCCCTTGTCGCCGGTGAGGCCTGTCGCGCCCTGGTCACCCTGGTCGCCCTTGTCGCCGGTGAGGCCTGTCGCGCCCTGGTCACCCTGGTCGCCCTTGCCACCAGTGAGGCCCGTTGCGCCCTGATCACCCTGGTCGCCCTTGTCGCC
>JBOGYW010000037.1:0-22339 GCA_050696815.1 Solirubrobacterales bacterium | reverse complement strand
GTTCCCCCGAACTTCATGACGACTGTTTGGCTCACGGCGATGAGGTTAGTGGCCCGACCGCCCGAGGGATCGGCCGGTTAGTGCGTAGGACCGGTGGCGCCGGACGGCCCGGCGACTGGCGTGAGCCCGATCGAGAACTGGCGCGCGCGGCCCTTGCGAAGGCGCTGGTGCAGGAACGCGACGTCCTTCGTACAGGTCTCGAACTGGGTGCCGCGCGGCAGGTGGACGTCGAGCGCAACGGCGTTGTTGCCTTCGGCGTCGCGGACGAACACGTTCCAGCGACGACCGCCACGGTGGCGCCTGCCCGCGCGCTTGCGCGAGAACTCCACAATCTTGTTCTCACAGAGGTGGAACCAGGTGATCGAGCCGCGGCGTCCGAGGTGCACGGCGCGGTTGAGCTGCGTCGGGTCCGGGAACAGCAGCGTGTGGTCGATCGTCGAGCGCGGGTTGGTGATCAGCGCGGCGCCGGTCGCGCTGACGTCGGCGCTGAAGAACTCGCGGTTGATCTGCGGGAACAGGAACGACTTGCCGGTCTCGATGTTTTTCATCGAGACGTCGCCGGTGTCGTAGAGGCCGGGCTCGGCCGACAGGTACCAGTCGCCGGCGCCCGAGCGCACGGCGGGTAGCACGAAGGAGTCGTCCTCATCGCCCCAGCCGGAGACGCGCTCAAGCAGGCTGCGCTGGGCGCCGCTGGGCGCAATCTCGACCAGCGTCGAGCGCAGTCGCATCAGCTCGCACTTGCCGTTGAGACCTTCGATTTGGCCGACGTTGACGACCACATTGCCGTCGGCGTCGACGTTGAACAGCTTCACCCACGAGCCGCAGTCGCCACCGGTCGGCACGTCGGTCTTCGCCATCAGTGTGATCTTGTCCCAGCCGCCGGCGCTGTTCGGCTTCAGTTCGGCGATCTCGGTTGGGATTGGATGGTCGTCGAAGTCGTTGGTCGCCTCGAGACCGATCACGATCCGGCCGGCACGCGCCTTGAAGCCGTTGATGCGTTGGTTGCGCGGCGCCTTGAAAACCTTCGAGACTTTGCCGCCGGGCTGCGGACGCGAGTAGATCGCGCCGGGCAGCCATGAGTCGGTGATGAATTCGGCGGTTGTCGGCACGCCGAATGCGACTCCTGGCGGCGAGGTGGAGCGTCGCGGGTTGTACTCGAAGCCGCCGCGCTCAAACCAGTAGAGCGCGGCACCAGATGCCTGCGGCGAGAAGAACTGGTGCGCTGCGCTAGCCGGAACGGTCGTCGCCTGCGCCGCGCCCGCGCTCGTCGCCAGTGCGACGACACAGAGCAGTGCGGACAGGACGACTTTGCGTGTCGCGATCACGGCCCGTACACCTTCGCTGTCAACTTGGTGCCCTTGGTCGTTGCGATCGTCAGCGAGTCGCCGTTGCAGCCATAGCCCTTGGTCGACGCCTTCGGCGTGACCGCGACCGTCTTGACGTATGCGCCGTCGAAGTTGCGCTCGATGATCTCGAGGCTCATCTGCGCTCCGAGTTCGCCGCTCAAGTAGGACTCGGGATCCTCGTAGCTGTACTTGATGCGGCCGCGTGGGCGCAGTTCGTACAGTCGCGTGCCGCAGAACTTCACCGTGATCGTCCTGCCCGAGGTCTGCGAAACGATCGTCGGCTTGTTCTCGTCGCCCTGCGGGAAGATCACGAGTTTGCCGTGACTCGTGCTGTCACCTTCACCGAACAAGTCGAAGTAGCCAAGCCCCTCCGGCGCGAGCGCCAGCGAGCCGTCGTCGGCCTGGTCCAGCGCGAACGAATACGTGGTTGCCCAGTAACGCCGCTTCTCGCCCGTGGTCACGTCGAGCGCGTAGATGCCGCCGCCGAACGGGTTGCCCTGCAGAAGCATGTTGCCGGAAAGGTGGAGCGCTCCGCCGAACAGCACGTCGCTGGTCAGGCGCGGAACGATCACGCGTTCGCCGCCATTCTCGGCGACCGCGATCATCCGCGCGTCGAGCGGCTTCTTTGCGGCGCAGTCATGATCGACCGCGATCTCGACGAACTCGCCTTGGTTGGACAGGCCGGACAGCAGGCGGCCGGAGCCACAGATCGCGTCCGTGTGCTCGTTGTAGATCGCGCTCTGCGACGCGATCGTCTTCAGCGGGTCGGTGTGCATCGCGCTCAACAGCTGCGTGTCGAGGTCGTACCGATGCCTGCTCCGCGCGCTCTCGCGCACCAGCGACATCGCAACGCGACCGTTGCGGGCGGTCAGGCCGTAGATCGTCGAGCGCGTTGTCGTCAGCATTGTGGTCTTCGTGCCGGTGCTGACTTGTGTGCGCACGAGCTTGGTCGGAACGCCGAGGCTTTCGCTGATGCCACCGCCGTAGATCGTGCGGAGCGGCAGCTTGACCGTGGTCTCGAGCGTGTAGGCGTAGTCGCCGTCGACGACCGCCTGGTAGATGAACGGCTTCACGAAGCGGACGCGGCGCTTGCGCGCGGTGCCGGCCGGCGGGCTCTTGTGCGCGAACTGCGCGGCCGCGACGGGGTTGCCGGCGGCCAGCCTGGCAGCGAGCAGCGGGTTTGCGAAGAGTTCAGGCAGGCGGCTGGCGTGCGTACGCGCGATCGGCTGGCGGACCGTCGGCGCGTGCCTGTGGCCGATCGTCGCCGCCGACGCGAGCGCGCCGCAGCAGGCCAGCGCAAGCGCCAGCACGACAAAGATCATCGCCCGCTTTTTCAGTGATCCACCCATTCCTCGAATGCCTTACCCGTCAGTAGTACGCGAACTTTAGAGGTCGTACGCCGCTAGTACCGGCGAACCGTCCACAAGACTTACGGCCAGCACGTGGCGCCCGTCACAGTGCAGCGCGGCAAGTTGGTCGGAACGCGGGCCGCTGACCTGCGTGATGACGCCGCCCGTGAAGTTGAGCAGCGTGAGGGTCGAGGGCTGGCTGCCGTAGCCGGCGATCTCGAGCAGGCTGTCACCGCAGAACTCGAGGTCCTCGCTGTCTTGCTTGCCGAGCGGGCGGGTGAACGTGGGGTTCACTGAGTTCGGCGCGAAGAGATTCAGCGACTGCGCAACGACGCCACGACGCCCTAAGCGGACGCTTGAAACCGCGATCCACCCATCCTTGCTGATTGCGGCCGCCGTGGGCAGGCCGCCGGTCGTGAGCGTGCGCTTGGTGTAGTCGACGACGTTGCGCGCCACGACAGAGGTATCACCGGTTATGAGCAGCATCAAATTGGACTGCAGCATCAGCGGAAAACCGTCGTCGCCGCCCGGTAGCTCGCGCGGTTTGGCGGCGCCCGGGTCGAAGCTGAAGAGGCGCTGGCCGAAGCTGTCGGAGCTGCAGCCAAAGGTGACCTGGTCTACGACCACCTGGCCGAGTTCGGTCACGTCGAAGCTCTGTGCGAATGTGCCGCATTCCACAAGAATGCGGCGATGCTTGAGCTTGCCATGCTTGCGGAAAGTCTCTTTTATGTAGTGGGTCTTCATCCGGTGCTCGGTCAGCAACGCCGGAGCAGCGTCGGTGTTGTTCATCGCGTACACAGCGATGGTCGAGCCGCCCTTCTTGCGCTTCGAATCGAGCACGGTCGAGAACGCGAGGCGGCCACCGCCGGCGCGAACCACAGTGATCCCCTTCTGCGAACTCGAGTAGAGAGTCCGCCTGAGGCCGGTCGAGATCGACTGCTGCTGCAGGCTGCGCAGCACGACCTTTTTGTGCTTGCGCGTCGCCTGGACCCAGTAGATGAAGTCGCCGTCGATCTCGACGCCGCCGAGGTTCGACGCGCCGGGGCTGATGCTGAAGACGTTGCGCGTGATCTGTGCGCTAGGCGGCGCGGCCTTCGCGGACGGCGCTCCAGCAATCAAGATCAGCGTCGCGATCGCTGTTGCGAGCGCTCCGAGCAGCACACGCTGCGGTTGAAAAATCCCTTGTTCACCCATTCACGTTCCCCCTGTAGGAGGATAAGAGTAACGCGAGTTTCGCTCGAGTTCAGTATTTGATTGTTAAGAAACCGCGCGGCGGCCTTGGAGCGCGCGGCCGAGCGTGACCTCGTCCGTGTACTCGAGGTCGGCGCCGACCGGCATTCCGCTGGCCAGCCGCGTGACCGTAAGTTCGGGTCGCCGCTGGGCGATCGCGTCGCCGATGAACAGCGCTGTCGCCTCGCCGGTCGTCGTCGGGTTGGTCGCCAGCACGACCTCGCTGACCGACGGCTCCACCGCGCGGGTCAGCAGCTCGGCGATCTTCAGGTCCTCCGGCTCGACGCCGTCGATCGGCGAGAGTGCGCCGCCGAGCACGTGGTAGAGGCCGCTGTATTCGTTGGTGCGCTCGATCGGGATGATGTCACCTGGTTCTTCGACCACGCAGATCAGGCCCTTGTCGCGCCGCTCGTCGCTGCAGATCCGGCAGACCGGCTGGTCGGTGAGGTTGAAGCAGACCTCGCAGAAGCCGATCTTCTCCTTCACCTCGCGAATCGCGTCGGCGAGCGCGAGCCCTTCGGCCTCGTCGACACGCAAAATGTGGAAGGCCAGCCGCTGGGCCGTGCGCCGGCCGATGCCGGGAAGCTTCGAGAGCTCGGTGATCAGCCGTTCGACCGGCGGCGAGAACATCGTGGCGCTCTACATCCCGGGCAGACCGAGCCCGCCGGCGATGCCGCCGAGCCGCTGCTCCGCGAGCTGGGCCGAGGCACGCAGTCCCTCGTTGACGGCGGCGAGGACCATGTCCTGCAGGATCTCGGCGTCTTCGGGATCAAGCGCGGCAGGGTCGATCGTGACCGCCGTCAGCTGCTGGTCACCGCTGACTTTGACCTGCACCATTCCGCCGCCCGCCGAAGCTTCGACCGATTCGTGCTTCAGCTGCTCCTGCGCGGCGGCCATCTCGACCTGCGCCTGCTGCAGCTGCTTCATCATCTTGTTGAGGTTCGGCTGTTGCGCCATGAACGGGCCTTTCTGGAACGGGTGGATTCGAGCCGCCTACTCGGGCGGCACCTCTGCCATCTCTGTTGCGTTGAATTCTTTCTTCAGCTGCTCGACCAGTTCGTCTCGATCGATGCCGCCGCCTGCTTCGCCGTCTGCGCCCACGGCGACGGTGAACTCGCTGTCGGGCAGCGCCTCGGTGCCGATCGCGAAGGCGAAACCGGTGGCCACTTCGAGATGCTTGGCGATCGTTTCACGGCTGCCGGAGTTCTCTGCCGTCTTGCGGTTGAAGCCGGCCGACTCGGCGAAGGCGAAGATCAGCCGGCGGTCCTCGACGCGCAGCGGCTTCGCCGCTTCGAGCGCGTGCCCGACGCGCGGACTCTCCTCCATCAGCGTTGCGAGCGCGGCCGGCCAGGCGACGAGCACTTCCTCGAGCGACGGCGCGGTGGCGAGCGCGACGGGGGAATCATCGATTTCCGGCGCGGTCTCAACCGGCTCCTCCGGCAGAACGGTTTCGACCTGCGCGGCCGGCGGCTCTGGCGCAGGGGGCGTTGGAGCCGGCGTCGGCTCAGGCTCCGGGGGCGCGACAGGCGTACGCGCGATGGCGTCGATCGGTTGCGCGCGCTGTTCGAGGGCCTCGATGCGGGCGAGCAGCGCGTCGGGCGACGCGTCGTCTTCCGGGCGCGCGGCCTTGAACAGCGCGAGCTCGAGCTGCAGGCGTGGGTCGCCGCCGTCGCGAGCCGCTTGGATCGCCTGCGAAAGCAGGTCGAGCGCGTGCGCGCAGCGCTCCGGTCCGAGCTTCTGCGCCTGCTCGACCAGGCGAGTCGACTGCTCGACGGTCAGTCCGGCCGAGGGCGGCGCCGCTTCGAGGGTGCGAGCGACCATCAGGTTGCGGACGTGCGCTGCGAAGTCGCGCGCGAAGGCGATCAGGTCGCGGCCGCTGTCGGCGGCTTCTGCCACGGCCATCAGCACGCCGCGGCGATCACCGTCGGCGACGGCGTCGGCGGTGCGCACGAGCATCTCGAAGTCGGCGACTCCGAGCACGGCCTGCACGTCGTCGGCCTGGACCTGCTTGCCGCCGTAGGTGACGAGCTGCTCGAGCGTGCCCAGCGCGTCGCGGAACGACCCCGTTGCGCTACGCGCGATCAGCGCGACAGCGTCGTCACCGATCTCGATGCCTTCGGCGTCTGCGGCGCGGCGCAACGCCTGCGAAAGCTGTTCCACGGTCGGGCGGCGGAAGTCGAAACGGTGGCAGCGGTCGGCGACGGTCGGCAGCACCTTGTTGGCCTCGGTCGTTGCGAGCACGAAGACGGTGTTCGGCGGCGGCTCCTCAAGCGTTTTCAGGAAGGCGTTCCAGCCCTGCGTGGTGATCATGTGCGCCTCGTCGAGGATGTAGACCTTCCAGCTGCCGCCGGCCGGCATCATCGCGACGCTGTCGATCAGCTCGCGGATGTCGTCGACGCCGTTGTTCGACGCCGCGTCGAGCTCGACGACGTCGAGCGACGTGCCGTTGGCGATCGCCTCGACCGCCGGGTCGCCGGCATCGAACTCGGCCTTCGGGCCGCCCGTGCAGTTGAGCGCGCTGGCGAGGATCTTCGCCATGCTCGTCTTGCCGGTTCCGCGCGAGCCGACGAACAGGTACGCATGGTGCACCTGTCCCTGTTCGACCGCGTTGCGCAGTGTGCGCACCACGTGCTCCTGCCCGATCACGTCGTCAAACGTGCGCGGGCGGTGCCTTCTATATAGAGACGCAGCGCCAGACATCCACGTCGATCTTATTGTGCGACGGTCGCGTCGCTACGCGGTTGGCGCCGGCGGCGCCGCAACCTCAGCGGCGGGCGCGCCCGGAGCTGCCGTCTGCCCGACCGGGCGGACGACGACGGCGGTTCCGTACGCGGCGACCTCGCTGATCATGTTGGCGATCTCGTTGCAGTCGAAACGCATCGCGATCACCGCGTTCGCGCCCCGCGCCGCCGCCGCGGCACGCAGCCGTTCGACGGCCTGGTCGCGGCTGTCGCTGAGCAGCTTGGTGTAGCCCTTGGCCTCACCGCCGCTGATCGTGCGCAGGCCCGCGCCCATGTTCGAGAACATGTTGCGCGCGCGGGCGACCAGCCCAAAAACTTCGCCGTACACGCCGACCACTTCGTAGCCGGGAAGGTCGTTCATCGTCGTGACGAGAATCTGATCGTTCATCGCCGCATCATAAGCGCGCGCGGCGGCGGATGCGCCGGGCCCAGGCGGTACCCTCGCGACTCGATGAGCAGGTCCGACAACCGATCCCTCGCCTGGTCGATCTTGCCCGGGCTGGCGGTGATCGTCGGCTCGGCGCTCGTGCTGTCCCTGATCTACGGGCCGCCCTATCTGAACTACGACGCGTCGTACTCGCTCGTCTGGGCGCACGACATCGCGCACGGCTTCACGCCCGACTACGGCGGCTTCATCGCGCCGACACCGCATCCGCTGCAGACCTTCGTGAGTTTTCTGGCGCTGCCGCTCGGCGGCGCGACGACGGGGTTCCTCGCGTGGCTGGTGATGTTCGCCTTCGGCGGCATCGTCTGGGTCGTCTACCTGCTCGGGCGCGAACTCTTCAACCGCCCGGTCGGCGCGCTGGCGGCACTGATCATCCTCACGCGGCCCGCGTTCGCGAAGAACGCCGAGGCCGCCTACCAGGACATCCCGTTCGTGCTGTTCGTGTGCTGGGCGCTGCTGCTCGAAGTGCGGCGCCCACATCGCGGCTGGCCGGTGCTCGTGTTGCTGGCGCTGGCAGGGCTGCTGCGGCCCGAGGCCTGGGTGCTGGCCGGCATCTACTGGCTCTACATGTTCCCCGAGCGCAGCTGGCGCGACCGCTGGGGCCTGGCGGCCCTGGTGCTTGCCGCGCCGGTCCTGTGGGCGATCAGCGACTGGGCGATCTCCGGCGACCTGCTGCATTCGTTCCACGGCACCAAAGATCTCGCCGCGCAGCTAGACCGCCCGCGCAGCACGATCTCGGCGCCGTACTGGACGGCGAAGTTCTTCGGCTTCACCTTGCGCGAGCCGCTGATCGTCGGCGTGCCGATCGGCTGTCTGTTCATGATTCTCAAGGCACGGCGGCAGGCGTGGATCCTGCTCGGCGTCGCCGCGGTGATGACCGGCGTGTTCATCCTCAGCACGATCGGCGGGCTGCCGCTGATCGCGCGCTACGTGCTGACGCCCACGGTGCTGCTGGCGATCGTCTACGCGGCCGGGGTGTTTGGTTGGCTCGACCTCGGGCCGAGCGACCCGCAGCGAGCGATGTGGAAGTGGATCGGCATCGGCTCGCTGATGCTGTCGGTGATCTACATCCCGTGGCACGTACGCGAGGTCAACCTGATGCAGGAAAAGATCCACAACTACCAGTCGATCCAGGCGAACCTGCGCACGTTCGCGGACTCACCGCAGTTCCAGCGCTTCTACCGGGTGTGTGGCCGCGTGTCGACGACCGATCACCGACCGGTGCCGGCCTTCCGCTACGAACTCGGCGGACCGCCCGGCGTCGTGCAGTCGACCGGCGACACCGCGCATCCGCTCGCGAACCTCGCGCTCTATCCGGCGAGTCGCCTGATCGCGCAGAAGTTCTACAGCGCGATCCCCGACCTATCAGCGCCGCACCAACCTGGTGAGCCGGGCTATGCGTCGGTCTACAGGACGTGGGCCTGGCAGCTGTACGCGTCGCCGGCCTGTGTGGCCGCGGTGAAGGCCGGCGGCCCGCTGGTCGGCGTGGATCGCGAGTAGCGGCGGGCGCCTCGCGGGCCGGCACCGCTGCAAAGCCATTTCCACCCCCTAAGTCCGGCGTTGGACGATCCAAAGACGGACGTCGGGGTCAAATACCGCTTGCGCAACGCAGCCACATGCGGACACCAACTCGTGCCAGGCGAATCCGCGGCGCCCGAACTACATCGCTTAAGGCTGCTTCCTTCCGGACCTGACCTGGTTCACAAGAGTTCGCCGCGCGGGACCCGGCCGTCAACGCCGATGCCCGCATGTCGCTGCGCCGCGTGAGCGGCGATCGGATGACCATGGTACGCGCTGCGTCTAGGCGGCGGGTCAAGATGACGGCTATGCATTCTGCCGAAGCACGCCGCACCGCGATCGTCTGGCTGGTCGCCTTTCTGGTGGCGCTGCCGCTGCTCGGCTTCGGCCTGCGCGCGAAGAGCGCGCCCGATCGCCTGGCCGGCGATGCGGCGGTCGGGGCGGCGCTCTCAAACAGCGCCGTGCGGACGATCGTGGACGGCTCTGCCGGCACCCACACACGCGTGCTTCCGCTCGACAAGCACAACGCGCGCGTCACCTTCTATCGCGGCTCGCGGGTCGTGCTCGAGGCGGCGGTCAATCCGAAGGGACAGGTGATCGCCTACCAGGCGATCGGCCCCGACTACGTGCGTGCCGGCGCGCGCTTCATCCAGTCGCCGCTCGTGCTGGTCGCACTCAGCCTCTTGTTCCTCGTCTTCATGGCGACGCTGCCGCTGCGCAGCGTGCGCAACCTCGACCTGCTGGTGTTGACGCTCGCGACGGTCACGATCTGGGTGCTCAACGAGCAGCTGTTCGAGCTGAGTATCGCGCTGGCGATCCCGATCCTTGGCTACTTGGCTCTGCGCTGTCTGCGTGTCGGCTTCCATGCACAGGCCGATCAAGCACCGGCCAAGACAGTGTTTGCAGCCGTCGTCGCGCGCACCGGTTGGCAGCAGGGCAGCGTGCTGCGCTGGGCCTTCGCGCTCGCCGCGGTCGCCGCCGCGATGATCTGCATCCCGGCCGGCGCGACCGGCGATGTCGGCGCGGCGTCGCTGGCCGGCGCGACCCAGCTGCTGCACGGGCATCTGCCCTATGGGCACATCACCACCGACATCGTGCACGGCGACACCTATCCGATCTTCACCTACGTGCTCTACGTGCCGGCGGCGATCTTCCTGCCGGTGCGCGACGCGTTCGACAACACCGACGGCGCGCTCTGGATCTCGACGATCTCGCTGCTGGTGACGGCGATCGCGTTGTTCGTCGCAGGCCGCGACACGCAGGACCGCGAGCTCGGCCTGCGCAACGCCGTCGCGTGGCTGATCTTCCCGCCGGTGCTGATCACCGCCAGCTCCGGTTCGAACGACATGACGACGGCGATGTTCGTCGCGCTCGCTCTGGCGTCGATGGCCTACGCCGGGCGTTCAACACTTGCGCTGTCGCTGGCGGCGTGGGCGAAGATCGTGCCGGTGCTGGCGCTGCCGCTGTGGATCGCGCGCTACCGCCGCGAAGGATTGACGCGGGCGATCGCGGCGCCGGTCGTGCTCACCGTGGTGCTGCTGTTGCTAGTCGTCATCTATGGCGGCTTCGATGGGATCCACCAGATGCTCGACGGCGTGCGTTTCCAGTCCAGCCGAGGTTCGGTGCTCTCGCCATGGACTGTGCTCGACTGGCCGGCGCTTCACTTGATTGTGCAGGCGGCGACGCTGGGCGCAGCGGCCGCGGCCGCCTACGCGGTCTGGCAGGAACCGACGCTGAGCGCCCGCCGCATCTGCGCACTCGCCGCCGGGATCATGCTCGCGGTGCAGCTGTCGGCGAACTACTGGAGCTATGCCTACCTGCCGTGGGTCTATCCGCTGCTGGTGGCGGCGCTGTTGTGGCCGGCGCGCCAGGCGCAGCGGCCGGAATAGATGGGCGCGGCGGGTTTCGAACCTGCGACCTCTCGCGTGTGAGGCGAGCGCTCTCCCACTGAGCTACGCGCCCGAGTCGGCTGGCTCTGCGCTGGGCGCGGGCTCGCCGTCGGAAGCGGTAAGTCTAGTTGCCGGGCGTGTTTCGCGGGAGGGAGGTAAAGCGACGAGGATTCACTAGTCCTGAAATCCTCGTCGCCCGTCCTCTGTCTGCCGGTGTGCCCCCCGCAAGAGAAGCGGCATCGGACACGGATGTCCCCGGTGAGCCGCGTACGTCATCGGCAGAACTCGACCTACCCTAAATTAGGAACCTACGCGATTCACATTTGGCCTACCGGCCAGTACTGCCGCATCGGCACTGAGGATCGCCGCGAACCCGCATCGGCAGCGGGGATCGCCCACTCGGGCGACCTCGCGCAAAGTCACTTGCAACCGCGTCGTTGGACTACAGATTCGGGCGCCGTTCGTGCCAGCGCTCGCGGTCTTCCAGCTGTGCGGCAAGCGCGATCAACTTCGGTTCGCTGTTGGCCTGACCGAGCAACTGCGCCCCGACCGGCAGGCCCTCGGCGGTGAATCCGGCGGGCACGTTCACACCGGGCCAGCCGGTGATGTTCCAGGCCCAGGCATAGGGACACGCGCCGACGATCACCTTGTCGGTCTCCCAGTCGGACAGTCCGTTGATCGCGTCGGCGCCGAACGGCGGCTCTGCCGTCGTCGGCATCAGCACCACGTCGAACTCGCGGAAGACCTTGCCGATCGCGCGCCGCGAGACGCCTTCGAACTCACGGGCAAACGGCAGCAGCGGGGCGACCAGATCGCCGTTGCGCACGTTGTGCTTCGTGCGCGGGTCGAGCCGCGACGGATCCGGCGCACGGCGCGCCCAGTCGCGCACGCCGGCCAGCGAGCGCGGCAGAAAACCGAGTCCGACGAGCGCGTAGTTGAGGCGCACCTCGGCGACCTCATGCCCCAGTCCCGCGAGCACGTCGGCAGTGCGATCGATCTGCGCGCGAACCGCCGGGTCCAGCCGCGTCGGTACGCCGCTGAAGGGGATCTTGTAGTTGACGGCAATTCGCAGCTTGCCGGGATCTCGCTGCGCCGACGCGGCGAACGGCTCGGCCGGTGGCGGCACCTTGTGGAGGTCGTCCGGGTGGTTGCCGCTGAGCACATCGAGCATCAGCGCCGCGTCGCCGACCGTACGCGCCAGTGGGCCGATCACCGTGATGCCGTTGAACGCTTCTGGGTCCGGCCAGCTCGAGACGCGGCCGCGCTGTGGCTTGATGCCGACCAGGTTCGTCCAGCCGGCGGGAATGCGCACCGATCCGGCGCCGTCGGAGCCGGCCGCGCCGGCGACGATGCCGGCGGCGACCGCCGACGCGCTGCCGCCCGACGATCCGCCGGGCGAATGCTCGAGGTTCCAGGGGTTTCGCGTTACGCCGAACGCTGGACCGGCGGTGACCGACCACTGGCCGATCTCCGGCGTGTTCGTTTTGCCGACGACGATCGCTCCGGCGGCGCGCAGCCGTTCGGCGACCCAGCCGTCGCGCTCAGCGACGGGAAACTCGCCCTCGCAGCCGAACGAAGTTGACTCGCCGGCGATGTCCATGTCGTCCTTGATCGCGACCGGCACGCCGAGCAGCGGCAACCGCTCGCCGGCGGCGAGGCGGCGGTCGGCCTCGTCGGCTTCGGTGCGCGCTGCGTCAGCGCGGACGACGCGAAAAGCATTGAGCGTCGGCTGAGTGCGTTCGATCGCGCCGAGCGCCTCGTCGACGACGGCGCGCGAGGTCGCCTCGCCGGCGGCGATTAGTTCAGCTTGCCGCGCGAGCCCCGCGAAACCATTGGTTTCGCCGATCTGCGCAGCGTGCGGTTCGATTGTCGGAGACGGCATCACGCACCCCCAGGTAGCGTCGTTCGTTCGAACGAACGACAATGTATCATGACTGCTGTGACGCCCGCGACAACAGAGACGCCGACCGGCACGCGCGACCGGATCCTCCGCGCCTCACTACGCGTGATCGGCGAAGACGGCATTGCGGCAGTCAGCAACCGCCGCCTGGCATCCGAAGCCGGCGTCGCGCTCGGCTCGCTCACGTACCACTTCCCGAGCCAGACCGAGCTGCTGCGCGAGTGCCTGCTGCTCTACGTGCGCGAAGAGGTCGCGCGGCTTAACGCGATCGCCGACCAGCTGCGCGCCGGCCACGCCTCGGCGCCCGAGGTGGCGCGAGAAGTTGAGCGGATCGTCGCTGATACCGCCTTGAAGCCCGAACAGATCGCCGAGCTGGAGCTGCATCTGCAGGCGGCCCGCGACGGCGAGCTGCAGGAGGCGTCGCGGCGCTGCTTTGCCGCCTACGACGACTTCGCCGCCGCCGCGCTTGAAGCGCTCGGCGTGCCCGAACCGCAGCGGCATGCGCCTACGGTGGTGGCACTGATGAGCGGGTTCGCGCTGCGCCGGATGGGAACCGGCGAACGCGATGCCAGCGGCACGGCCGACGCGCTCACGACGCTGTTGCGTGGCGTGAGCGCGCCTTCCGAACCGGAAGCGTCTTAGCCCTTTTTGACCTTCTTCAGGTCGACTACGAAGACGAGCGTCTCGTTGGCCGGGATCGAGCCTTGGCCGTTCGGGCCGTAGCCGAGGTCCGGCGGAATGATCAGCAGGCGACGGCCGCCTTCCTTCATTCCCTTCACGCCCTTGTCCCAGCCCTGGATCACGTTGCCCTGGCCGAGCACGAAGGTGAATGGGTCCTTGCCGAACGACGTGTCGAACGTCTTTCCGTCGCTCCAGTTGAGACCGAGGTAGTTGACGGTCACGCTGTCGCCGTTCTTCGCCGCTTTACCGGTGCCGGTCTTGAGGTCCTTGATGATCAGCTTCTCCGGCGGGTCGCCCTGCGGTGTGGCGATGTCCGGCTTCTCGCCGTACGCGCCGGTGACCTTCGGCGGCTTGCCCGGCTTGCCGGAGCTTTTGTCCTCGGTGGCGGTGTCGCCTGTGGATCCGGTCGGTGCGACCTTGCTCAGTTCCGAGCTGCTGGGGTAGTCGGCGCCTTTGCTACCGCACCCAGCGAGGACCGCGGCGAGCGCGGCGATGATGATGAAGATGGTGAGTTTGGATTTCATGGTTGGGTATTTTGGCGAATCCGCGCAGAAACCTTGCGTCGCTTAACTCACTCACAAGGGATACGGCAACCACTGTGACGCGGCGAAATGTGCCGCCTCGTCGCGCAGGGCAACGGCCAACCGAGCGGCGACCGGGGCGTACTCGGCGAACAGCGCGCCGACGAGCTGTTCGGCCGTCGCTTCCGAACCCATGGCCGCGCGCGCCGCGTGCTCGATCAGCTCGCGCTGGCTCCACGCGTCGGCGGACCGGCCGTGTGCGCTGACGGCCGCCATCGCCACCGGCGCGCCTTCGGGGGCGATCGCACCGCGGCGTGACGCGAACGCAAACAGCTCTCCGGCGCCCAACTCACCGAGCTCCGTCTCGAAACGCGCGCCGCTGAGCGCGCCGAATGCGTAGCTGATCTCGGGCCAGGCGATCGCGGTGAGCTGCTCGGCGCTGACCAGCAGAACCGCGCAGTCGACCGCGCAGCCCGGGCTTGCGAAGATCGTCGCCGGCAGCGCGCCGTAGACCGCAGCGTGCGCGCTGGCCCCGACGTCGAAGTCGTGCAGCCGGCCGAGCACGACGTCGACGCGCTGTTGCTGTGCCGGCAGTGCCGCGAGTTTGCGGCCCAGGCCCTCGGGCGAGGCGTTCGACCCGTACGCCAGCAGCGGAAAGCGGCCCGCAAGCGGCGACATCTCCTCGAGTGGTTCGACGGCGCCCTCGATCAGCCGGTACGAACGCGCGGGCCGTTCCCACGGATATCCGAGCGCGTACTCCGTGTCCCCGGCCGCGTGGGTGCGCGGCGGCACAAGGCCGAAGAGCCTGTCGCAGAACGCGTCGAAGGCGTCGTCGTCGAGCGCCAGCCGTTCGAGCAGCTTCGGTTCAGTGATCGGAGGCCATGTGATCGCGGTGCTCATCGCGAGACCACGATATGCGAATCAGACGGCGGCGATCAGCTTGCTCACGCGGGCCGAACCCTTGCCGTCGCTCTTCACGTTCATCAGCGCCTCGTCGGCGTTGCGCACCAAGGCGTCGAGCGTCGTGCCGTGTAGTGGGCAGAGCGCGAAGCCGGCGCTGGCGGTCACCGCCGAGGCGGGCCCGTCACTGCTCTTCGATGTGCATTCGGAGACTGCGTTCACAAAGCGCTCGGCAAGCGCTCGCGCGCCGTCGATGCCGGTAGCCGGCAGCACCGCCGCGAACTCGTCGCCGCCGACGCGCGCCACGCAGTCCTCTTCACGCGCAACCGACGACAAGGCGACGGCGATGTCGCACAGAAGCAGGTCGCCGGCGCGATGACCGTGCACGGTGTTGACGTTTTTGAAGTTGTCGAGGTCGATCATCACGATCGCGACCTCCTGCGGGCGACCGCTGCGGTCGATCACCGCGAGCTGCTCTTCGATGTAGCGGTTGAAGGCCCGGCGGTTCGGGATGCCGGTCAGCGGGTCGGTCGAGGCGAGCCGCTGCGCGCGGCGTTGGATCCGTCGCAGGTAGACCTGGTTGAAGTACATCGCGGTGACGACGATCAGCGACATCAAGATCGTCGCATAGACCGCCGCGCCGACCGGGATCCAGTCTGGCGAGTTCCAGATGTGGTCGTAGATCAGCGGGAACAGCAGCACGACCGGCGGCACCGCGTATCGCCAGCGGATCTTGTGGACGTCCCAGAACCAGGCTTGGAAGACGATGAACAGAAAGATCAGCGAGTTGGACGGGCTCTCGAATCCGCCCGTCAGCGCGGTGATGATCGCAATCGCGCTCATCGTCATCCCGTCGTAGATGAAGTGCATTGTGCCGAGCGGCTTCGGATTGATCAGCATCATCGTGATCGCGAACGAAGCGCCGACTACAAGCGAAGCCCACGCGAGCGTGACGTAGGTGTGGTCCGCGCCGGGCATCAGCAGGCTGAGACCGCTGGCGGCGCAGCCGAACAACCAGCCGAGGGTCGAAAAGCGAGCGTAAAGCGTGTAGTGGCCGAGCCACTCGCGGAAATTCGATTGCACCGTCTCGACGGTCGCCACGCGGTCGCCGTCGATCCACTCGGCAGCACGCGACTCGCCTGGCACCACCTGCACGATCGGCGAACGCTGCCGCGCGTGGTGCGAAGACTTCTCCTTGTACATCGCCTTGTCGGCGATCGTCATCAGTGAGTCGAGCGAGTCTCCGTCCGTCGGGAAGACCGCGCAGCCGACGCTTGCGTCGACCTCCACGCCCGGCAGGCGCATCTCGACGCTGGCCGCGCGCACCGCCGCGGTGAACATCGCCGCCTGCTCTTCGAGGCGCTGCTTGTTCACCACCGGCAGAAGAACGGCGAACTCGTCGCCGCCGACGCGAGCCACGACCGCCTCGGCCGGTGCCACCCGCCTCAGCTGGTCGGCGATGCAGCGCAGGGCGCGGTCGCCGCCGAGGTGCCCGTGCAGCGAGTTCGCGCTTTTGAAGTTGTCGATGTCGACGAGCATCACCGCGTATTGGCGCGCAGCGTTGATGCCATCGCCGGGACGCAGTGCCGCGTCGGTCGCACTGCGCAAGGCGCGTAGGTTGGCCAGGCCGGTGAGCGGGTCGCGCAGTGCCTTGTCGTGCGATTCACTCAGCGCGTTGTTGATTGCCTGCTTCTGTAGGTGCAGGGCGATTGCGACCGCCCAGATCGTCGGGATGTAGACGGCGAGCCACGCGGCGAGCGTGCCGTCCTCGCTCGGAACCGTCGTGTAGAGCGGCTCGAGCGCCACCACCGTGGTGATCGCCATCATCACGAGCAGATCGCGCCGCTTCAGGAAGTACCCGGCGTAGAGCACGGGCGCGAGCATGTTCGCGAGAATCGCGGTGGTGGCCGGCGTGACCTGAAGGAGCGGCACGTTGACGAGGATCCCCAGGGTGACCCAGACGATCGTCGAGCGGTAGAACGCCCGGTCACTGAGGCGCGGTGTCGCGAACAGCACGATAAAACCGATCGTGAGCGCGGGCAGGCCCAGCACGAGGCGCCAGAAGTTGACGTTGTCCGGCGCGAGGGCCGGGATCACCGACGCGGCGACGATGATCGTCGTCGTGCCGAAGTACAGCATCGCGCCGGTGTAGCGCGCAAGGTCGCGTTCCGTTTCCGGAATGAAGCGTGTCCAGCTTCGGCTGCCGCGATCTGTCGGAGTCCGTTCCATGTGAGCTTTGGGCGGAGAGATCTCCGATCCCCCCGTCGCAGATTCATCGGTTGTCTGCCCCGCTTGTACGAGTGCGAAGGGTCGGACTGGACGAATGTTCGATGGCGTTGAACTTCGTTCAACGGATTGCTGAGCTACCAGCGGAACATCGGCAGCGGCGAGGCTGGATGCTCGATCAGCCGCCGCGTTCCCAGCTGCACGAGCCGCCTGTGAAAACCGCGGTCGGGGTAGGCCTTGCGGATCGCGCGGTAGCGGCGATATGGCACCCCGAAGCGGCGGGCGCCGAGCAGTACGTCGATCGTGTCGGCGCGGCGAAAAATCTCGACCGGGTCGTCGGCCTCGCCCGCCGTGCGCACCTTGTGATGCTGGTCGATCATCGCGCTGACCCGCTCGATCGACTCGCTCTGACCGCGATCGGTAAGCCAGTCGCGCGCCAGGTCGATCGAGGGGGCGAGGTAGTCGAAGGTGCCGTCGCTCCAGATCCCAAGGTCGTGGAAGACGCCGGCGGCCAAGAACTCATCGCGTTCGCTCGGCCGCTCCGCGCTCGCCGGCGCCAGCTCGTTACAAAGCAGCAGCACGCGCGTAACGTGGTTGGTGTACGGCACGCGATCGTCGCCGAGCTTCGACGCCCACGGCGCGAGCAGTTCCGAGATCTTCACTGTCAATTCGTCGTTCACGGGGGGAGATCTCCTTCGTCACGCGACAGATGGGCGGAATGTTGCGTTTGCGACTTGAACTTGACATCAAACGATGCAATCACTAAGCTACTATTGATCTAAGTGACTGCTGAGTCACTTAGGGGGTATCGGAGGACACCGCCGTACCCCCGCCGATCGTGTCGGCTTCGCTAAGCGAGCCCCCGCGTTACGCGATCAACCATCACATCCACCTCGGGATCTTCCCACGACCTGAAGGCCTATGGCAACAAACACAATGTCTTCCAAGACCACCCAGACACCAGCGGACAAGAGCATGGGCGCAGGACTGCGCGTGCTGAACAAGCTCGCTAGCTCGTCCACGATCGACCGATTCAAACTGCGTAAGCCGACCGAGAAGGTGGTTTACCACGGCAGCAAGAACGGCTTCAAGGCCGCCGGCGCCGCGAGTCGCGCCTTCTCCTCGAAGTCGAAGCAGGACAAGCCCGCGCGCCAGCCGAAGGCCGGCGGCAGCGGCAAGTTCGACCTCACTCCCAGCGACGAGCAGCAGATGCTCGTCGAGGCGTTCGGCGACTTCGCGATGGCGGAGCTGTACCCGATCGCGAACAAGGCCGACCTCGACTGTGCGACGCCGCCGGAGATCCTGAAGCAGAGCACTGAGCTCGGCATCACGATGATCGGTGTGCCGGAGCAACTCGGCGGCGCCGTCGAGGAGCGCTCGGCCGTGACTTCGACGCTGATCAGCGAGGCGCTCGCCAAGGGCGACCTCGGTCTGGCGGTTGCCGTCCTGGCGCCGGCCGCGGTCTCGACCGCGATCGGCCTGTGGGGCGACGGTGACCAGCAGTCCACGTACCTGCCGGAGTTCGTCGGCGAGGACGTGCCCGCGGCGGCGCTGGCAGTGATGGAGCCGCGCCCGCTGTTCGATCCCTTCAAGCTCGACACCAAGGCGACCAAGGACGCCGACGGCGGCTACACGTTGAACGGCGTCAAGTCGCTCGTCCCGCGCGCCGCGGAGGCCGAGCTGTTCGTGATCGCCGCTGAGCTCGACGGCAAGCCGTCGCTGTTCATCGTCGAGAGCAAGACTGGTGGCATCGGCGTCACGTCTGAGCCGGCGATGGGCATCCGCGCCGCCGCCACGGCGACGCTGTCGTTTGAGAACGTCAAGCTGCCGGCCGCCGCGCTGCTCGGTGGCGCCGAAGTTGAGGTCTACACCGAGATGGTGCGCCTCAGCCGCGTCGCATGGGGCGCAGTCGCCGCCGGCACAAGCCAGGCGGTGCTCGACTATGTCGGCCCGTACGTCAACGAGCGCAAGGCCTTCGGTGAGCCGATCAGCCACCGCCAGGCAGTCGCGTTCATGGTCAGCAACATCGCGATCGAGCTCGACGGTATCCGCCTCGCGACCTACCGCGCCGCGTCGCTCGCCGACCAGGGCAAGGACTTCGCGCGCGAAGCCGCGCTGACGCGCCAGCTCACCCAGAAGTACGGCATGGAGATCGGCTCGAACGGCGTCCAGCTGCTCGGCGGTCACGGCTACACGCAGGAATACCCGGTCGAACGCTGGTATCGCGATCTTCGCGCCGCCGGCCTGATGGAAGGGGTGCTGCTCGTCTAGGCGGGCAGTAGACCGGAAGGAAATTTGAAATGAGCATCAATCTCGAAACCCCGAAGAAGTTCAAGCCGCTGATCGGGCAGGCCCACATGGTCGCCCAGGAGCTGCTGCGTCCGAACTCCCGCAAGTACGACAACTTCGACCACGAGTACCCGGTCGAGCTGGACATGCTGCGCGCGCTGATCGACGGAATGGAAGAGGGCGCTGGCCAGGGTGCCGGCGCCACCGGTGTCGGTCAGTCCGACACGCTCAAGCAGGAGGACGACGGCGACGGCAATAAGAACGGCACCAACCTCTCGACGACGCTTTCGATCATTGAGATGTGCTGGGGCGACGTCGGCCTGCTGCTGACGATGCCGGGCCAGGGCCTCGGCAACTCCGCGATCGCCGCCGTGGCGAACGAGGAGCAGCTCAAGCGCTTCAAGGGCAAGTGGGCCGCGATGGCGATCACCGAGCCGGAGGCCGGCAGCGACAGCGCGGCGATCCGCACAACGGCGGTCAAGGACGGCGACAACTACATCCTCAACGGCGAAAAGATCTACGTCACCAGCGGCGAGCGCGCCGACCTGGTCGTGGTCTGGGCCAACGTGGACCCCTCCGCGGGCCGCGCCGGCATCAAGTCGTTCGTCGTCGAGCGCAGCAACCCGGGCATGAAGCTCGACCGTCTCGAGCACAAGCTCGGCATTCGCGCCAGCGACACCGCCGCCTTCATCCTGCAGGACTGCAAGGTCCACAAGGACAACCTGCTCGGCGACCCCGAAGTCCGTACAGACAAGGGCTTCGGCGGCGTGATGCAGACCTTTGACAACACTCGCCCGCTGGTCGCGGCGATGGCGCTGGGCGTTGCCCGTGCCGCGCTCGACGAGACGCGCGAGCTGCTCGAATCCAACGGGTTCGAGATTGACTACGACAAGCCGGCGGCCTACCAGCCCGGCGCCGTCGCCGAGTTCATCGAGCTCGAGGCGGACTGGGAGGCGGCGAAGCTGCTGACCATGCAGGCTGCCTGGATGGCCGACAACCGCAAGCCGAACTCGCTGCACGCCTCGATGGCCAAGGCGAAGGCGGGCCGCTCCGGCACCGACATCACGCTACGTTGTGTGAAGTTGGCCGGTTCGGTCGGTTACTCGGAGAACGGCCTGCTTGAGAAGTGGTCGCGCGACAGCAAGATCCTCGACATCTTCGAGGGCACGCAGCAGATTCAGCTGCTGATCATCGCGCGTCAGCTGCTCGGCCTGTCGTCGTCAGAACTGAAATAAGTCCGTCCCCTCGGCAACCTCCCCTTTACTTAAGAAAGAGAGAAGTAGATGGCAGCCAATGCACCGCGCCCGGTCTGGGTGATCGGCGGCAACCGCATTCCGTTCGTGCGTTCGAACGGCCCGTACTCGCACGCGTCAAACCAAGACATGTTCACGGCGGCCGTCGACGGCCTCGCCGATCGCTACGGACTTGAAGGCAAGCGGATCGGCGACTTCGCCGGCGGCGCGGTGTTGAAGTTCGCGCGTGAGCTGAACCTCTCGCGCGAGGTCGTGCTGGGTTCGAAGCTCGCGCCGGAGACCCCGGCGTTCGACGTCGGCCAGGCCTGCGGCACGGGACTCGAGGCGGCGATCCTGATCGCCAACAAGATCGCGCTCGGCCAGATCGACAGCGGCATCGCCGGCGGCACCGACACCACGTCGGACGCCCCGATCGAGCTGAACGAGGACCTGCGCCAGGTCTTGATGGACGTCAACCGCATCAAGGACCCGAAGAAGCAGGCACTTGCGCTGCTGACGAAGTTCCGCCCCGGAATGGTCAAGCCGGAGATTCCCGCCAACCGCGAGGCCCGCACAGGCCTGTCGATGGGCGACCACACAGCGATCACCGCGGCGGAGTGGAACATCACGCGTGAGGATCAGGACCAGTTGACCGTCGAGTCGCACCAGAAGCTGGCGGCGGCGTGGGACGGCGGCTGGCAGGACGACCTCGTGACGCCGTACATCGGCGTGGAGATCGACGGCAACCTGCGCGCCGACTCTTCGATGGAGAAGCTCGGCAAGCTGAAGCCGGTCTTCGGCGGCAAGGACGGCACGATGACCGCCGCCAACTCGACGCCTTTGAGTGACGGCGCCAGCGCCGTGCTGATGGGCACCGCGGAGTGGGCCGAGGAGAACGGCCTCACCCCACGCGCGCGCTTCGTCGATGCGGAGACCGCTGCCGTCGACTACATCGTCAAGCAGGAGGGCCTGCTGCTCGCGCCGGTCTACGCCGTGCCGCGACTACTGCAGCGCAACGGCCTGGCCCTGCAGGACTTCGACTTCTACGAGATCCACGAGGCGTTCGCCGCGCAGACGCTGGCGACGCTGAAGGCTTGGGAGGACCCGACCTTCTGCAAGCAGCGCCTCGGCCTCGACGAGCCACTCGGCTCGATCGACCGTTCGAAGCTCAACGTCAAGGGCGGATCGCTCGCCGCCGCCCACCCGTTCGCCGCAACCGGCGGACGAATCATCGCCAACCTTGCGAAGCTGCTCGAAGAGAAGGGCTCCGGACGCGGATTGATCTCGATCTGCGCCGCCGGAGGCCAGGGCGTCGTCGCGATGATGGAGAGGTAAGACACTATGGCCACCGCAACTGTGAATGACCGCTATGCAGAGTTCGTCCGCGGCCCCGTCGGCGGCTTCATCGCCCCGAAGGTCGGGCTGCCGCAGCCGCCGAAGCTCGAGCGCTACAAGAAGGGCCAGCCCGTCGTCGACGGCAAGGCCTTCATCGGCGCCGCTCCGGGCGGCCGCGTGGGACCAGGGCTCGTCGCCGCGCTGAAGAGCGCGAACGTGGAGTTCGACTTCAGTGAGCCGGGCGTCGCCCCCGAGGGCGACGAGAGGTACAAGGCGCTGGTCTTCGATGCCACGGGCATCGCCGACTCAACCCAGCTGGACGAGCTGTGGCGATTCTTCCACCCGATCGTGCGCCGCGTCAAGAGCTGCGGCCGCATCGTCGTGCTCGGCACACAGCCCGAGCTGACGTCCGGTCCGCGTGAAGCCACCGCGCAGCGCGCGCTCGAAGGCTTCACCCGCGCGCTCGGCAAGGAGATTCGCAAGGGCTCGGCCGTAAACCTCGTCTATGTGGCGCCCGGCGCCGAGGACCAACTCGAGAGCACGCTGCGTTTCTTCCTTTCCGCGCGCAGCGCGTACGTTTCGGGTCAGGTCGCCCGCGTCACCGCATCGGTCGGCGGCGACTCGCCTGAGATCGACTGGAACATGCCGCTCGCCGGCAAGGTCGCGCTCGTCACCGGTGCCTCGAGAGGTATCGGTGAGGCGATCTCGCGCACACTTGCCCGCGACGGCGCGCACGT
>JBOGYW010000036.1:0-22535 GCA_050696815.1 Solirubrobacterales bacterium | reverse complement strand
GGTGATGTATTAGCGACCGTCGAGACCAAGGCCGAGGCGATGCGCATCGCTACCACCTTCCTTCAGCACTACCGGGAGAACGCCGAGTACCTCGAGCGCACCTACGGCTACGTCGAGCGAGTCGGACTCGACGCCATCAAGGCTGCGGTGCTGGACGAGGAGTCGGGCGAGCCCGATCGGCTGCGCGAGCGCTTCCGGCTGGCCAAGGCGGCGGTCGTCGACCCGTGGCTGGAACGCCGCAAGCCGGTGCATCCGAAGCAGTTTTCTGAAATCGACACCGAGCCGGAGCTGGCGCCCGTCGGGTCTCCGACCGGCGCGGAGATCGGAGACGGCGAATGACCAACACCGAGGCCGTACAGGAGGTGCAGGCCGGCCCGGCCGAGGGAGCGATCGCGCTCTGCTTGGCGGCCGACGTGCCGTTCGGCGAAGGCCGCAGCGTGGCCCTGATCAATCGCCGGATCGGAGTGTTCAACACCGCATCGGGGTTTTTCGCGGTGGATAACGACTGCCCGCACCAGGGCGGCCCGCTGAGCGACGGCATCCTCGCCGACGCCTGCGTGACCTGCCCATTGCACGGATGGCGGATCGACCTCGCCTCGGGGTCCGTACTGGGACAGTCGGAGACCGTCACGACCTATCCGCTGGAGGTCGCAGACGGAACGGTCTGGCTTTTGCCGAGGGAAGGGGAGCTAGACGAGGCGTGACGCTTCCTTTGATTGATACCCATGGAAGGGAGATCCGTGACCTCAGAGTCTCGGTCACGGACCGCTGCAATCTGCGCTGTCACTACTGCATGCCCGCGGAGGGTCTGCAGTGGGCCGACAAGCGCGAACAGCTCGACTTCGACGAGTTGGCACGCCTCGTCTCGCTTTTTGCGCAGTTCGGTGTGCGCAGCGTCCGCCTGACCGGCGGCGAGCCGCTCGTGCGCCGCGATCTGCACCTGCTGGTCGAGCGGATCGACGCGATCGACGGCATCGAGGACATCTCGTTGACGACTAACGGCATTCTGCTCGCGCAGTCGCTCGAGCAGCTGGTCGAAGCGGGAATGACGCGCGTCAACGTGAGTCTCGACGCGCTGACGCCGGAGCGCTACCGCGAGATCACGCGCCGCGACGGCCTCACCAGCGTGCTCGACGGCCTGCGCGCGCTGGAGCGCTATCCCCAGCTCGGCCCGATCAAGGTCAACGTAGTCGCCGTGCGCGGCATGTCGCCGCTCGAGCTGCTGGAGTTTGCGGAGCTGGCGCGGCGCAAGCCTTACGTGGTGCGCTTCCTGGAGTTCATGCCGCTCGACGCGGAAGAGAGCTGGAGTGAGGACGCGCTGCTGACCGGTGCCGAGATCCGCTCCACGATCGAGCGTGTGCACGAGCTCGTCGAGCTACCGGCCGAGGCCGGCGCGACATCGCGGCGCTTCGAGTTCGCTGACGGGGCGGGGGAGATCGGTTTCGTCAGCCCGGTCAGCGAGCCGTTCTGCGGCAGCTGCGACCGTGCGCGGTTGACTGCCGACGGCCAACTGCGCAGTTGCCTGTTCTCTCTGGAAGAGACCGACCTGCGCAGCGCGATGCGCGCCGGCGCGACCAACGGAGAGCTCGAAGAGCTGATCCGCGCCGCGATCTGGCGCAAGCAGTCGGGTCACGCGATCGGCGCGCGCGCCTTCAAGCAGCCGCGGCGGCGCATGTCGCAGATCGGCGGCTGAGTCCGTGGGCGGCGGCTACAACTCGCGATTGAGTTGCTCGTGCGCGTGGCGCAGGACCGGCGCGATCACCGGAAAGCATTCTCTGCAGGCCTGTGGGCTGCCCGGCAGGTTCACGATCAGTGCTCTGCCGCAGGTACCCGCGACCGCCCGCGAGAGCATCGCCATCGGCGTGTGCTCCAGCGAAGCCGCGCGCATCGCTTCGGCGATGCCGGGGACTTCGCGGTCGATCACCTGGCGCGTCGCCTCCGGTGTCACGTCGTCCGCTGTGATGCCGGTGCCACCGGTCGTCAGTACGAGGTCGCACTGCGCGGCGTGCCCACGCACGACGTCGGCGATCGCCTCGATCTCGTCGGGCACGATGTCACGCGCTGCCACTTCGAAGCCGTACTCGCTCAGCAGGTCGATCAGCGCCTTGCCGCTCTCGTCGGCCGACGCCTCGCGCGAACTGCTGACCGTGACGATCGCGACCTGCATTCAGTCCTCGAGCGACCAATCGCTCTTGCCGCCGGTCTTCGAGACCAGCTGCACCGCCTCGATCTTCACGCCGCGCTCGACGCCCTTGACCATGTCGTACACGGTCAGCGCGGCGACGCTGCAGGCGGTCAATGCCTCCATCTCCACACCGGTGCGGTCCATCGTTCGCGCCTCGGCCTCGATCGTCGCGGCGCCGCCCTCGGCGTCCACGGCGATGCGCACGTCCACGAACGACAGCGCGACGTTGTGCGCCAGCGGGATCAGCTCAGGCGTGCGCTTGGCCGCCTGGATGCCGGCGATCCGCGCGGTGCCGACCACGTCGCCCTTCGGCGCGTCTCCGTTGATCACGAGTTTGGCGGTCTGCGGCGTCATCGACACGACCGCTCGCGCGACCGCGCGCCGGTCGGTTACCGCTTTGTCGCCGACGTCGACCATGCGCGCCGAACCGTCCTCGTCGATGTGGGTCAGGTGGTCGATGTGAGCGAATCTAGCGCGCCGCCGCGCACGCTGCCGGCGAGCATCGAACAGGCCTGCGCGGCCGCCGCGCAGCTCGCGCGGGAGCTGCCTGCCGAGGAGATCGAACTCGTTGCGGCGAGCGGCCGCACGCTGTTCGCCGACCTGCTCGCACCGGCCGATTTTCCGGCGTTCAGCAGCTCCGCGATGGACGGCTGGGCACTGCGAGCCGAGGACTCACTCGGTCCATCGGCGCTCTGCGTGATCGGCGAATCTCGCGCCGGGGTGGCGTTCGACGGCGAGGTCACCAAGGGCAAAGCGGTCGCGATCTCCACGGGCGCTGAGCTGCCGCGCGGCGCGGACGCGGTGATCCCGCTCGAGCACGCGAGCGCCGAGCAGCGGGCGCTGGCGCTGCGGTCGCGGGTCGAGCCCGGCGACTACGTGCGCGCCGCCGCGCGCTACGCGCATACCGCGGACAAACTGCTTGAGGCGGGCGCGAAGATCGGCGCCGGCGAGATCGCGATGCTCGCGGCGTTCGGCTTCGACCAGGTCTTTGTCCGGCAAAAGCCGCGCGTCACGATCGTCTGCGGCGGCGACGAGCTGCTGTCACCGGGCGAAGAGCAGCGCCGCGGCGCCGTCTACGACTCGAACACGCCGATGCTCGCTGCTCTGCTGGCGGGCGCGGGCTGCGAGGTGGTGTGGGAGCGCTACGCGACCGATAGTCCGGTCGCCGTCGGCGCGGCACTTGAGCGGGCGATCGCCGGCTCAGACCTCGCGGTCACCTGCGGTGGCGTCTCGGTCGGCCGTCACGATCACCTGCCGCGCGCGCTCGAAAAGCTCGACGCGGCCCCGGTGATCACCGGCACGACGGCGCGCCCCGGCCTGAAACTGCGCATCGCGCTGGCGCCCGATGACACGCCGGTCTTCTGCCTGCCCGGCAACCCGCTCTCTACGTGGTTCTGCTTTCAGCTCTACGTGCGGCGGCACGTTCGCGCCGCACTCGGTGCCGCGCCGCCGGAGCGTTTCGAGTCCGTGCTCGTCGGAGAACTGCCACGCGCTGCGCGGCGCACGTCGCTGGTGCTCGGCCGGATCGCGATCGACGGCGGTACTGCGCGCTTCGCGCCGCGGCCCTGCGCATCCGACGCCACGACCGAGATCGCCGGCAGCAACGCCTACGCCATCATTGGCCCCGGAGACACGGATGCGCCCGAGGGATCACACGTCACCTGCGAGTCCTGCGATGGCTGATCGCCAGCGCCAGATGCGCCGGCGTGCGACCGGCGAAGAGACCGCCGCCGGCCGGCAGCGCCGCGACGTGGAGCGCTTCACCGTCACGGTGCGGCTGTTCGCCTGGGTCGCAGAGATGGCCGGCTCCCGCACGATCGCAGTGGAGCTGCCGCGTGGCGTCCGCGCATCGGTCGTGATCTCACGCACGCTGAAGGCCGCGGGCCTCGACGAGGCGCTCGGCGCCTCCGACTCCGTGCGCCTGGCGGTCAACCGCGAGTACGTCAACGCCAGCCACGTAGTGGAACCCGGCGACGAGCTGGCGCTGATCCCACCGATCTCTGGCGGCGCACCGGTGCACGTGCGGATCTCCAGCGAACCGCTCGATCTGCAGGCACTGCACGACATCGTGATGACCGACGGAGCCGGCGCCGTCGTCACCTTCACCGGCACGACCCGCGACGTCGACAAGCTGCACTACGAGGCGTATGAGGAGATGGCGCAGCTACGAATCGAGCAGATCGTCACCGACCTGATGCAGGTCTACAAGCTGGAATCGATTGCGATTGAACACCGGGTCGGAGAAGTGCCACTGAACGAGCCGAGCGTGATCGTCGCGGTCTCGGCGCGGCACCGCCCGGCGGCCTTCACGGCGGCCCGCGAGGCGATCGATCGGATCAAGGCGGAGGTACCAATCTGGAAGCTCGAAGTAGACGCCGGCTATCGCAGTTGGGTGCGCGGCGACCGGCCCAGGTTCAGCTGAAATCTCGCGGGTCCGCGAGCGCGAGACTCGATTACCCCGCTCTTTGGAGCAAAAATGCGCTTGCATTTTGTTGCCGGAATTGCTTGCGGTCCCTAGAATGTTGTCTACAAGCATCCGCAAGCCAAACGGTCGCGGGTGTCACCAGACCCCGGGGGCTTCGGTCCCCAGACGAGGAGACATTCGAGGAAAGTCCGGACACCAAAGAGCAACGATGGTCGGGTGAGAGCTCGACCCGGCGAAAGCCGAGGGAAAGTGCCACAGAAAATAACCGCCTAAGCCGCGCGGACCGAGCAATCGGATCGGGCGGACGGTAAGGGTGAAACGGTGCGGTAAGAGCGCACCAGTGTCACGGCGACGTGACAGCTAGGTAAACCCCATCGGGTGCAAGACCAAACAGGACCGTTGAAGCTGCTCGCTGAGGTCCAGGTAGGTCGCAGGGTGAGGAAGACAAGAAGCTCGCAAGAGAATCGAAATCGGATACGCCCCGCCTTTCAGGCCGCTCACTTTGTGGGCTCCCGGCGCAAGCTGGGGTTGTGCTGAGAAGGGCAGAGATAGATGGCCGTTCAACGACAGAATCCGGCTTATAGGCTTGCTAAGGGAGAGACCCGCTTCGTGCGGGTCTTTTCTATTTCTGGGCCCGAAGAACCGTCCTCGCGCCGTATATGATGCCCGCCGATGAAAGCCTTGCTCTTCGTTTTGATTTGGGTCGGCGCCGCGTTGCTCGTGATGGGCACGGCTTTCTTCCTGACGCGCTCGACCGGCGAGAAGCCTGGCTTTCGCGGCAACCTCTCGGGCGGCATCCGCGGCCTGATCGCGCTTGCCGCTCTGTTCATCGTCGTCGGCATCCCGGCGTACGTGCTGACGCAGACCAGCGACCGCCTGCCGAGCGGCGCCGGTACCTACACGCTGGCGGCTTCGCCGTCGGAGCGTGACGGCCGCCTGATCTTCCGCCAGACCTGTTCGAGCTGCCACACGCTGAGCGCCGCCAACGCGCGCGGTGTGTATGGCCCGAACCTCGACGTCCGGCTCGGTGGCAAGACGGCCGACCCGAAGGCAACCGCGGCGCGCGTCGAGACGGCGATCACCGCCGGTCCGTCAGTGATGCCGAAGGGCCTGCTCGACGGCCGCGACAAGAAGCTCGTCGCGGAATACGTCGCCAGCGTCGTTGGGCGCTGACGCGTCCGGGCGCGCTGTGTTGAATTAGTCGCTCTGCGACTGTTGCGCCACCTCTCTCAGCCCGATCTCGTCGCAGGCGGCGCGCAGCCGTTCAAGCCCGAACGCCGCGACCGGTCCAAGTGCGCCCGATCCTTTGAGTTCGCCGGCGACCGCTGCCTGAGCTGTCCAGCCGACGATGCCGCCCGTCAGGTCGTACGGGTTGGGTCCGTCAAGCCGGACCCGGGAGATCTCCGCTCCTTCGCTGTCGCGGGCGACTGCGATCACGTTGGTGCGCGCCTGGGCGCGGGCATCTTCGTTTGGTCCGCCCTCATCTGACGTGGCCGGTTCATCGGCTGGGGTCGAGCCCGGCTCGAACCAGCCGAGGCCGGCGTTCACGTCGCGCAGCTCGGGGTACAGCGCGGGCAGCCAGTAGTGCTCGGTGCTGCCGATCGACACTGCCGTCGCCGCGCGGTCCTCGAGCTGGAACTCGATCTTGCGCCGGGCGCCCCGCTCTTCGACGATCTCACCGTGCTGGAAGGCGAACTGCATCGCGTCCGATGAAGCTTCGAGTGACTGCAGTGTGCCTTTGCTGAACGACTGCTCGGTGCGCGGGTTCCTGCCGGTCAGGAAGTAGCCGATGTCGATGCTGCGCGCAACGCCGCCGGCCGCTTCGAGCGCCAGCGCGCCGGCGAGGTTGCCGGGCACGTAGTCGTAGCCGATCGCCGGCAGCATCGCGACGCCGGCCTGCTCGGCCCGTGGGCCGTACTCGTTGAAGACCTTCGACAGCCAGCCCGGCTCGCCGGTGACGTCGATGTAGGGGATGCCGTGCTCGAGCGCTGCGTCCGCGGCGACGTGTCCCCACCACGTGTAGGGCCCGACGGTCGTGACCAGCACGTCGCTGCCGGCGGCGGCACGCGCGACGGATTCCGGGTCCTCCACATCTGCGACGACCCACTCGAGTCCGTCGTGCTTAGACGCGAGCCGCTCAAGCCGTTCCTGGGAGCGCCCGGCGATCCTCACGGGCACGCCACGCGCAACGAGGTCCTGGACAACCATCCGTCCCGTGTATCCCGTGGCGCCGAAAACGAGGACCATTGCGGCGCGAAAAGCTATCAATCGCAACGCCAGGTGAACATAAAACCGCGTATTTCCGGGGTTTTGCAGCGATTTCGGCGCTGTTCGTCGGCTTGGCTTGTTAACATCCTGCACCAGTATCCGCTGAAGTCTGATCTTGCAACTGAGCTTGTCGGTAAGGGATCAAATGACGCGGGGGACCCAGTGCCAAAGGCGACACCAATGCCTGAGGCGGGGGCGAATCGCTGCGAACCGGACCTTCGCAACGCATCTAAAGCGTTTTGAATAACCGGATCAACGCGTAGCGCGGCTCTTTCCGCGCGAGTCCGTCAGCTAACCCCGTAAGCGCAGTGCAAAACAAATGCACAGGTGAAAGAGGTTGATTGAAGTGAGCAACGCTGGACTCAGGCTTCGCGAACCCGTCATTGGGGACGAGTTCGACATGCAGACTTACGGCCGCCCGTCGAGCCGTGACGAACAAGAGACCCGCAGGCGCCCCGCGCCGCGCAAAGCCGCGCCGCGCGCGCGTCGTGCCCCGGCCCAGCAAGCCGGCGTTTACGACTCAGGCCGCACACGCATCGATGCTGACGGCGTCCGCACGGTGAAGATCCGCGGGCAGGCCACTCCGGCCCGCCGCCGCGCGCAGACTCTCACGCGCTACGACCAGCACCCCGACCGCGCCGCACAGTGGGCGCTGTTCCTCGGTGTGTTCATGGTCGTCGTCGCAATTGTCACCGGCACCTGATTGACGGCCATCTAAGATTGGCGCACGATGGCTGCGTCTGACAAGAAGATGACCGCCGACGACGTGATGGCCGTCGTCGAGCAGAACGACATCCGCTTCGTGCGGCTGTGGTTCACCGACATCCTCGGACAGCTCAAGAGCTTCTCGATCAACAGCGCCGAGCTGCGCGACGCCTTCGATGGCGGCGCCGGCTTCGACGGCTCTTCGATCACCGGCTTCAACGCGATCGAGGAGTCGGACATGATCGCGATGCCCGACCCGGAGACGTTCGCGGTGCTGCCGTGGCGGCCGGAGGACCAGGGCGTCGCGCGGATGTTCTGCGACGTCGTCACGCCCGACCACCGGCCCTACGAGGGCGACCCGCGCCACGCGCTGCGCCGCGCCGTCGACCGCGCGCACAACATGGGCTTCGAAGTCTTCAATGTGGCCCCAGAGCTCGAGTACTACTACTTCCGCTCCGGCGACGTCTCGGCCGGCGAAGGCCCCGAGCCGCTCGACCGCGGCGGCTACTTCGACCTGACCACGCTGGACGCCGGCAGCGACATCCGCCGCGACACCGTGCTCGCGCTGGAGCAGATGGGCATCCACGTCGAGTACACGCACCACGAGGTCGGTCCGTCGCAGCACGAGATCGACATGCGCTACGCCGACGCGATGAAGATGGCCGACGACTGCATGACCTACCGCATCGTCGTCAAGGAGTACGCGCAGCAGTACGGCTACCACGCGACCTTCATGCCCAAGCCACTGTTCGACGAGAACGGCTCCGGCATGCACACGCACCAGTCGCTCTTCAAGGACGGCAAGAACGCCTTCTACGACGAGAACGACCGCCATCACCTGAGCGACACCGGCAAGGCCTTCATCGCCGGCCAGCTCACGCACGCACGCGAGATCTGCGCGATCTTCGCCCAGTGGGTCAACTCCTACAAGCGCTTGGTGCCCGGCTTCGAGGCTCCTGTTTACCTTGCCTGGTCACGCCGCAACCGTTCCGCGCTTGTGCGCGTCCCGCCGTACCGCGAGGGCAACGAGAACGCCGTGCGCGCCGAGCTGCGCTGCCCGGATCCGGCGTGCAACCCCTACCTGACCTTCGCCGCGCTGCTGCAGGCCGGTCTGGAGGGCATCGAGAAGGGCTACGAGTTGCCCGAGCCGATGGAGAAGAACCTTTACCACCTGAACGTCGACGAAAGCAAGCGCCTCGGCGTCGAACATCTGCCCGAAACGCTGGGCGAAGCAGTCGAGCTTGCATCCGAGTCCGAACTGGTCCTGCGCACGCTTGGCGAGCACATGTTCAAGCGTTTCATCGAGATCAAGCGCCAGGAATGGGAGACCTACCGAACGCAGGTCACTCAATGGGAGCTGGACAAATACCTCCCGATCCTCTAGGGATCGCGCGAAACCGCCGTTATAGGCAGTAGAGGGCTGCGCATTCCGGCGCGGTTTGCAATCTGAACGACGGATGAAACATCCGTTGTTTGGTGTACGTACAATTCGCCGCCACGGGATGAATGTGTTTCGCTTCGCAGCAGGGAGAAAAACCAAATGGGTGATCCTGGCTGGCTGGACAGCCATCGTCGCGATCTTGCTGCCTTCGGCGCTTGACTTCGAGAAGGCGCAGAACAACCGCGACGCCAACTACCTGCCGAAATCGGCTGAATCGCTGGCGGCGATCAGCCTGGAGGAACACGCCTTCGGTGATGAACTGCTGACCGGCCTGCTCGTCTACAACAACCCTAACGGACTGCGCCCCGGCGACAAGGCGGCGATCCTGCGCGACGTCAAGCAGATTCACGCGCGGCCGCTGGTCGGTCAGTACGGAAAGACGATCCCGCTGTTCTTCAAGGACGGCAAGACCGCGGCGATCTACGTGCAGGTCCGAGCGCATGGCGAACAGCAGATCCTCTTCACCGACTCCGATCGCATGCGCTCGCTCGCGGCCGACGATCCAAAGGGCCTGACGGCGAAGCTGACCGGCCAGATGGGCTACTTCGACGACTCCGTCAGCGTGCTCAGCAGCATCGACGGCAACTTGCTGGCCGGCACGATCGCGATCGTCACGCTGCTCCTGCTGTTGATCTACCGCAGCCCGTTCCTTTGGATGCTGCCATTGGCAAGCGTTGGACTTGCCGAGATCACCTCGCGTGGCCTCGGCACCGAGCTGGCGAAGGGCGGAACCACGGTCACGACCCAGGCGGCGTCGCTGATGACCGTGTTGATATTTGGCGTCGGCACCGACTACGCGCTGCTGCTGATCGCGCGATATCGGGAGGAGCTGCGCCGCTACGAGGATCGCCACGAGGCGATGGAGCACGCTTTGATGCGATCGGGCCCGCCGATCTTCGCGTCCGCCGCGACGGTGGCGACGGCGCTGCTGTGCCTGACGCTCGCGGACGTCAACGCGACCTCCGGCGCCGGCCCGATCGGCGCGATGGGTATCGCGATCGCGATGCTCGCGATGCTGACCGCGCTGCCGGCGCTGCTGCTCGTCGTCGGGCGCCCGGCGTTCTGGCCGTTCGTGCCGCACTTCGGCGACCAGCTGCAGGTCTCCGGCGCCAACTTCTGGACGCGGCTCGCCGACCGCATCGCCGCGCGGCCGAAGCCGATTGTGCTCGGCGTGTTTGCCGCGATGGCAGTGATGGCCTGCGGCCTGCTGACCCACCCCGGTGGACTCGACCTGGCGCAGAGCTTCCGCGGTGACGTGGAGTCGGTACAGGGCCAGCGACTGCTCGAAAAGACTCTGCCGCCCGGCGCGACCGGTCCGGTCACCGTGTTGGTCTCAGATCCTCGCCAGGTCCAGCGCGCGATCGCCGCGCTCAAGCGCTCCGACGACGTCGCCGCGGTCGGCTTGATCCAGCAGGGCAAGGGCGCGGTGCGCGTCGAGGCCACGCTCAAGTACGCGCCGTACAGCGACGAGGCGATCGTCGCGATCGACCGCGTCCGAAGATCGGTCTTGGATGCGGCGCCCGGGGTGGCATACATCTCGGGCGCGACCGCGGTCGAAGCCGACAGCCGCCACTACGCGGCGCAAGACAACCGTTTGATCATGCCGATGGCACTGCTCGTCGTGCTGCTGATCCTGATCCTGCTGCTGCGCTCGCTGGTCGCGCCGTTCGTGCTGATGGCGACGGTGATCGCGTCGTTCATCGCCGTGATGGGGGTGAGCTACGTGGCGTTCGATCTGATCTTCGGCTTCCCCGGCGTGGACGAGTTCATACCGCTGTTCGTCTTCATCTTCCTTGTAGCCCTAGGGGTGGACTACAACATCTTCTTGATGGCGCGTGTGCGCGAAGAGGTGATTCTGCACGGCCCGCGCGAGGGAATGCGGCGGGGCTTGATCGTCACCGGCGGGGTGATCACCTCCGCCGGCATCGTGCTCGCCGGCACGTTCTTCGTACTGGCGGCGATGCCGATCACGATGCTGACCGAGATCGGCTTTGCGATCGGCATCGGCGTGCTGTTCGACGCCCTGGTCGTGCGCACGGCGCTGGTGCCGGCGCTCGGCTTCATGTTCGGGCGCACGTTCTGGTGGCCGAGCCCGCTCAGTCACGCGCAGCCGCTGGCGCACCGTCCGGCGCCCGACGCCGGAGAGGACTTCACGTGGGTCGGGCCGCAGATCGGCGCGGAGCCGACGAACAACAACCAGCCTGCCGGCGCCGAAGACCAGCCGGACCTGCCGGACTGGACCCGGGTCAGCTGAGCGGCGGTCTAGGCGGCCGACGCCAGCGAGTCGAGCGCGCCTTCTGCAGCGAGCAACATGCGCTTCATCGGCGCGCCAAAGGCGTATCCGCCGAGGGTGCCGTCGCCGCGCACGATGCGGTGGCAGGGGATGACCACCGGAACCGGGTTGGCACCGAGCGCGTTGCCGACGGCACGGGCAGCCTGAGGCATGCCGATGTGGCGAGCGAGCCACTGGTAACTACGGGTCTGTCCGCGTTCGATCTGCGCGGTCGCCTCGAGCACCCGGCGGGTGAACGGGGATACCGACTCGAGGTCGCACATCTCGATCGCGGCTTCGCCGCTGTTGAGAACTTCGACGATCTCTGGATGGTCGAGTGGGTCGGCGGCGACCGCGATGCGACCGGTCCGCAGTTCGAACTCGCACTCGAACTCGCCGGCGTCGGCGGCCGGTGAGACGAACGAGATCCCACTCTCGCTGAATGCCGCGAACACTCTGCCGCCCGGAGAATCTACCTCGATCCACAGATCGGGCTCGCGAAGTGCGAATGCCGGGTGGCGTTTGAGGGCGCTGCTCATCCGCCCGGTTTTACCAGCGCACCGGCTGCAACTCCGTCCCAAGAGGCTTTGTAACCCGCAATTTGCGGAAATTAGTCCAACAGACGCTCGAGTTCGGCGGGCTCGGTAACCGGCCGCTGGCAGGCGAAGCTCTCACACACGTAGGCACTCGGCTTGCCGTCGACCGTTGGGCGATCGGCGAGCAGTGGAACACGTGTGTCGGCTCCGGCCGCGCCACCGGCGAGCACGACCTTGGGGCGGAATGTCTTGCGGGCGGTCGCCGTCAGCGCGCTGACGTCGTCGCCGATCAGCGCGAGTTCTTTGACCGGTCCGAGGTAGAAGTCGATCGCCTGCAGGGCGTGTCCGAAGCCGGTCGGGAAGCGCGCGGCGACCTTCTGGATCATCTGCAGCGTTTCACCGGCCAGCCGGCGGTACTCGGCATCGCCGGTGAACGCCGAGAGTCGCAGCAGCACGAGCGCGATCGCCGCGTTGCTACTGGGGATCGGCGAGTCCTCGATGTCTTTGCGGCGCACGATCAGCTGCTCGTGGTCGTCGGCGACGCTGAAGAAGCCGCCCTCGGGGTCGGCGAAGCGTGCGATCGCGATGTCGGCGAGCTCGCGCGCCCGCACGAACCAGCGCTCGTCGAAGGTCGCCTCGTACAGCGTCAGCAGCGCGCCGGCCATGTACGCGTGGTCCTCGAGATAGCCTGGCGGGCCCGGGCGGCCGTCGAGCGTGGAGCGCAGCAGCCAGCCGCCGTCGGTCTTCAGCTCGCGCTCGGCGAATTCGGCGCAGGCGATCGCCGCCTCGCGGTAGCGCGCTTCGCCGAGCACCGCACCGGCCTCGGCCAGCGCCGCGATCGCCAGCGCGTTCCACGAGGCGATGCGTTTGTCGTCGCGGCCGGGCCAGTGGCGGTCGGCGCGGCGGCGATACAGCGCCGTGCGCACCTCCGCGAACTCCGGCTCCGGCGGCTTGCGCTCCGGCGCGTTCACGAACAGCACGTTTTTGCCCTCGAACTCACCGTGGTCGATCACCCCCCAGTAGGCGAAGAAGTCGCCGACGTGGCCCGGCGCGCTCGCGCCGATCACCTCGCGCAGCTCGTCGATATCCCAGGCGTAGAAGGCGCCCTCCTCGAGGTGGCCGTCGCTGTCGATCGAGTCGGCGTCGAGCGCGCTCGCAAAGCCGCCCTCGTCGCCGCGCATCTCCGTGAGCATCCAGTCGAGCGTCTCGCGCACGACGCGCGCGAACTCGTCGTCGCCGGTCAGCTGCCAGGCGTGCAGGTAGTTGCGCGCAAGTAGCGCGTTGTCGTAGAGCATCTTCTCGAAGTGCGGGATGCTCCAGCGCTCGTCCACCGAGTAGCGCGCGAAGCCGCCGCCGAGCTGGTCGTAGATACCGCCGGCCGCCATCTTGCGCAGCGTGTCCAGCGCGATCTCGCGCCGGCGCTCGTCATGGCCGGCGAGCAGGAAGTCGATCACCGAGGCCGCCGGGAACTTCGGCGCGCCGCCGAAGCCGCCGAAGCGTTCGTCGTATGCCCCGATCAGACCGGTGCCCGCCTCGGTCAGCGCACTCGCATCGACCGGATCCGGCGGCGCCTTCAGCCGCGCCGTGCGGCTGAGCGAGTTCACCATCACCTCGCCGGACGCCTCGATGTCTTCGCGCTGCGTTCGCCACGCCTCTTCGATCGACATCATCAGCTGGCGGAAGCTCGGCATGTTCGGCCGCGGTTCGGGCGGAAAGTATGTGCCGGCGAAGAACGGCACCTGCTGCGGCGTGAGGAATGCCGTCAGCGGCCAACCGCCGTGCCCGGTCATTGCCTGCGCGGCCTCCATGTAGATCGCATCGATGTCGGGCCGCTCCTCGCGGTCGACCTTGATGCTGACGAAGTGGTCGTTCATGTAGGACGCGGTCTCGGCGTCCTCGAACGACTCGTGTGCCATCACGTGACACCAGTGGCACGACGCGTAGCCGATCGACAGCAGGATCGGCCGGTCCAGTTCGCGGGCGAGTGCGATCGCCTCGTCGCCCCACGGGTACCACTCGACCGGGTTCTCGGCGTGCTGCAGCAGGTAGGGAGAGGATTCGCCGGCGAGCGCGTTGGGCATGCCCGAAAACCTAGTCGCCGCGTAGCTCGGCGCGGCGGATCTTGCCGCTGGCCGTCTTCGGCAGCGAGTCCGCGAACTCGACGACGCGCGGGTACTTGTAGGGCGCCGTGGTCTGCTTGACGTGCTCCTGCAGCACCCGCGCCAGCTCGTCGTCGCCGGTGAAGCCGTCCTTCAGCACGACGACAGCGCGCACCACGGAGCCGCGCTCTTCGTCCGGCAGGGCGACCGCCGCGGCTTCCGCGACCGACTCGTGTGAGATCAGCGCGCTCTCGACCTCGAACGGGCCGATCCGGTAGCCGGCCGACGAGATGATGTCGTCGTTGCGCGAGTCGAACCACAGGTAGCCGTCCTCGTCTTGGCTGACGAGGTCGCCGGTGCGCCACCAGCCGTCGCCGGTCAGCTGCGGCGCCTCGAGTTCGCCTGGTCGGCCGTAGCCGCTGAAGAAGGTCGGCACCGTGGCCGGGTTCACCCACAGCTCGCCGTCCTCGATGCGGATCTCGATCCCCGGCATCGGCCGGCCCATCGAGCCGGGCTTGACCGGGTCGTCGGGGCGCACGGCGGTGACGGCGCCGGTCTCGGTCTGGCCGTAGCCGTCGTGGATCGTCACGCCGAGCCCGTCGGACCAGTTGGCGAAGATCTCGGCGTTAAGCGCCTCGCCGGCACTCACACAGTGGCGCAGCGAGGCGATCGGGGTCAACTCCATGCGCCGCGCGATCACGCGGTACTCGGTCGGCGCCATGCACAGCACGTTCACGTTCTCTTGGGCGAGGATGTCGAGTCGCTGCTGCGGGTCGAAGCGCTCGTCGTGCAGCACAGCGGCCGCGCCACATAGCCACGGCGTCAAAAACACGTTGCGCGCCGACTTCGACCAGCCGCTCGCCGCCGTGCACCAGGCGATCTCGCCGGGCCGCGCGTCGAACCAGTTGACGGCCTGCAGCCGCTGCCCGGGCAGGCAGCCCTGGGTGTGGATCACGGGCTTGGCCTCGCCGGTCGTACCGGAAGTGAAGATCATCATCGCCGGGTCACTCGCCGTGAGCGGCGGCGCGGGGAGGGGGTCGTGGCCGAGCAGCGAGTCGTCCGGGATCAGGATCGTCTCGCCATCCCAGCCGCTGGCCTCCAGCTCGGCGCGGTTGCGCTCGTCGGCGACCACCAGCTTCGGCGCGGCGCGGTCGATCCGCAGCCGCAGGTCCTTTGCGCGCAGCATCTCGTTGCAGGGCAATACGATCGCGCCCATTCGCCAACAGCCGAGCATTGTGAAGACCCACTCGGGGCGATTGCCGATCAAAGACAAAACGACTTCGCCGGGCTGCACGCCGCGCGCAGCGAAAGCGCCGCTGTAGCGAGCGGCAGCATCGACGACCTCGGCAAAGCTGAACTCGCGTCGCGACCCGTCGCGCGCCAGCTCCACCAGCGCGTTGCCGGGCGGGTCCGTCGCGAGTCGCTCGACGATGTCGGAGAAGCTCTCGAACACGCCGCGAGGCTAGCTACTCGCGTGGCGATTGATCATCACCTGGATGCCGTCGAGCAGCGTGTCCAGGCCGATCTCGAAGGCGTTGTCGGACTGCGGCGGGCCGCCGCTGATGCGCTCGAGCATCGTGTCGACGTCGTCGAAGAGTTTGACCAGCGTCGGCACCTCGCCGTCGCGGAACATCCGCTCGATCTCGGTTCGCGTGGCATCGTTCAAGCGAGCGGAGATTGCCGCGCGGGCGGACGAGGGGGAGGGGTCGAACATCTCCTTGCGCTTGATGTTGTTCAGCGCGTGCCCGATCGCGTAGTCGTCGAGCATCGTCAGGATTGTGCCGCGCAGGTCGAGCTCGATGTCGAGCTCGAAGATCGCGCGCACCGACTGGTCGATGTGGCGGATCGTGTTCGGCTTGATCACCGGCGCGCCGGTGATCGTCGTCGCCAGCCAGGGGTGGCGCACGAAGGTCTCGTAGGTGCGGGTGGTGATCGCGCGCGCACGGGCGCGCCAGCCCTCCGGCATCGGCTCCGGCACCAGGTACTCGGCGGTGATCACGTCGCCCATCACCGCGATCAGGTCGTCCTTGTTCTCGATGTAGCTGTAGAGCGTCATCGTGCCGACGCCGAGGCGCTCGGCGATCTTGCGCAGTGAAACGGCTTCGAAGCCTTCGGCGTCCGCGATTGCGATCGCCGCGTCCGCGATCTCGACTCGGCGTGTGCTGATCTGCCCGCTCGCCTCGATCGCGGCCTGGTGGCGCGCGTCGGTCACCGCATTGAAGAAACTGGATTCAGGAGTCGCGGCGCACATTGATGTCGTACAGTGTACTATCTTTCGTCGTACGGTGTACGGAAGGAGACGTTATGGATGAAAATAGCTTGGCAATACGGGTCGACGACCTTGCGAAGAACTACGACGAGGTCGAGGCGGTGCGCGGCGTCAGCTTCGAGGTCGCCGCGGGTGAGGTGTTTGGCTTTCTCGGCCCGAACGGCGCCGGCAAGTCGACGACGATCAACATGCTCTGCACGCTGACGACGCCGACCGGCGGCTCGGCGCAGGTGGCAGGTCACGACATCGTGGCGGAGCGTGACGACGTACGCCGCCACATCGGCCTGGTCTTTCAGGACCAGACGCTCGATCCCAATCTGACGGGCCTGCAGAACCTGCGGATGCACGCCGAGCTCTACGGGGTGCAGAAGGACCTCGTGGATCCGCGCATGGAGCAGGTGCTGCGCATGGTCGGCCTGTGGGAGCGCAAGGACCAACAGGTGATGACCTACTCAGGCGGCATGCGCCGCCGTCTGGAGATTGCGCGCGGGCTGACGCATTCGCCGCGCGTGCTGTTCCTCGACGAACCGACGGTCGGTCTCGACCCGCAGACGCGCGCCTCGATCTGGGGCTACATCCGCGAGCTCAAGGAGAACGAGGACATCACGATCTTCATGACCACGCACTACATGGACGAGGCCGAGTTCTGCGACCGCATCGCGATCATGGACCACGGCGAGATCGTGGCGATCGACAACCCCGATGCGCTCAAGAGCGCGGTTGGCGTCGACACGGTGCGCATCCACACCGAGGACGACGACGCGGCGATCACGCGCCTGGCCGACCAGTTCGGCATCGAGGCAACGATTTCCGAGGGCGCAGTCACCTTCGGAGTGGAGTCCGGCGAAGAGTTCGTGCCGCGGCTGTTCGCCGAGCTCGGTATCCCGATCAAAGCCGTAAACGTCAACCGGCCGACGCTGGACGACGTCTTCATGAAGTTCACGGGCGCCTCGATCCGCGACGTGGAGCAACTAGACACCAAGGCGACCAACCGTGTCGTCATGCAAGTGATGGGTGGAGGAGGTAGGCGATGAATTCTTCAATCGATGTAACAGCCGACGGAGCAGGTGCCGTACCGCGCATGCCCACCGTGCGCGTGCACGTGCCCGAGCGCTCGTGGCGCAACGAGTGGCGCGCGATCAAGATCATGTGGCGACGCGAGATGATCCGTTTCGTCAACGACCGCATGCGGATCGTGACGTCGCTGATCCAGCCGCTGCTCTATCTGTTCGTGCTCGGCGCGGGTCTGAATGCGTTCGCCGGCGTCTCGAACGAGAGCTTCAACCTGAAGACGTTCATCTATCCGGGCATCCTCTGCATGACGGTGATGTTCACCGCGATGTTCTCAAGCATGTCGATCGTCTGGGACCGCGAGTTCGGCTTCCTGCGCGAGATGATGGTGGCGCCGGTGCGGCGCAGCTCGATCGTGATCGGCAAGGTGCTGGGTGGCGCGACGGTGGCAACGCTTCAGGGCCTGGTGATGATCGTGATCGCTCCGCTCGTGGATGTGCCATTGAGCGTCCCGCTGGTGTTCGGCACCCTCTTTTTGCTTCTGCTGCTGTCGTTCGCGATCAGCGCATTCGGAGTGATGATCGCCGCCCGCATCAAGCAGATGCAGTCCTTCATGGGAATCATGCAGATGATCATCATGCCGATGTTCTTCATCTCGGGCGCGCTCTACCCGGTGAACAACCTGCCGGCGTGGCTGACGGTTCTGAACCGCTTCGACCCGCTGACATACGCGGTCGACCCGATGCGCAAGCTCGTCTTCAACCACATCGACAACATCCCGCCGCAGCTGGCACACACGACCGGCGTGAAGTGGTTTGGGTGGCCGGTGCCGACGGGGCTGGAGATTGCGATCGTTGCGGTGCTGGGCTTGGCGATGTTGGGGATTGCGATCTGGGAGTTCAAAAGCGCGGAGTAACCCTGCAAGAACAGATCTTGCAGGAGTATTTGGCTATGCGGGGCGGCCGAGCAGTTTGCGCAGGCGGCCCCGCAGCTTCCACCAGCCGCCGTCGAGGATCCCCTCGAGCATCTCGGAGCGGACCGCCAGGGCGGCGTTGTTCACTTCGAGTCCGTGGATGCCGTCCCAGAGGTTCTCGATGTCCTGCGTCAGCTTCTTGTCGCGTTCGATCAGCCATGCGCAGTAGAGCTCGACCTGTTCGCGCTCTGCGTCGCGAAGGCGCTCGGCGATCGCGTCGTCGACCGCGATGGGTGCCGGTTCGACGCGGCCGGGATTGGTTAGGTTCTGCACAGCCAACGGCGGCGACACCATCTTGAACCCGCGCTCGTAGCGCTCCAGCGCGTTTGCCATCACGGCGTCGACGGCCTCCTGCGGGATCGGGAAAGTCCAGTCGTTCTCTTCCATTGAAACGAGCTCGTTTTCCAGGCCGGCGAACTTCTCATGCCAGAACTCCAGAAAGCGGTCGTAGAGGTAGAAGCGCATCTGCGGCCCGCTGAGCGTGCGCTCCGCCGAGTCCATCGCGCCGGTGCGGTGGATGCCAACCGCGCGTGGTTCGACCAGCACCGTGCGGCCGCGCGCCCACATCGCGACGCAGGCGTCGACGTCCACGCCGACCGCCGGGAAGCGACGCTCGTCGAAGCCACCGGCCTCGAGCCATGCAGCCTTGTCCCATAGCGAGACCGCACCGCTGATCACGTCGACCGGGTAGGGCGCGTCCCGCTGCTCCGGCGGCACATTGTCTGGATGGATGCAGCTGTGCCGCAGCTCGCGCCAGAAGAACCAGCCGGCGTTGGTCGGCGTGTCTTCGTCGCGTTCAATGATCCACGGTCCGACCACACCGGCGTCGGGCCGCTCGTCGAGTGTCTGCATCAGCCGGCGGGTCATCTCGGGCGCGACCACCGAGTCCTCGTGCATCAACAGCACGCGCTCGCCACGAGCCGCCGTGAACGCCAGCTGCCAACCGGCGGCGGTGCCCGTATTGACCGGCGACTCGATCACCCGCGCGCCGCTGGTGCGCTGGTCGATCAAGGAGTGCACGGCATCGCTGCTGGCGTTGAGCAGGATCACCGTCTCGCACTCGACTACGAGCTCGTTCAGCGTCTCGATGCCGCGCAGGCAGCGTTCGGCCTGCTCGGCATCGTGCGTGATCAGCACGACCGCAGTGAGCTTCGGCGCCTCGGCGTTCGGCAGTGAGATGTGGGCCTGATCGACGATCGGTGGATCGTATTCCAGCGCAACTCCTCAGTAAACGTAGAATTCGTGGATCGACTCGGCACCGACAGAATCGCTTGCCAATCCGCCAAAGGTCGCTTTGATCGGCTGCGGCCGTTGGGGCAAGAACATCCTGCGCGACCTGCGGGCGCTCGGCTGCGAGGTGCCGGTGGTCGCCACGCACGAAACTTCGATCGCGAACGCGACCGAAGGCGGGGCGAGTGAGATCGTCTCAGCGGCCGATCAGCTGCCGCCCGTCGACGGCGCGGTGATCGCGACACGCACGCTCGAACATGCGGCGGCGATTGAGGCATTTGCCGCTGCACAGCCGAGTCCAATCTTCTGCGAGAAACCATTGTGTGCCGACGCCGACCAGGCTGACGACCTGGCCGAGCGCTTCGGCGACCGGCTCTTCGTGATGGACAAGTGGCGCTACCACCCGGCGGTGCGCGAGGTCGCGCGAATCGCGCGTGACGGCGAGCTCGGCGCGCCGCGCTCGCTGCAGATGCGCCGTGTCACCACGCGCAACCCGCACGGCGACGTCGACACCGTCTGGACCCACGCGCCGCACGACGTTGCGATCGCGCTTGAGATCTTCGGCGACCTGCCGCCGGCGCGCTTTGCAGTCGAGGAGCGCACTGCCGATGGCCGAATCGGCCTCACCGCAACGCTCGGCGGCCCGCCGTGGGTGAACATCGAGATCTCGGACGCCGCGCCGGGCCACCGCCGTGAGCTGCGGCTGGTCTGCGAAAACGGCTCAATGCAGCTCGACGGCGGCTGGGCCGAGCAGATCACCATTCGCCGTCCCGGCGCAGACGATGACGAGGTGCGCGCCACGCCGGGCGAGCTACCGCTGCTCGCCGAGCTGCGCGCTTTCGCCGAGCATCTCACGGGCGGACCGCCACCACTTTCCAGCGCCGCAGACGCAGCACTTCAAGTTCGACGGATCGAAGAGCTGATCGCGCTCGCCGAGAGCAACGAGCGGGTGACGGCATGAACAACCTGCCGTTTGGCGTCACCTTGCGCGACCTCGCGCCGCACCGCGACGACCGCGGCGTCTTCACGGAACTGTTCCGCGAAGAGTGGGCCGATGACGACGCGCCACCGTTCATCCAGTGGAACGCCGTCTCCAGCGAAACCGGCGTGCTGCGCGGCGTGCATGTGCACCTCGTGCACCACGACTACCTCACGCTCGTCGCCGGCAGCGCCGTGATCGGCCTCGCCGACCTGCGCGATGACAGCGAGACCTTCATGCAAGCCACCTGCGTCGACCTCTCGGCCGCGCACCCGCAGGCACTCGGCATCCCGCCCGGTGTCGCGCACGGTTTCTACTTCCCGGAACCAGCGACGCACGTCTACGCCGTCAGCGAGTACTGGGACCTCGCCGACGAACTCGGCTGCCGCTGGGACGACCCGCAACTCGCCATTCCGTGGCCGCAAAAGAGCGTCAGGCTGTCGGAGCGCGACGCTGAACTGCCGCCGGTGGCGGAGCTGCTTGAGCAGCTTGCCGCTACTCGCGCTCAGACCTGAAACACAGCAATCTGCGCCTCAAGGTCCCGCGCAGTCTCCCGCAACCCGTCGGCCGAGCTAGTGATCTCCTCTGAAGAAGCCGAGGCCTCCTGAGTGCTCGCGGAAGTCTGCTCGGCAAGCGACGCGAGCGACTCCGTGACCTGCAGGATCCGCTCAATCGCTTGGCGTACAGTCGCGGTCGCCTCGGTCACTTCACCGGCGCGTCCTTCGATCGTCTCGACGTGGCGGCCGATGTCGCCCAGCGAGCCGGCGATCTCGGCGAAGCGTTCGCCGGCGGCGTCAACGACCTTCACGCTGTGCGCAACTTCAGTACGCCCGTCGGAGACCGCGCTCACAGTCTGCCGGACGGTCTGTTCGATGCCGCGGATCAGCTTGGAGATCTCTTCGGCCGCTTCGCTCGACTCGCCGGCCAAAACCCTGACCTCCTCGGCCACGACGGCGAATCCGCGACCCTGCTCGCCTGCTCGGGCGGCCTCGATAGCGGCGTTCAGCGCGAGCAGATTGGTCTGCGCGGAGATCGCGGAAATCGTTGCGACGATGCGGCCGATGTCGGCGGTGTCGCTGCCGAGCTTGTCGACTGCCTCGCTTGCCGAACCGATCCGTTCTGCCATCGCGCTCATCGCCGTGCGCGCCTCCTGGGCGCTCACAGAGCCGGCGTCGGCGAGCTCCTGGGCGCTGGCCGACGCCGTCGCCGCGCCGTGGACGCCCGCGGCTGACTCCTCGGCCGCGCGATCGAGCTGTTCTGCCGCGGCGCGCGCGGCCTCGACCTCGTTGAACTGAATCTGAGCGCCGGACACGACGTCCTGCATCGAGTGGGCGATTTCGCCGACCCCGCGGGCGGACTGGTCGCTGCCGTCCGCCACCTGGGCCGCGCTTTCAGTGAGTTGCATCGCGACATCCTTGGAGCGGCGGATCAGCGACGCCTGGGCGAGGGTCATGCGGTCGACGCCGTACGTAAGCCTGCCCAATTCGTCGGTGGAAGTCACCACGCCGCGGCGCGTGAGGTCGCCATCTGCGACGGCGTCGACCTGGCGTTTCAGCTCGCGGATCGAACCGTTGAGGCTGGATGTGACCGCCCAGGCGATCGAGGCAACCACCAGCCCGAGGACTGGTAGCTGCAGGAAGATCTCGGCCACCTCGCTGCGGCCGGCACCTTCGGCTCCGATCAGCTCGGCGATCGCGCCGCTCGCGAGCATCAGAGTGGTGGCGAACACGGTGATCGAAATGACCAGAGTCATCCGCAGCGCAAGTCCGAAGCGGTACGGGACCTTTTGCTTGATGGTGCTGTCGAAAGTTTCGTAGAGGTGACGCAACACCGGGCGGCAGTGGGCTTCGGTGATCGTGAAGATCGCCGCCGACATGCCCATCAGAAACGCGACTGCATCGGTCGCGACGGCGCTTACGGACTCTTGGATGCTTCCGGAAACCAGCGAGCCGATCCAAACCATCGGCACGAGCCCGACGATCCAGATGACGTTAAAAGTGACAAAGGCTTTGAGCGGCAACCTCAGCGCTGCATCGATCGCTCGCTCGCGAACCGCCGGGTCGTTCGATCGCACAGCCGCCTGACAACGGTGGAACTGCCCGCCGATGATCCGCCAGAAGAGCGCGAGCATCACCGGACCGA
>JBOGYW010000035.1:0-23707 GCA_050696815.1 Solirubrobacterales bacterium | reverse complement strand
CCGGTCGTCACGATCATGGGTCACGTCGACCACGGCAAGACCTCGCTACTCGACGCGATCCGCGAGGCCGACGTCGTCGCCGGCGAAGCCGGTGGCATCACCCAGCACATCGGTGCGTACCAAGTGCACCGCGGCGAAAAGCTGATCACCTTCATCGACACCCCGGGCCACGAGGCGTTCACCGCCATGCGTGCGCGCGGCGCGAAGGTCACCGATATCGCGGTGATCGTCGTCGCGGCCGACGACGGCGTGATGCCGCAGACCGAGGAAGCGATCGACCACGCGAAAGCCGCGGAGGTACCGATCGTGATCGCGGTCAACAAGATCGACAAGGAAGGTGCCGACCCGACGCGCGTGCGTACAGAACTCGCCGCGATGGGCCTGCAGCCGGAGGACTGGGGCGGCGAAACGATTTTCTGCGATGTCTCCGCCAAGCAGAAGCAGGGACTCGACAACCTGCTGGACATGCTGCTGCTGGTCGCCGAGGTCGAGGAGCTCAAGGGCAACCCGAGCTCCGAGGCGTCCGGCACCGTAATCGAGTCACAGCTCGACCCGGGCCGCGGTCCGGTCGCGACGCTGCTGCTGCAGCGCGGCCAGCTCAACATCGGTGACGCGATGGTCGCCGGTTCGCAGTGGGGCCGCGTGCGCGCGATGAACGACTACAACGGTCAGCGCCTCAAGCACGCCGATCTCGGCGCGCCAGTCGAGGTGTTGGGATTTGATGGCGTGCCGGAAGCCGGCAACACCTTCAAGGTCGTGAAGAACGACCGCACTGCCCGTCAGCTGGCAGGCGACCGCGCCAACCGTCTCAAGACAGAGGCGATCGCTCGCCGCGCTCGCCTGAAGGTGTCGTTCGAGGACGCCTTCGCGCAGGCCCAGGAGGGCACGCTCAACACGCTCAATCTGATCCTCAAGGGCGACGTGGCCGGATCTGTCGGCGCGCTCGAAGACGAGATCGCGAAACTGCCGCAGAGCGAGATCAAGGTCAATGTGATCCATCACGGCGTCGGCGGCATCACCGAGAGCGACGTGATGCTCGCCAGCGCATCGCAGGCAGTCGTGATCGGCTTCAACGTGCGCCCGGTCGGCGACAGCCGTCTGATCGCAGAGCGCGAAGGCGTCGAAATCCGTACTTACACCGTGATCTACAAGGCGATCGAAGAGCTGCGCAGCGCGATGCAGGGTCTGCTCGAGCCGGAAGAGGTCGAGCAGGCGGTCGGCACACTGACCGTGCGTCAAACCTTCAAGGCTTCAAAGATCGGCACGATCGCTGGTTCGCATGTCGACACCGGCAAAGTCACGCGCGGATCCGCGGTTCGATTGGTCCGCGACGGCACCGTGGTCTACGAAGGCAAGATCGACACGCTGCGCCGTTTCAACGACGACGTCCGTGAGGTGACGGTCGGTATGGAGTGCGGCGTGGTGCTGGAGAACTATTCCGACGTCAAGGAAGAGGACGTCATCGAGGTCTTCGAGATCAAGAGCGTGGAGCGCGAGCTCGTCTAGCGGCGAGCCGGCGGGTCGGCAGATGAGCGTCTTCGCGGGGAGGACCGAAAATGCAGGGCGACAGGATGAGAAGGGTCAGCGAGGCCGTGCGCGAGGTTGTTTCGAGCGCGCTGGTTTCGGGCGACCGCGATCCGCGGATCGGCTTTGTGACGATCACCGAGGTTCGCACCAGTCCCGACCTGCGGCACGCCACGGTCTTCGTGAGCATGTTCGGCGAGTCGGACAAGCGTGCGGAATCGCTGGAAGCGCTCGACGAAGCCCGCAAGGATCTGCAACACGAAATCGCGCTGCACCTACGCATGAAGAACACGCCAAAGCTGAAGTTCGAGTACGACGACAGCGTCGATCGCAGCATGCGTGTGAACGAATTGATCAATCAGGAATCGCAGGCGTTCGATACGCCCGCGGGGGATACGGAGGAAACACCAAATGGGGGCAGCGATGAGTGATCGTGCCGCGATCATCGAGCGACTGCGCTCGGACGAGAAGTTTCTGCTGACAACGCACGAGAATCCCGACGGCGACGCCCTCGGCTCGCTCGTCGGCATGAACACGATTCTGCAGGCACTCGGCAAGGACACAGTGATGTTCATGCGCGAGTCGGAGTTTCCGTTGCCTTACGAATATCGCTATCTGCTTGCCGACGACGCGGCAATCCATTTCGAGCCGAGTGACCTTTCCGAGCGCACCGTGATCTTCCTCGACTGCGGCTCGTTCGAGCGGATGAACGTGGACTTCCTGCGCGAAGGCGGCGCGTTGCTGATCAACATCGACCACCACCAGGACAACACTTTGTTCGGTGAGCTGAACCTCTTGGTGCCGGACGCCTCGTCGACCGCCGAGATCGTCTACTCGATCTGCAAGGAGCTCGAGGTGGAGCTGACCCCGTTCCTCGCCGACGCGCTGTACGTCGGGCTCGTCACCGATACGGGCCGCTTCATGTACGAGAACACCGGACCGAAAGCGCACGAGATGGCCGGCGACCTGGTCGCCAACGGCGTCGACGTACACGATGTCTTCATTCGCCTTTTCGAAGACCAGCCGTACGGCAAGGTCCAACTGCTTGCGCGCGCGCTGAACACGCTGCAGCGCTTCGACGGCGGCCTGGTCACCGTTGTGAACTTGACGAAGGCGGATTTCGACGAGACCGGCTCCGAGGAGACCTTCACGGAGGGGATCGTCGACTTCCCGCGCGCCGTCTCGGGCACCGCGGTCGGCGTGCTCTACCGCCAGCTCACCGGCGAAGGCCGCGAGCATCTGGCGAAGATCAGTTTGCGCTCCTCCGGCGACCAGGTTGATGTTTCAGCGATCGCCCGTGAGTTCGGCGGTGGCGGCCACAAGCAGGCCGCCGGCGCGACGACCGAGAAGTCGCTGGACGACGCGATCGAGCTGATCCGCAAAGGCGTGAGCGGGCAGCTCTCGTCGGATCAGCAGACCGCCGCCTAGCGCGCGGGCGCGCGGCCATGCGCTCTGGCACCGTCGACTGCGGCGCAGTGCTGATCGACAAGCCGGTCGGGGTGACGTCGCACGACGTCGTCTTCGACGTGCGGCGGCGGCTCTCGCGCGAGGTCGGGCGTCGCGTGAAGACCGGCCACGCCGGAACCTTGGATCCATTTGCAACCGGGCTGCTCGTGGTCTTGATCGGACGCGCGACGCGGCTGCAGCGCTATCTGCAGCATCAGCCCAAGACGTACCGTGTGGTCGCGAAGCTCGGTTGGACCTCTGACAGCGGCGACGTCGATGGCGAGTTGACCGAGACGGGGCGGGTGCCCGACGACCCGCAGCTACCAGTCGGCGAGCTCGAACTGCCGGTGCCGGCCTACTCGGCGATCAAGGTCGACGGGCAGCGGCTGTACGCGAAAGCGCGCCGCGGCGAGGAGTTCGCGCCGCCCGTTAGGACGATGACCGTCTATCGTGCCGAACGCATGGACTTGAACGGCGATCGTGCGACCTTCGAGCTGGACTGTGCGGGCGGCACTTACGTGCGCAGCGTCGTCGCGACGCTCGAGGACGCCTACTGCGAAGAGCTTCGCCGCACGAAAGTGGGGGAGCTGTCGATCGACGACGCCGACCCCGACGCGCTGGTCGATCCCGATGGAGTTCTGTCACACCTGCCGGCGGTCGACGTTTCTGCCGATCAGGCCGCGACGCTGATCCATGGACGCCGCCTCGACGCCGGTGCGTTCGCGGCGGGCGACGCTGTCCGCGTGCGCCTCGACTCGCACCTGCTCGGCGTGGGCCGTGTGGCCGACGGCCTGATGGCGCCGGAGACGATCCTTGCGGCATCGGTTGAGGAGCTGCTCGCGCGATGAGCATCGAGACCCTGAGGCTCGACGACGTGACGCCGCGCGACCGCCGCGTGGCGATCGGCACCTTCGACGGCGTGCACCTCGGTCACCGCCAGGTGATCGAGGGCTACGACACAGTGCTGACGTTCGATCCACATCCGCTGGTCGTGATCCATCACGACGCGGCGCCGAAGCTGCTCACGCCGCTGCCGCTGAAGGCGCGGATCCTCGAGGGGATCGGCGTGCACGAGATGGTGCTGATCGAGTTCAACGACGAGTTCGCGCACATGTCGGCGGAAGACTTCGTGCGCAAGATCCTGATCGAGAAGCTTGGCGCGACCCATGTTTCGGTCGGTGAGAATTTTCGCTTCGGCTTCAAGGCACAGGGCGATCCGGCGTATCTGCGGTCGTTCGACGAATTTGAGACGCGTGTGGTGCCGCTGGTCGAGCAGGACGACGAGATCGTCTCGTCCACGCAGATCCGCGGTCTGGTCGCCGCCGGCGAGGTAGCGCGCGCCGACCAACTGCTCGGCTACCCGTTCACGATGGTCGGCAGCGTTCAGCACGGCGATAAGCGCGGGCGCGAACTCGGCTTTCCGACCGCCAACTTGGTGCCGGACGAGCACGACTGCGTGCCGGGCCACGGTGTCTACGCGGCGTTGACCGACGGCGTCCCGAGTGCAGTGAACGTCGGCATCCGCCCGACCTTCGTTACCGGCCGCGGGCTGCTCGTAGAGTCGTTCCTGATCGACTGGAGCGGCGATCTCTACGACAAGCAGATCGAGATCGCGTTCTTGGCCCGTCTGCGCGGTGAGCGCCGCTACGACAGCGTCGACCTGCTGGTCGAGCAGATGGAGAAGGACGTCCTTCAGGCAAGCGAAATCTGCGCTGCGTCCGTAGGTTGAGCGGTTTTCGCCCTGGTATCCTTCGCCGTCGAATGTCAGAGCAAAAAGCACAGACAGCAGAAATCGTCGGCAAGTTCGGCAAGGCCGCCGCGGACACTGGATCCACCGAGGTCCAGGTCGCGCTGCTCACCGAGCGCATCAACCACTTGACCGAGCACCTGCGTGAGCACAAGAAGGACCACCACTCACGCCGCGGGCTGCTGAAGATGGTCGGTAAGCGCCGCCGCCTGCTCGATTACCTCAAGCGCCGTGACCTTGAGGGCTACCGCAAGCTGATTGCGGACCTCGGCCTGCGCCGCTAGCGCAGCGTCACCGAACCTCGCAAATTCCGCCGTTCTTTGTGCGGATTGGCATCTCAAACTCGCACCAAGGTTCAGTTTGGAGTGCGATTTCGCACGAGCTATCTCGCAATTTGGGTGTTTCACGCAACCCCGCAGGCAGGAGCTGCGCCGCAGACCCCCGAACTGGTAGCCTGACCGCTTAACGCTGTCATAGAGCAGATAGATACAGATGCCCCATCCGGGGGCAGCAAAGGAATAAAAACTTCATGAGTCGTTTTGATGAGCGCCGCGTAGCGGTGCAGGTCGGTAGCAACGAAATCTCGTTCACGACCGGAAAGCTGGCCAAGCAGGCCGGCGGCGCCGTAGTAGTCCAGACCGGCGACACGATGGTCCTGGTGACCGCGACCGCAGGTGGAGACCGCGGAATGGACTTCCTCCCGTTGACCGTTGACGTTGAGGAGCGTATGTACGCCAAGGGCAAGATCCCTGGCTCCTTCTTCAAGCGCGAAGGCCGCAGTGGTGAGAAGGCCACGCTGGTCGCGCGCATGATCGACCGTCCGCTGCGTCCGCTTTTCCCGGACGGCTGGACGCGTGACACGCAGATCGTCGCGATGCCGCTGAGCGTCGACGAGATCAACCCGTACGACATCCTCGCGATGAACGGCGCCAGCGCCGCTCTGATGCTGAGCGACATTCCGTTCGTGACGCCGGTCGGCGCCGTGCGCGTCGGTCTGATCGACGGCGAGTTCGTCGTCAACCCTGACGAGGACTCGCTGCTGCAAGAGGGTGAGAGCACGCTCGACCTCGTAGTCGCCGGAACCGAAGAGGCCATTCTGATGGTCGAGGCCGGCGCCGACGAAGTCACCGAAGAGCAGGTGCTCGAGGCCTTCGAAGTCGCCCACGCCGAGATCAAGAAGCTCTGCAAGGCCCAGCACGACCTGCGCGAGCAGAAGGGCAAGGAGAAGGTCGACTTCTCACCGCCCGCCGTCGAAGAGGGCCTGTTCGACCAGATCGCCGGCAAGTTCACCGACCAGATGACTGCCGCCGTGACGATCCCGGAGAAGCTCGAGCGCTACGCCAAGATCGACGAGGTCAAGGGTGAGATCAAGGAAGCCTTCGCGCCGGCCGACGACGCCGACGATGACGTCGCCGAGAAGCGCACCAAGGACGTCTCTTCCAGCGCCGGCAAGCTCGAAAAGGAGATCACGCGCAAGCTGATCGCCGTCGACAAGAAGCGCCCGGACGGCCGCGCCAAGGACGAGATCCGTCCGATCGAGTGCGAAGCCGGCGTCATCCCACGTACGCACGGCTCCGGCCTGTTCACGCGCGGTGAGACGCAGATCATGTCGCTCGCCTCGCTTGGCACGACCCGCGAGGAGATGCGCCTTGACACGCTCGGTCTCGAGACCAGCAAGCGCTACTTCCACCACTACAACTTCCCGCCGTTCAGCGTCGGCGAGGCCGGCTTCATGCGCGGCCCGAAGCGTCGTGACATCGGCCACGGAGCGCTCGCCGAGCGTGCCCTGGTGCCGGTGATCCCGAGCACCGAGGACTTCCCGTACACGATTCGCGTCGTGTCCGAGACGCTCGAGTCGAACGGTTCGAGCTCGATGGGTTCGGTCTGCGGCTCGACGATGAGCCTGATGGACGCCGGTGTGCCGATCAAGAAGCCGGTCTCCGGCATCGCGATGGGCCTGATCAAGGAGGGCGATGACTACATCGTGCTCTCCGACATCGCCGGCGTCGAGGACCACCTCGGCGACATGGACTTCAAGGTCGCGGGTACGCCTGACGGCATCACCGCCCTGCAGATGGACATCAAGATCACCGGTGTGACGATCGAGATCCTGCGTGACGCCTTGGCCCAGGCCAAGGACGGACGCGCGTTCATCATGGGCAAGATGTTCGAGGCGATCGACCGTCCGCGCGAGGAGATGAGCGAGTTCGCGCCGCGCATCAGCACGATCAAGATCGACACCGACAAGATCGGCGTCGTGATCGGCAAGGGTGGCGAGACCATCCGCGCGCTGTGTGAAGAGTTCGAGAGCGAGATCAACGTCGAAGACGACGGAACGATCCAGGTTTACAGCACCTCAGGTGCTCTGGGCGAGCGTCTGATCGACCGCATCCGCTCGATGACGAAGGAAGTCGAGATCGGCGACGAGTTCACCGGTACGGTCGTGAAGACGACCACGTTCGGCGCCTTCGTGGAGCTGACCAAGGGCACCGACGGCCTGCTGCACATCAGCAACGTCAAGCCCGGCGAGCGCGTCGAGACCGTCGAGGACGTCCTCGAGCGTGGCGAGCAGATCGAGGTCAAGGTCGTCGAAGTTGACGCCGACCGCGGTCGCATCGGCCTGCGCCTGGCGGACGACCCCGCGATCCAGGGCAAGAGCAACGAGGAGCTCGTCGGCATCGGCGCCGGTGGCGGCGGCGGAGGCGGCGGTGACCGTGGTGACCGTGGTGGTCGCGGCGGCGACCGCGGCGACCGCGGCGGCCGTGGCGGAGACCGTGGTGGTCGCAACGGCGGTGGCCGTGGTGGCGAGCGTCGCCCGCGCGAGCGTTCGCGCGACTAGCGCCCAGCAAAGCTGTGTGAGAAAGGCCCCTCGCGCTCCAGCGCGAGGGGCCTTTCTCGTTCGTGGACGTCTGACGTAGCGATTCGTCCGCTTTGCCGAGCCTCGGTTAACCACTCGAATCCGAGGCGACGACAACCTTGGTGGGCAGCTCGTCATGGACCGCACGCGCACGCATCTCTCAGTTTTCACCGTCACGCTGGTTGTGTTGGCGGCCTTCGCCGCGCCGGCTCAGGCTGCGCGGCTGCACACGACGATCACCGGCGGTCCGCGCGGCGAGACCAACGACCCGACGCCCACCTTCACGTTCGTCGCCAACCGGCGCAAGGCGGCCTTCAAGTGCTCGGTCGACCGTGGCTCGTGGGCTTCCTGTAGCTCGCCGTTTACTGCGGACTTTTTGAACGACGGAAACCACGTGTTCGCAGTCAAAGCTGTTCGACGTGGCGCGAGTGAGCGGCGGTCCGCGGTACGGCGCTTCACCGTCAATACGACGAACGGCAGCGCCGACGACGGGTTCGACATCGACCCTCCGGTCGTCGAGCCGGACGACCCCGCGGTCGACCCGGTCCCTTAGCCAACCGCGCCGCCTGCCGCATGATCGGCGTTAGATTGACGCCACGTGGCACCCCTGCCGACACTAACCGGTGAACGCGTGACGCTGCGCGCGGCGGATCCAGGCGATCTCCGGCCAATGCTCGACGTCATACGGGCTCCGGGCGCTGCCCGGTGGTGGGGCGAGTACGAGGGTCAAGCTGACGACGATGAGCTGCTCGCCGGCTGGGTCATCGAGATCGACGGCGGCGTGGCAGGCTGGCTCGGGTTCACGGAAGAGGCTGAGCGCAAGTATCCGAGTGTTGGTCTCGACATCATGCTCGCGCCTGAGTTGCACGGCAACGGCTACGGCCCGGAGGCGCTGCGGCTGGCGATCGACCACTTCATTGCAAAGGGCCATCACCGCTTCACGATTGACCCGGCGGCGGCGAACGCAAAGGCGATCCACGCGTACGAAGCCGTCGGGTTCAAGGTCATCGGCGTCACTCGCAAGTCCGAACTCGGCATCGACGGCAGATGGCATGACGGCCTGATGATGGATCTGCTCGCCGAAGAGATTGCCGAATCGGCAGATCGGGCATAAGCTGAGAGCGAGTCGTATGCGACCGGCCTCGCACACGGACGACTGAAATCTTCCCGGCCGCTCCAAGGGAGTGGATCGACGATGTATCGGAACGCGGGCGCACGCCTGTGGAAAATTCTCGCGGCAGCGTGTCTGCTTGGCGCGATTACATGTGTGACGGCGTTGGCAGTGCCATCGCCGGAGCAGCCCTGTACGGCAGCTCAGCGCGGCGCTGCGCCGGCCGACGTGCGCGAGCTGGTTCGCGGTGCCGAGTCGCATCACGGCAAGTGCGAGACGCTGCTGGCGGATCTGTCAAGATCCCGTCAGCTTTGAGCCAGCCGACGCACGAAACCACGACACTCGAAAACGGCCTGCGCATCGTCACCGAGACGATCCCGCGGGTGCGTTCGATCGCGCTGTCGGTGATGGTCGGTGTTGGATCGCGTAACGAGACCTACGAGCAGGCCGGTCTCTCGCACTTCCTTGAGCATCTGCTGTTCAAGGGCACCGACCGCTTCAGCTCGACCGAGATCGACGAGTTGTTCGACGGCATCGGTGCCGAGATCAACGCATCGACGGACAAGGAAGTGACGACGGTCTACGCGCGCTTCCTCGACCGGCACCTCGAGCGCGCCTTCGACGTGGTCAGCGACATGGTGATGCGGTCAACGTTCCCGGACATCGACTCGGAGCGCCAGGTCGTGATCGAAGAGATCGCGATGTACGAGGACGAGCCGTCCGACAAGGTGCACGACATCCTCGGCACGACGGTCTTCGGCGACACTCCACTGGGGCGTCCGATCATCGGTCGCGCCGAAGTGGTCGGAGGCGTAACCGTGCCTGACATCGCGGCGTACCGCGACGCTCAATACGTACCCCAGAACATCGTCATTGCCGCAGCGGGTGCGATCGAACACGCGAAGCTCGTCGAACTGGCGAAGAACGCCGGCTTCGACCGCGCCGGCAACGCTCCGACATTTGAGAACGCCGCGCCGGCAAGTGCGCCGACCGTAGGATTTTTCGAGAAGGAAACCGAGCAGGTCCACATCGCGCTGGGCGCGCCTGGACTGGTGCGCGGCGACGAGCGTCGTTTTGCGATGACGGTGCTGAACACGATCTTCGGCAGCAGCACCAGCTCGCGGCTGTTCCAAGAGGTGCGCGAGAAGCGCGGCCTGGCTTACGCCGTGTACAGCTACAGCGGCTACTACCGCGACAGCGGGCAGATCGGCATGTACGTCGGCACACGGCCCGACCGCGTGACGGAGGCGATGGAAGTGTTCGGCAAAGAGCTTCAACGCCTCGTCGAGGACCCCGCGAGCGACGCTGAGTTGGCGCGCGCCAAAGAAAACGTCAAGGGCCGCACGGCGCTCTCGATGGAGTCGCCGATGGGGCGTATGACGCAGATCGGTGCGTCCACGCTGTTCGGCACGCCGATCTACACGCTCGACGAGATCGAGCAGAAGATCGACGCGGTCACGGTCGGCGATCTCAAGGCCTTGGTCGAAGAGCTGTACCTGCCGACGCGTTTCAGCGTCGCTGCGGTCGGCCCGAGCGAAGAACAGTTCCGTCCCGCGTTGGCGCCGGTCAATCCGGCCCTCGTCGAGGCCGGCGTCGCGGCGTAGCGGCTACGCCGGAGCCGGGCCGGCCTGACGGGCAAGGCGGGTCACATGCAAGAATTGCGCGCATGAACGATCAGCCGAAGATCAAGGTCGCCGTTTCCGGCGCTGCGGGCAAGATGGGTCAGGCAGTGGTCGCAGCCGTTGAAGGCGCCGACGACATGGAGCTGACCGGGCAAGCTGATCCCGCTCTCGGGATCGCACTTGCGGACGTGTTGACGGAAGCCGAGGTCGTCGTTGATTTCACCCGCCCGGACACTGCGATCGCCAACGCCCGCGAGATCATCGAATCCGGAACGCACTGCGTCATCGGCACTACCGGCGCGGATTTCTCCGAGCTCGATGGCGTCGGCAGCGGCAAGCTGTTTTTTGCGCCGAACTTCGCGATCGGCGCGGTGATGTTGATGGAACTTTCGAAGACGGCTGCAAAGTTCATGCCGGAGTGCGAGATCATCGAGCTGCACCATCCCGCCAAGCTCGACGCGCCAAGCGGCACCGCCAAGCGCACCCGCGATTTGATCGAGGAGGCCGGGGGGCGGGTTCATGACCCGATCCACTCCGTGCGCCTTCCGGGCGTGATCGCCAGCCAGGAAGTGATCTTCGGCGAGACCGGGCAGACGCTGAGCATCCGCCACGAAACCTACTCGCGCGAATCGTTCATGCCGGGCGTGCTGCTCGCCGTACGGCACGTCGGTTCACTGCCGAATCAGATCACGATCGGGCTCGAAAACCTGCTCTAGCTAGCGCTTCACGCGAAGAACGGCGCGCATGCCCTTCTTCTTGTGATCCGACAGCGTGCACCAGAAGACGTATGTGCCGCTGCGCACCGTCATGCGCTTCACGGCACGGTCGCCGGGGTGCACGGTCGGCAGGCGGGTGGTAGCGCCACCGCTCCTGCGGGTGACCGCGAGATCGTGGTCGTCCTGACCGAAGTTGACGAACTCCACCCGCAGTTTGCCGGGTTTCACCTGCGAGCGCGAGAGCGAGATCGAGAACTCTTTGCCCGTTGCCTGTACGGCGCTCGAAGTAGACGCATCGGCGGAGCTGCCTACGGCGAGTCCTGCGAGTACCGCGATCGCGGCGAGTGTCAGGCGCAGGCGCATTCGCCTAGGTGAGGATCGACGGCGCGGCGAATCTACGCGCGTTCGGCAGCACGCGAGCGGCGTCGAACTGGAACCACTGGTCGAGCACCGCGGAGTGCAGCGCGCGGAAGTCGAGACTGGCGCGCATGTTGTCGTCTTCGTCGAGTTGGGCGACGCCGGTCCACTCGCCGAGCAGCTGGCGCTTCACGCGCGAGCCGATCAGCGTCGCCATACCGGCGGCGCCGTGGTCGGTTCCCGCGGAGCCGTTCTCCTCGGGCCGGCGGCCGAACTCGCTCCAAACCTCCACCAGCACGCGGTCCTGCAGGCCACGCGCCTCGAGGTCGCGCTGGAACGCCAGCAGCACGTCGGCGGTCATCTTCAGGTTCTCGGCAAAGTCCTGGGCCTGGTTGTCGTGCGTGTCGTAGCCACCGGTGCCGCGCACGGCAACGCACTTGAGCGGCAGTCCGATCGCGAGCATCGCGGCGAGCGCCTGCATGCGCTCAGCGAAGTCGCCGTTGCCCTTCGGGTAGGCAACTGGGGAAGCGATGCCCGGCGGCTGGTGGTCCTCGTCGGTCGCAAACGGCAGCAGCTGGCGGCGCAGCTTCATCGACTGCTCAGATGCAAACGCGGCGGTTTTGATGCCGGCGTCGCGGCTGTGCTTGCTGGCGGAGCCGAGCTGCTCGAGCGAGTCGACCATCGTGTCCTGCACGCCGCCCCAGACGTTGCCGTGGTCGAAGCGGTAAGAGCTCGGTTGCGACAGTGCCGCGACCGGTGCCGACTTGGGCGCGAGCGCGGGGTTGAGGCTGTAGTCGAGTGACAGGCCCTGTAGTGGGTTGTCAGGGCTGCCCACGACGTCGAGGTAGCGGCCCAGCCAGCCGGTCTGGAGGCGCGTGTCGAGCGCACCGACTTCCCAGTAGTGACGCGAGGTGAAGTGCGACTGATCGGGATGGTCATAGCCGATCGACGGCGCGACGGCGAGCTTGTTCTCTTCGTGCAGAATGCGCAGCGAATCGGCTGCTGGGCTCCACATCAGGCGCCCGTCGTCGGCGAACGGCTGACCGCTGCCGGGAGCCAGGGCGAGTGTCGGGCGCAGCTTGCGATAGGTCGGGTCCTCGACCGGAGCAAGAATCGAAAGCGAGTCCGCACCGCCGTCCAGATAGACCGAAACCAGCACCGGGTTCGGCGGTCCGGCGGCGGCTTCGGCGATCGCCTCGCCCAGGCGGAACGGGTCGAGATGCATCGCGCCGTAGAGCGTGAGCATGAAGGCGCCGCTGCGCAGCATGAAGGTTCGGCGCGAGAGCCCTGTGCCGGCGGGCGTCGGCATGCCCGGCTCGATGATCGGTAGACCACGACCGGCCGTTGCGGCCGCGTCTCGCAGCAGGTGCGCGCGGTTGAACTCGTCGCAGGCTCGGTGTGAATTGGCGCTCATCAGCAGGTCTGCCTGTCCGGACTCATCGCGATCAGCGTGCGCAACGCGTTCTGGCGCATCACGCGGTAAGGCTTCTTGCGCCAGTCTGCGGAGTCGGCGCTCGTGCCGACCTGGTTTGCAAAATCGAGCAGCACGCCGGTGCTGACCTTGCTCAGCTTCGGGTTGCCCCAGTAGGCGAGCGCGCGGGCCAGCGCCTGGGCGCCGTTCTCGGCCTCATCCTGAGCGTCGGTGATCTTGTCGTCACCGGGGTCCAGCAGGTCGTCGTCGGTCGCGTAGCGCACGGCGTTCCAGCGGCCGCGGAAGGTGCCGGTGTCGAGCCACGCCGAGTCGTCCCAGCCGCTGACGTTCGGCGGATAGAAGAGACGCTGGCCGGCGAGATCTGCAAGCCACGACCACGCGTCGGAGGTGATGCCGGCATTGCGCGTGCGCATCAGACCGGCAGTGAAGACGACGGGCGGCTTGACCATGCTCGGACCGTTGTAGAAGGCCGGGTGCATCAGGATCGCCTGCACGACCGGGCGGATCTTGAACCCGTTGCTGACGTAGATCGACCTCATCGCCTTGTAGTTGTGGCCCTTCAGCGGAACTGGGATGAAGTAGCTCCAGAGCTTCTTTACGAAGTAGCCGGCGTGGTCGGGGTGGTGCAGACACAAGTTGACCGAGTCGCGCCAATCGAAGTTGCCGTGCTTCTTGAAGATCGTCTTCGAGTCTTTGTCGTGGCGCTTCGGGCTGAAGTGGAAGTTGCGCGGACCGTCGTCGGTCCAGTCGAGCGTGAAGCCGGTCAGCGCACGCGCCTGTTCGCGCACGTCCTTCTCGGTGTAGTGGGCGCCTGCGCCGAGCGTGAAGAGCTCCATCAGCTCGCGGCCATAGTTCTCGTTCGGCTCGCCCTCGCGGTTGTCTACTCCGGAAAGCCACAGCAGCATCGCCGGATCCTTGGTGACCTGCAGCGTCATCGTCTTGAACGACCCCAGCGCGTTGCGGCGGAACAGGTAGTTCTGCTTGATCATCAGCGTCTGGCTGCCGACGCCGTCGTTCGACGTCGCGAACCAGTCGTGCCAAACCAACGCCATGCGCTCCTGCAGCGGATTGTTCGAGCGGACCATGCGGTCGAGCCACCAAAGGTGGTCGTGACCCCAGATGTCGCCGGGCTGGAGCTTTTCGTCGAGCTTCGGTGGCGGGCCGATCAGGGTCGTCTTGCCGCGGTGGTTGAGCAGCGAACCGACCGCGCGCTTCATGCCGAGCCTGGCGAGCTTTTTCGCCTCGCCGGGGCGCGGCCCGAATCCGGCGCGCCAGAGCAGGCGCTCAGCTTCGGCTTGGCCGAAGTGACCTTTGTAGATCGGCGATGAACTGCGATGGCGCGACACTGACCCTGAGCTTTCGATCGCTATCGACGTTGTGGATGATTTATTGAACCAACGGTGTCGGCCTCTGTTTCGGCAAAACCGTCATATGTCCATTCGGCAGATCGCCGAAACGTCTTCAGCGCAGGTGCTTCGGAATCACAAAACGCATCGCAGAGCGTGTTTCGTCGATCGAGCAGATCTTGTTGTCGACGAGCTCGTGAGCCTTGCCCACTGGGATCAGATCCTCTTGCTTGATGTAGCGCGGATCGCCCTTCTTGCGAGTGACCAGCCACAGCACGGCGTCATCGTGCAACTGCGGTCGCACGCGCTCGACGAACTCGTCGGCCTCTTCCACGGTGCGCACCGCGCGCACGATCACGTCGAGGTCACCACTGCGCAACAGGCTCCCGCCAATCCGGGCTTTTGCAGCGGTTTTCAGCTCGGCGCCGACGTCGCCCGTCATCCGAACCCGCATGCCCTGGTGGAGGCCGAGCTTGTCTACGACGGAGCGGTGTGAGTAGTCCTTTTCTGCCATAGGTCTCTATTTGATCCTTCGGAGGAGGTTCCTCTTCGACCTCGCGTATGCTTCTCGCATGGCCGATTTGGGCACAATTCTTACTGCTGTTGTCACTCCTTTCGACGCGGACGGCCGTGTCGATGAGGACGGATTCGTGCGCCTGCTCGGCCATCTTGCCGAGAACGGCAGCGACGGGGCCGTCGTCGCCGGCACGACCGGCGAGGCTTCGACGCTTGACGACGACGAGCACATCGCGCTGGTCAAGCTGGCGGTCGACGAGGCGCCAGACGGGTTCACGATCATCGCCGGCACCGGCTCGAACGACACGCGCCACGCGGTCAAGCTGACAGCGAAGGCGACCGAAGTGGGCGCGGACGCGATCCTTTCGGTGACGCCGTATTACAACCGCCCGAACCGTCGCGGCATCGTCGCCCACTACGGCGAAGTCGCGCGTTCGACCGATCTGCCGATCCTGCTCTACAACATTCCGGTTCGCACCGGCACCGACATGCCGAACGACCTGCTCGCCGAGCTGGCGCAGATTGACAACATCGTCGGTGTCAAGCAGGCGAACAACGACAACCTTGCGATCGTCGACGGACTGCTGCTCTACGCCGGCAACGACGACGTGCTGGCGAAGACACTCGACCTCGGCGGCTCCGGCGGCATCCTCGTCGCCAGCCACATCGTCGGCCCGGAGATGCGCCGGATGGTCGATGAGCCCGAGAACCGCGATGCGATTCACGAAGGGCTGCTGCCGGTGTTCGACGCACTGGTCTCTCCGGCTGCAAGTAGTACGAAGGCCGCACTCGACTTGATGGGTCTGCCCGGCGGCGTGCCGCGCCTGCCGTACGTGCCGGCCGACGAAACGGAGATCGCCGCCATCCGAACGATGCTGGAGGCGCGAGGACTGGTTGGGGTGGCCACCTCGTGAGCACCCTCCGTGTCCTACCGCTTGGCGGGCTGGGCGAGATCGGCAAGAACATGACCGTCGTCGAGTACGAGGGTTCGATCGTGATCATCGACACCGGTTTGATGTTTCCGACCGCAGAGATGCTCGGCATCGATCTCGTGCTGCCGGACTTCGACTACCTGCGCGAGCGAGCCGACGACGTTGAGGCGATCGTGATCACGCACGGCCACGAAGATCACATCGGCGCCTTGCCGTACGTGATTCGCGAGATCTTTCCCGAAGAGACGCCGCCGGTCTACGCCGCGCCGCTAACGGCCGAGATGGCGCGTTCGAAGCTCGAAGAGCACAAGCTCGACGAAGCCGTCGACGTAATCGAGCGCGACTGCCTTGAACCGTGGGACGCGGGTCCGTTCTCGCTCGAGCTACTGCATGTGTCGCACTCGATACCCGACGCCTGCGGCGTGGTCGTCACCACCGGCCTCGGTCCGATTCTTCTGACCGGCGACTACAAGTTCGACCAGACCCCAGTTGATGGGCGCCCGACCGACATGTCGCGGCTCGCCGAACTGGGGCAGGAAGGGCTACTGCTGCTGTGCGGTGACTCGACGAACGCAGACCGCAAGGGCATCGCGCCGAGCGAGTCGTCGATCGGCCCGCACCTCGAGGAGGCGTTCGGCCGCTGCGAGGGCCGCATCCTCGTCACCAGCTTCGCCTCGAACATCCATCGTGTGCAGCAGGTGATCGACGCCGCCGCCGCGCACGACCGGAAGATTTCGCTGATCGGCCGCTCGATGCGCCGCAACTTCGCGATCGGCCGCAAGCTCGGCCACATTTACGTGGACGACAGCATGGTGATCAAGCCGAAGGAGATTGACGACTATCCGGACGATGAGGTCGTCGTGATCTGCACGGGTTCGCAGGGCGAACCGCTCTCGGCGCTGCGACGGATGGCGAACAACGACCACGGCCAGATCACGCTGCACTCCGGCGACACCGTGATGTTCTCGGCTTCGCCGGTGCCCGGTAACGAGCGAGCCGTCAACGAGACGATCGACCGCCTGTTCCACATCGGCGCGACGGTGATCACAAACCAGGACGCGCCGATCCACGCATCCGGCCACGGCTATGCCGAAGAGCTGAAGCTGATGATCAACTTGACGAAGCCGAAGTACGTGATGCCGATCCACGGCGACTACAAGCGGCTGACGCTGCACGCGCGTCTCGCTGAAGAGGTTGGAGTCGATTCCGACGACATCTTCCAGCTTGAAAACGGCCTGCCGCTCGAGATCGACGAGAAGGGCGCGAAGATCGGCGAGCGCGTGAAGAGCGGCGTGATCTTCGTCGACGGCCTCGAGGTCGGCGACGTCGAGGACGTCGCCCTGCGCGACCGGCGCATGCTCTCAAACGACGGCGTGTTTATCGTTGTCGCGACGGTGTCCGAACAGTCGGGCGAATCGATTTCAGAGCCCGAGGTCAGTTTCCGCGGCGTCCCGTTCATGGACGAGGCGGACGACATGATCGACGAGATGCGCTCAGTGATCGAGATGTCGATCCACGACCTCGCGAAGAAAGTCAAGAACAGCGAAGGCGTTCAGGAGAGCGAGCTGCGCGAGAAGCTTCACAACGATGTCGCGCGCTTCGTCTACGAGAAGACCAAGCGGCGGCCGATGGTGCTGCCGGTTGTGGTCGAGATCTAGCTAGGCCGTACCGGTCCGGCCGCCGTCGACCGGGATCACCGCGCCGGAGATGTAGGCGCCGGCCTTCGAAGACAGGAAGATCGCCGTGCCGGCGACGTCATCGGGGTGGCCGATGCGGCCGAGCGGAATCTGCTGCTCGACCTGCGCGCGCATCTCGGGGTCTCCAAGCACGAACTCCATCATCTTCGACTCGAAGGGGCCGGGGGCGATCGCGTTGACTGTGATCTGCTCGGCAGCGAGGCGCTTGCCGAGGTGATGGGTGAGCTGGTGCACTGCGGCCTTGCTGGCGCTGTAGGCGTAGTTCTCGACGATCGGCGCGGCGATGCCGTCGATCGAGCCGATGTTGATCACTCGCGCCGGCGGCGCTGCGGCAGCGGATTCGCGCAGCTGGGGGAGCAGCTTGGCGGTCAGGTAGAAGAGGCCCTTGACGTTGGTGTCGAGCACCTTGTCGAAGCCACTCTCGGGAAATTCCTCGACCGGCGCGCCCCAGGTGGCGCCGGCGTTGTTGACGAGCACGTCTACGTGGGCCGTCCATTCGCGGACGGCGTCTGCCAGTTCAGCCGCGCCGGCCTCGCTGGAGACATCGGCGATTCGCGCCTCTACATTGCCGTACTCGCGCAGTTCCTCGGCGGCGGCGGTGAGTTGGTCTGGCTTGCGCGCGGAGATGAAGACCTCGGCGCCGGCCTTCAGGAAGCCGCGGGCGATCATGAAGCCGATGCCGCGCGAGCCGCCGGTTACGACGACCTTCTTGCCACTGACATCGAACAGTTCTGCTGCCGAAGAAGATTCGTTAGTCATGGGCCGGATCATATGTGGGGCGGAAGGCAATCGAGGGCGGCCGTCGAAGGAGCCTGCGAGTGGCCACAAAAGTCAAAAACACCCGCAGGCCGGCGCCCAAGTCAAAACCGAAGTCGCGCCCGGCGACCAAGGCGACCGTAAAAGCTCGGAAATCGACGCGCAGCGCACCGCTCCAGCGCCGCACGCGCGAGATCAGCGACCAGCAACGGCTGGATGCGATCGGCCTCGGGCTGATGGCGACCGCTGTGTTCTTCGCCTTCGTCATGTACTTCGGCTGGCAGGGCGGCAAGCTCGGCGACGGACTGCAGACCGCTCTCACATCTTTGATCGGCCGCGGCGCGTATCTCGTGCCACTGGCACTCGGCTGCGCCGGCATCGTCGCGATCCTGCGGCCGATACTGCCGCCACTGTCATTTCGCTGGCCGGCCGTGGCGATGCTCAGTGCGGGCGTGCTGCTCGCATTGTCTGCCGGCCTGTTCGGATTGGGCGCCGAACGGCCTGCGCATCACGTGATCTTCAACGTCGCCTACTACAAGGGCCACGGCGGGATCTTTGGCGAGATGATGTTTTGGGCGGTCGCCAAGTTGACCGGCACGATCGGCGCCGACATCGTCGCAATCGCGTTGATTGTGATCGGAGCGCTGCAGATCACCGGCGTGGCGCTTGTGACGATCGGTGAATGGATCACTTCGCTGCCCGAACTTTGGCGTGCGCCGCGAGCGAACCAGCGCGCACAGACCGCGGCCGGGCGCGTGAAGCCGGCGCAGATGCCGATTCCGCGAGCAGAGGACATCCTGCCGCCTGAACCGCCGGGAGTTGAGCCGGTAGTACGCGCCACTCACGTGGAAGCGATCCCGCTCGATGAACTCCAGTCGATCGACGACGATCCAGGTCCGGAAGAAGACGAACCGGCGTCTGTCGTCGCAGATGAATCGGTTGAACTGGTCGAGCCTGATCCCGGTCCTGAGCCGATCGTCGTTCCGGATCCCGACGAACCGGAAAAGCTCGCGCTCGGCAAGTTTCAGCAGGTCAACGATCTCAGCGTCACCGAGTCGGAGGGCATCGCTTACAAGAAGCCAAGCACGAAGATGTTGCAGCGCGGCACCGAGAAGCCCGGTGGCAACGACAAGGCCGCTCAGGAAAAGGTCGCCGCACAACTGCTCGAGGCGCTGGGCCACTTCGGTGTCGAGGCGAAGCTGGTCGGCACCGTCGCCGGCCCGCATGTCACGCGCTTCGAAATAAAGCTTGCACCCGGCATCAAGATGTCAAAGGTGGCGCAGCTGAAGGACGACCTGGCGTACGCGCTTGCCAGCACCGATATCCGCATTCTCGCGCCGATCCCCGGCAAACAGGCGGTCGGCGTCGAGGTGCCGAACATTCACCGCAAGATGGTCCGCCTCGGCGACATCTACCAGCCGCTACCGAAGGACTGGTCGCCGGTCAGTGTGTGGCTGGGCAAGGACATCGCCGGCAAGGCGATCGGCACCGACATCGCAAAGATGCCGCACCTCCTTGTCGCAGGCACGACCGGCGCCGGTAAGTCCGGCTGCATCAACACGCTGCTCTGCTCGATCCTGCTCGAGTCCACGCCGAACGAGGCGAAGCTGGTCCTGATCGACCCTAAGCAGGTGGAGCTGAACCTCTACGAGCAGATTCCGCATCTGCTCACCCCTGTCGTCACCAGCCCGCGGATGGCGGCGAACGTGCTCAACAACCTGATTCGCGAGATGGAACAGCGCTACTCGTTGATGAGCGCCTACAAGTGCCGCAATCTCGTGGAGCTGAACGAGCGGCGCAGGAAGGGTGGCGAGACGACGCTGCCGTACATTCTCTGCGTGATCGACGAGCTCGCCGACCTGATGATGGTCGCGCCGGGCGAGGTCGAGGACGCGATCATCCGCCTCGCGCAGAAGGCCCGCGCAATCGGCATTCACCTGCTGCTCGCCACGCAGCGCCCGAGCGCCGACATCATCACCGGCATGATCAAGGCGAATGTGCCGTCGCGCATCGCCTTCGCCGTCAGTTCGCAGACCGACTCGCGCGTGATCCTCGACCAGAACGGCGCCGAGTCGCTGCTCGGCCAGGGCGACATGCTTTTCAACCCGATCGGCAGCTCGAAACTGCAGCGAATCCAAGGCGCTTACGTAACCGAGGAAGAGATCATCAAGATCACTGACTTCTGGCGTGCCCAGGGCGAACCGGAGTTCAACAACGACCTGCTTGAAGCGGCCGAAGAAGAGGAGAAGGACGATCGCGACGGCATGGACCCCGATCAGGACGATCTGCTCCCCGAGGCGATTTCGACTGTTGTTCAGATGGGTACGGCTTCCACCTCGATGCTCCAGCGCCGCCTGCGCGTGGGATACACGCGTGCCGGCAGGTTGATCGACATGATGGAGCGCCGCGCGGTGATCAGCGGCTACGAGGGCTCGAAAGCACGCCAAGTGCTGATCACCGAAGCGGATCTACCGCGCATTCTCGGCATGCTGAGCGATGGGTCTCCGCCGCCGGCCGATGCCGTTCTGACAACTGGTGACACGGAAAGCACCCTCGAGCAGCCAAGCGTCGGCGAATAACCCGCTTGAATATCACTCATGGGTGAGATCGGCGAAGCTCTCCGCGAACGCCGCATGGCGATGAAGATCGACGTCCACGAGGTCGAGGAAGAGACGAAGATCCGCGCCAAGTATCTGCGTGCGCTCGAGAACGAGGAGTACAACCTGCTTCCGGGGCCCGCTTACGTGAAGAGCTTCCTGCGTACATACGCGGACTTTCTTGGTCTCGACAGCCGGTCGCTAGTCACGGTCTACAAGGCCGAGCACGAACGGGCGGACGAAGAACACACGATCTTTGCGCCGCGCCGCGAGGCCGACGGCTCACGTTTCACCGGTTCACGACGCTGGTTGCTCGTGGTTGTCGCGGTCATCGTGATCGTTCTGGTGCTATTCCTCGTTGGAACGATCGGCGGCGGATCCGGCGGCGGTTCGTAAGCTGCCGCGATGGTGCAAGTCCGCGGGGAGGCATAGATGGCGCAAGTGCGCGCAGGCGTGATCATCACCGGTACGGAGGTGCTGACCGCGCGTATCGAGGACCGCAACGGTCCATGGCTATCCGAGCGGCTACGCACGCTCGGCTTTGATCTTGTTCACATCACGATCTGCCGCGACCGTCCCGAGGACATTCGAGCGCAGCTGGAGTTCATGCGCTCTGAAGGCGTGGAGCTGATCTGCACGACCGGCGGGCTCGGCCCGACGGCGGACGATATGACGGCTGCGATCGTCGGTGAGTTCTGTGAGCGCGAGATGTTCATGGATGACGAGCTGCTCGATCGCATCCAGGAGATCATCCGCGGTTTTGCGCGGCGGGCCAACTGGGATCCCGAGTCGGTGATGGACGGCTCGAAGAAACAGGCGACCGTGCCGCGTGACGCGGCGATCCTGGGACCCGCCGGAACTGCCCCAGGGTTGGTCGTCACCCCGCCCGCGGGCGTGGACAAGCCGACCGTCGTTGTGCTGCCCGGTCCGCCCGGTGAACTGCAGGCGATCTGGGCCGAAGCGATCGAGACGCCGGAGTTCAAGGCGATCGCCTCGCGCGCGGAGGTCTTCGAGGAGCAGATGCTGCGCATGATCGGGATCCCCGAGTCGACGATCGCAAAAACTCTGCGCGATTTCGACGCTGCAGAGGGGCTCGGAAACCTCGAGATCACCACCTGCCTGCGCAAGGGGGAGATGGAGATCTTGATCAGCCATCACCCCGCAGAGCACGAGCTGCGCGACAAGCTGATTCAGGCGTTCAGGGACGAGTACGGCGGTGCGATCTTCTCGGAGGACGGCGAGACGATCGACGAACAGATCGGGCGGCTCTTGGACGGCCGCACGCTCGCCTTTGCCGAGTCGTGCACCGGCGGGCAGCTGGCGAAGAAGATCACGGATCGCGCGGGAGCGTCCGCGTTCTTTGCCGGCAGCGCCGTTACATATTCGAACGAAGCGAAAACGGCGATCCTGGGGGTCGATGCTGCGCTGATCGAGCAACACGGAGCGGTCTCGCCGGAGGTCGCCCAAGCGATGGCGCAGGGCGCATTGGATCGATTTGAAGCCGACTTTGCCGTGGCCGTGACCGGAATCGCCGGCCCGGACGGCGGCACCGAGGAGAAGCCCGTCGGTTCGGTCTGTTTTCACGCAGTTGGGCCCGAGGGGCGCTCTCAGGCGCTTCAGTTCGTTCTTCCGGGGCGTCGCGCCGACATCCAGGATCGCGCGGCCACAGTCGCTCTGCACGTGCTGCGCGGGCTGCTCGTCAGCTAGCTCTGCACGCGAACATTCGTTCGTATTTTTCCGTCCGATTCGTTCTGCAGTATCCAGAACATCGCAATCTTTTCTGGATTGTGGGTGATTTTTTACGCGTTCACGTCTTGTTTCGTAACGCGTGAATCTGTTGAATTGCTCGCAACCCAGCAGACAGGAGACGACGGTGGAACGAGTAGAACTCAACGAGAAGCAAAAAGATGCCGCGCTGGACGGTGCGCTGACTCAGATCGAGCGCCAGTTCGGCAAGGGAACGATCATGCGGATGGGCGACGACGATGCTCGCCAGAAGATCGCCGCGATCCCGACCGGCGTCTTGTCGCTCGATCTCGCACTCGGCATCGGCGGCGTTCCGAAGGGTCGCATCGTCGAGATCTACGGCCCGGAGTCCTCAGGTAAGACGACGCTCGTCTACGAGATCATCGCCCAGGCACAGAAGGCCGGCGGAACCTGCGCCTTCATCGATGCCGAGCACGCGATGGATCCGGAGTACGCGGCGCGGATCGGCGTCGACATCGACAACCTGCTGGTCTCGCAGCCGGACTACGGCGAGCAGGCGCTGGAGATCGCCGACATGCTCGTGCGTTCGGGCGCGATGTCGATCGTGGCGATCGACTCGGTCGCCGCGCTGACGCCGAAAACCGAACTCGAAGGCGCGATGGGTGACCAGACCGTCGGTCTGCAGGCGCGCATGATGAGCCAGGCGATGCGCAAGATCGCCGGAAACCTCAACCGCACCGACACGACCTGCCTGTTCATCAACCAGATCCGCGAGAAGATCGGCGTGATGTTCGGCTCACCGGAGACCCAGCCGGGTGGTCGCGCGCTGAAGTTCTTCAGCTCACAGCGCCTCGACATCCGCCGCATCGAGTCCCTGAAGGAGGGCACCGAGGTCGTCGGCAACCGCGTGCGCGTGAAGGTCGTCAAGAACAAGGTCGCCCCGCCGTTCCGTCAGGCGGAGTTCGACATCGAGTTCGGCCAGGGCATCAGCAGTGAAGGCTGCCTCGTCGACCTCGGCATCGAGCACAACGTGCTGCAGAAGTCGGGTTCGTTCTTCTCATACGGCGAGATCAAGCTCGGCCAGGGCCGCAACAACGTCAAGACGTTCCTCAAGGACAACCCGGAGATCTCGAAGGAGGTCGAGGGCAAGGTCTTTGCATCGCTCGGTCTGGACGCCTCTGGGCGACCGATTGCGGTCGACAAGGAGACTGGTGAGGTGCTCGAGGCGCCTGATGTCGAGCCCGACAGCGTGAAGGCGGCTACGGCTGCTGGTGGCAAAAAGCCTGTTGCGGTCGCTGACGCGGCTTAGTGGCGACGGGGGATCGGGAATCCTTTTTCAAGGAC
>JBOGYW010000034.1:0-23727 GCA_050696815.1 Solirubrobacterales bacterium | reverse complement strand
CTCGGACGCCGCGATCAACGGCTGCACGAGCCCGACGGCAGCGAAGACCCTTGCGGCCGGCCCGCACACATTCAAGGTCACCGCGACCAACGCCGCCGGTTCCGGCAGCGTGACGCGCAACTTCACCGTCGCGGCGGTCCCAAGCGTCACGATCAACACCCCGGCCGACGGCAGCACCGTTGGCTCGCCGGTGACGGCGACCTTCACGGTCGCCAGCGCGACCAGCACGACCTGCCAGTGGGACGCGGAGGCAGTGATCGCCAGCTGCACGAGCCCGCTCGCGCCGAAGACCCTGACGCCCGGTCCGCACAGCTTCAAGGTGAGCGCGTCCAATGTGTCCGGCACAACGACCGAGACGAGCAACTTCACAGTGCTCGCGGTGCCGACGGTGTCGATCGACGATCCGGCCGACGGTTCGACGGTTCCGGTCGGCCCGACCGCCGCGACATTCTCGGTTGGCGGCGGCGCCGCGAGCAGCGTCACCTGCCAGTGGGACTCCGACCCCGTGATCAACAGCTGCACCAGCCCGACTGCGCCGAAGACGCTTGCGGCCGGCCCGCACACCTTCAAGGTGACGGCGACCAACATTGCCGGGTCCGCGACCGCGACTGGCTCTTTCACCGCGCTCGCGAGCCCGACCGTGGTGATCAACGCTCCGGCCGACGGATCCACGGTCGCCTCACCGGTGACCGGGTCGTTCACGCTCGGCGGCGGCGCAGCGAGTGAAGTCAGCTGCCAGTGGGACTCGGAAAACGAGCTCACGCCGTGCAGCAGCCCGACCGCGCCGAAGCCGCTGAGCGCGGGTCCGCACAGCTTCACAGTGACCGTCTCCAACGCCGTCGGTTCCGATTCGGCGACCTCGACGTTCGACGTCATCGCTGCGCCGACCGTCACGGTGACTGCTCCGACGGCAGGACAGACCGTCGGTTCACCGGTGACGGCGCAGTTCACGCTCGGCGGCGGCACTGCCGCCAGCGTGACCTGCCAGTGGGACGCCGAAGCCGTGATCGGCAGCTGCACGAGTCCGGTCGGCCCGAAGGCGCTGACTCCCGGCCCGCACAGCTTCAAGGTGACGGCGACCAACATCGCCGGTTCCGCGACGGTGACGCGCAGCTTCACGGTCGGCGCGGTTCCGAGCATCTCGATTGCAACGCCCGCCGACGGAACGACCGTGCCTTCGCCGGTCACGGCGAGCTTCACCGCGACGGGCGCGACGAGCGTCAGCTGCCAGTGGGACGCCGAAGCCGCAATCAGCAGCTGCACGAGCCCGCAGGCGCCGAAGACGCTAACGCCTGGACCGCACAGCTTCATGGTGACGGCGTCGAACGCCTCCGGCACGACATCGATGACGAGCAACTTCACGGTCCTCTCGCCGCCGACGGTCACGATCAGTGACCCGGACGACGGGTCGACCGTGACCTCGCCGGTGACGGCGGCGTTCGTGCTCGGTGGAGGAGCGGCATCCAGCGTCACCTGCCGCTGGGACGCCGAGGCCGTGATCAACGGCTGCACCAGCCCGGTTGGTCCGAAGTCGCTGGCCGGCGGTCAGCACACCTTCAAGGTGACCGCGACCAACGCCGCCGGCACCGCTTCGGCGACCTCGACGTTCACGATTCCGGTCGTGGCCTCGAACAAGCTGGGCGCAACGACGATCATCGTGCACTTCCCGAAGTACTGCGAGCTGCAGGACGGCGACGAGGACCTCGCGCCGTACGCCCGCTTCCACGTCAGCAACGCGCGCCTCGAAGAGATGTTCAACGGCGACGCGACCCACGACCAGTGGGGCGAGTTCCTGCCGGGAATCGCGGCGATGCCGCACAACGCGGCCGGCCGCTCCACGACCGACTGCCGCAACTACAAGATCAAGCGCATCGTGCGCGCCGACGGCTCAGCAATCACCAACTCGCTGAAGCAGTTCCTCGCCGGCATCAACCCGACCCGCGGCTGGACCGGCGGCTTCTCCGGAATCAACTGGCCGCACACTGCGAACGTGATCACGCCGGCCACCGGTGGCGCCGCGTCGCAGGCGGCAAAGGCGCGCTCGACGCAGGGTTCGATCGGCTACGTCGACCTGGCGACGGCGCGCGCCAACGCATTCAAGAAGCTCGCCGAAAGCGCGTCGACGATGCCCGACCCGGCGGCCTATCGCTACACCAATGCGAACTCGCTGATTGCGGCTCCGGCATCGGGATGGACGTACACGTTCAACAAGCGTCTGTTCTGGATTCCGCTGGAGCGGACGACGATCCCGGGTGCGTACGCCGAGCCGACCGCTACGCCGATGGCGATTCGCACGAACAAGAAGGGTTCCAACTGCCCGGGCGTGGCCTCGGGCGACTGGTCGATCGCGACCGGCGGCGAGCCGGCTTCGGCTTACCCGCTCTGCGTGGCGGACGAGAACGCACCGGCTTCGTAAATGTTGGCGGCACGAACCCTCAATCGACCGCCGACCCGGGCACGGTAGCTCGCGTTTGGAGACAAGAAGCAGGCTTGTTTCTTTGAGGGACTCACGGGCAAGGGCCGGGTATCGCACCCGGCCCTTCCTCTTTGTTCATAAGTCTTTCTCCAAAGGCACACAACTTCTTTACCAGCGAGACCGCGGGCCGCTTGATACTTGGCGCGGCTAGACAACGGACTGCAAAAAAGGAAGAAAACCTGCCCATGAACTGCCCGCCCGCATCTGCTTTCAGCAAGCGCTTTGCGCTGCTCACGTGCCTCGTCAGCGCGGCCGCGCTGCTGCTCGCCGCAAACACCGCTGGCGCCGCCTGGCCGACCGGCGCCTCGCTTGCGTCCGGCTCGCTAACGGCTGTTCCGGCGGTTCAGAGCACGACGCCGGTCAGCAACTCGACCGTCTCGGACGACGGCCACTACGCATTCTTCTTCTCGAGTTCGCCGGCGCTGAATGCAACGGCATCGAACGGCGGCGTCTTCCGCAAGAACCTCTGGTCCGATGCGGCGCCGCTCGACTTGGTTGCCAAGCAGCCAGCGCTGGTCTCGGGCGTGCAGTGCGGCATAGCGGGCTTCATCTCGGTCTCCGCCAACGGACGCTACGTCGCGTTTGCAAGCGGCGAGAACTCCTTGGTCGCGGCCGACAGCAACGGCCGCCGCGACGTCTTTGTGCGCGACATGAACATCGCGATCGGCGCCGCCGGGGCATACGAGGTTGCTTCGTCGCCGGACGGCTCGGTGACGCCGGCCGCCTACACGCTCGCAGACGGCGGTGGCTCCGGGCTGCCGATCCCGGCGACGCAGAACTGCCTGTACGGCGCTCAACTGCCCGGACCCAACTCGTTGTCCAACGACGGCAAGAGGGTGCTCTTCTCGAGCACTGCGTTCACGAACATCTCGGCGGTCTCGGCCGGCACCAGCACGGCGCCGGGGCAGCTGTGGGTGCGTTCGCTCTCGCCCGACGCGCCGAGCACGCTGCTGGTCACGAAGGTTGCCTACAACATCACGTACAACATTCCCGGCCTAGCTGACCCGGCGCAGTCGGTCGGCGACCCACTGCCGGACCAGGAGTACTTCGACGACGACCCCGACACCTCGGCGCGCACGCTTACTTTCGCGGCGATTAGCGGCGACGGCGCAACCGTCGTGTGGGCGGGACCGTTCGCGCGCAACCAGGCCGCCTACCACCGCGGCGAGAACGTCACGCAGAACGGCCTGGGTTCGTTCGACTCGATCAACTACCTCTACCGGCGCGTCGCCGACGGCGCGAGTGCGAAGACCCGGCGCGTCGTCAGCTGGTCGGATCTCGACGACGTCGCCTGCGATCCGAATCTCGGGGGGATGGACTTCTCGGTCGACCCTGAAGGCGCCAAGCAGACCGCTTGCGCGGGTCCGGTCTCGAGCGAATCGATTCCTCAGTCGTTTGCGACCGTGCCGAGCATCACCGACGACGGTCGCAAGGTCTTCGCGCTGGTCGGCCTGCCCGGGCGCAACCTCACCGAGCTGCTCTCGACCTACCCGCTCGATGTCGTCAGCGTCGACATGACGCCGGGCGTCGCGCGTAAGAACGGCTATCACTGGATCACACGCGACACCAACGCCGCAGGCCCATATCCGATCATCGCGATGGCGAGCTCCGGAGACGGCAAGCAGGTCGCGATTCTGACCGCGCGACGCGACTTCTCGAGCACCGGTCTCGTGCAGTCCGGATCGTTCCCGGCGACGACCGGCGGCTCAGCGGCGATGTTCGTGATCGACGGCACGTCCGGCTTCGCCGCCGCGCCGATCGAGTGGACGGCCCGCCCGGGCAGCAGCACCGACGTTCCCAACAGCGCGCTCGACAATCTCTTCGCGCTGAGCGGCAACGGTGACACCTTGGTCTTTGCTTCGTCCGAAGCGACGTTTTTCGCCGGCCACAACGGCCAGGAACAGACGCTCTGCGTGAAGAGGGGCGGCGCGTGCTCGACCACGCCGGCTGCCGCCGCGCCGACCGTGTCGGTGACCAGCCCCGTCAACGCGAGCACGATCGCTTCGCCGGCGAGCGGCGCGTACGTGACGAGCGGCGCCGGCAGCGTCACCTGCCAGTGGGATTCCGAAGCCGCATTGAGTCCGTGCCCGAGCTCTTCGCTCGCGCCGAAGTCTCTCGGCGCCGGTCCGCACACGTTCTCTGTCACGGCGACAAACGCGACCGGCTCGACGACGGTGACGAACAGCTTCACCGTTGGCGATCTGCCGTCCGCGACGATCACCGCGCCGTCAGAAGGCGCGGCGGTCTCGTCGCCGGTCTCGCCGGCCTACACGACGAACGGGGCGACGAGCGTCGTCTGCTGGTACGACCAGACCGCGTGGCTCAACCCCTGCCCAGCGTCGCCGCCGGCCAAGACGCTCGCCAACGGCGCCCACACGTTCAACGTCAAGGTGACTAACGCAGCGGGCAGCGTCACGGTGACGCGCAACTTTACGATCGGCGCAGCCGCGCCCGGCGTGACGATCAATGCGCCAGCCAGCGGCGGCACCGTGGGGTCGCCGGTGACGGCAAGCTTCACGGTTTCCGGCGCCACGAGCGTGACCTGCCAGTGGGACTCGGAGTCGGTGATCAACGCCTGCACCAGCCCGCAGGGCCCGAAGGCGCTAGCCGCCGGCCCGCACACCTTCAAGCTGTCCGCAACCAACGCTCAGGGCACGACCAACGTGACGTCTTCTTTCACGGTCGTCGCACCGCCGACGGTAACGATCAACACGCCCGCCGACGGCGACACGGTCGTCTCGCCGGTCAGCGGCAGCTTCACGCTCGGCGGCGGCGCAGCGAACAGCGTCACCTGTCAGTGGGACTCGGAGACGGCGATCACCGGCTGCACGACACCGGTCGGCCCGAAGACGCTCACGGCCGGACCGCACAGCTTCAAGGTGACTGCGACCAATGCGGCCGGCTCGGCGAGCGTGACGCGCAACTTCACGGTTGCGCCGGTGCCGAGCGTGGCGATCAACTCGCCGGCCGAGGGCTCTTCGCTGGCGTCGCCGGTGACGGCAGACTTCACCGCATCGAACGCGACGAGCGTGACCTGCCAGTGGGACTCCGAAGCCGTGATCAACGGCTGCACGAGTCCGCAGAGCGGCAAGGTGCTTGCGCCCGGCCCGCACACCTTCAGGGTGAGCGCGACCAACGCCTCCGGCACGACGACCGTCACCAACGCGTTCACCGTCGCGGGCCTTCCGGCGGTGACAATCAACGTGCCGGCTAACGGAGCGACAACGACCTCGCCGGTGGCGGCGAGCTTCAGCGCGACCGGCACGACCAGCGTCACTTGCCAATGGGACTCCGAAGCGGTGATCAACAGCTGCGCGAGTCCGCTGGCCGGCAAGGCGCTGGCCGACGGAGCGCACGCGTTCAAGGTCAGCGCGACGAACATCGCTGGCACGACAACCGTCGTCAGCGACTTCACGGTCAAAACAACCGCGACGCCGCCGCCCGCTCCGCCGGCGTCGCCGGCCGAGCCGAGTCCGACGATCAATTCGTTCTCGAAGGTCTTGAAGCCGGGCGCCGCAGACATCACGCTGTCGCTGGTCGGCTCGGGACCGGTCAAGGCGGCCGGCACCGCGAAGCTGCCGAAGGGCAAGAAGCTGAAGCCCAGTGCCGCCGGCTCCGGAGCCGCGACGGCGAACGGATCAGGCAGCGTGAAGCTGACCTTCAAGCTCAACTCCGCGGCAAGGAAGTACCTCGCGAAGAAGGGCAAGCTCACCGTCAGCGTCAAGCTCACCTTCACGCCGGCGTCCGGTGAACCGGTCGTGCGCACGCTCTCGATCGGCTTCAAGGCGAAGAAGAAGTAGGTGTTGCAACTTGCTCACCACTTGTTATCCGCCTCTACACAACCACGCAACATCCTTGGTTACAAAAGCGGCGAAGCTAGCGGCAGCTCGGTAAGTGACGGCTCGGTAGGCGCCCGCTCGGCAACAGCGCCGCCAAGCCCATGCAACACAGGGATGAGGTGTGACCTCGGATGACATCAGCGAATTCGCGCATCGCCATCAGGCTCCTTGCGTTGCTCACCGTGCTCGCCGCGACGGCCGCGATCAGCGTGCCGGCGGCAAACGCTTCCTTCACCGCACCGTACGACCACCGCTGTAGCGGCGCAAGCATCACCGGCCTGGGTTCGTCGGCGCAGCGCAGCGCGCAAGACGCGTTCCACGCGTTCTGGCGTACCAATGTCACGACGCGCAAGACAAGTGGCTGCGGGCCGGCGTCGAAGAAATACGTCGGCTACCAGGTGCTGCCGACCGCCGGGCCTGGAGCCGGTAGCTGGAGCGGCTTCACGGGACTCGGCGGCTACGCCCGCTTCTACGGCTCGGACGACGCTCCGACGCTCGCGCAGCGGGGAGCGATCGAGCAGCGTGCGAGTCATCACGGGCCGGCGGTCCTTCAGACGGTGCCGGTGGCGCAGACTGCGCAGGCCGTGATCGTCAACTTCCCAAAGAACTGCGAGCTGCGCGCCGGCGACCCGAACCTTGCGTCCTACGCACGTTTCAAGGTGCCTGGCGCCACGCTCGTGAAGATGTGGTTCGGCGACGCCGCGTATGACACCTGGGGCGAGCTGCTGCCCGGGATCAAGGCGACCCCGAACACCAGTCGCACGGACCAGTCCTGCCGTTCGGTGCAGATCGTGCGCGTGATGCCCGGCTCGCTCTTTTCGGGTGCGCATGTCCTGTTGAGCGTTGCGGCATCGCTGCAGTTTGGTGTCACGGCCGGGCTGCACGGCATTTACAACCCGTTGTTCGTCAACGACGCGAACCCGATTTCGGTCGCGCAGGTGGTGGCAAAACTGTCGGGATCGATCGCCGTAGTCGGTCTTCCGGCGGCGCGCGCGGCCGGTTTCCAGAAGGCGCCGGACACCGCGCCTTCCGGTTCGGAGTACGTGTACCAAGGTGTCAATCAGCAGCGCAACTACCCGGCGTTCGGCAACCGCTACAGCTTCAAACAGCAGCGCTTCTGGATCCCGCTTGAGGCTGCCGACGGCGCAGGCAACCCGACGGGCAGCTACCTCGAACCGACCTTCAATCGGGTCTCGATCCGTAACGGCCAGCGCGGCGCAAACTGCCGCGACGTGCCGTACGCAAACGTTCCGCTCGACGCGCAGGGCAAGATCGATGTGCGTGGCGACTGGTCAAAGGTCACGGCGACCCGGGCGGCGAACCGCTACCCGCTGTGCGTGCTCAGCTACGTCTCATTCTGGGACGACTACTCCGACGTCTACGCCAACAGCAAACGCGAGCAGGCAAACGCCCGGACCGTCAGGGATTACCTGACGACGACGCTGTACTCCGGCCAGCACACGCTCTTCAAGAAGGACTACACGCCGCTCTCGTGGAGCCCAGCGCAGAACCTCCGGTTCGTCGGACAGCGCGCAATCCTGCGCTCGAACTGGCTCAAGCCGTAACCATTTGAATGGAATCGGCAGACAGCACATACGCGGTTGCCGGTCCGCCATCGAACTATTCGCTCGACGGTGACCACTGGTCGCGCGCGCTGCGGCCCGACGCCGCGCTGGTGCACGACTATCTGTTGACGCCGCGCGGCGCAGAGCGCACATTCGAGGCGATTGCGGCGAGCTGGCGCGGCTCGCCGGTGTTCACGTCATTGTTCGACGAGCTCGGCATGGACGGGCGCTTCGGCAGCCACCGGGTGACGACGAGCAACTTGCAGATGCTGCGCCCCAAGCAGCGAACCTTCCGAATGATGCTGCCGCTGTTTCCGCGGGCGATCGAAGGTCTGCCGATCGGCGAGCGCGAGCTCGTGATCTCGAGCAGCAGCGCGTTTGCCCACGGCGTCCGGCCCGCGCCGGGGGCGACCCACGTCTGTTACTGCCACTCGCCATTCCGCTACGCCTGGCACGAGCGCGAATACGCACTGCGGGAGGCGCCGCGTGCGACGCGATTCGGACTGCGGGCGACGCTGGAACAGGTGCGTCGCTGGGACGTATCGGCGTCGCGCCGCGTAACTCACTACATCGCCAACTCACAGATCACCCGGCGGCGGATCGCCGACTACTACGGACGCGACGCCCAGGTGATCCATCCGCCGGTCGATGTCGAGCGCTTCGGCGCACCGCAGCAGCCCGACGACTACCTGCTGTGCGTCGGTGAGGTGACCGCTCACAAGCGCGTCGATGTCGCCGTCGCGGCAGCGCAGCTTGCGCGCAAACGGCTGAAGGTGGTCGGCGAGGGGCCCGATCTGGAACGGCTGCGACGCCAGTACCCCGACGGAATCGAGTTTCTTGGCCGCGTCTCTGACCGCGCGCTGGACGAGCTCTACGTGCGAGCCGAGGCGGTGATCGTGCCGAAGGTGGAGGAGTTCGGCATCGTCGCCGTCGAGGCGCAGGCCGCCGGCCGACCGGTGCTCGCGATCGACGAAGGCGGTACCCAGGAGACAGTGGTCGACGGGGTGACCGGCGTGCTCGTTCCGCGAGGCACGGTAGAAGAATTCGCCGAGGCGCTGTTGATGGTCGACTTCACGACATTCGACGCCGCCGCGATCGCCCGCCATGCGAGGCAGTTCTCGCAGGACCGCTTCCGCCGCGAGATCGACGAGTTCGTTGGGCGGGCAGTGGTTTCGGACGCGTGCGACTCCTTGTTCTGACACCGGACTTCCCTCCGGGGCGCGGCGGCATCCAACAGCTGGTCGGGCGCCTGGTGGCTAATCTGCCGGACGACGACGTTGAGGTCGTGACTTTGCGATCGCGCCACGCTCGACAGGTCGGCGGGGCGGCCGAAGGCGTCAAGCTGCGCGAGCTGCCGCGCGTGCCGCGGGTTGGCCAGCCGTTCCACGTCGTGTTGCTGAACCTCGCCGGATTCTTCAAGCTGCTTTGGAGCCGGCCGGACGCCGTGATCGTCGGGCACATCGTCGCAAGCCCGGCGACGCGGGTGGCGCGGCTGCTGCGGATCCCATCGGTGCTGATCCTGCACGCGCAAGAGATCCCGCACCGTCCCCGGTTGACACGTCGCGCGGTCGCTGGCGCCACAGCTACCGTCGCGGTCAGTGAGCACGCGCGCCGGCTCGCGATCGATGCCGGCGCGGACGCGGGAAAGATCAAGGTGATCAACCCCGGCGTGGATCTGCCCGAAGCCGGCGCCGAGATCGCCGTCGACGCTCCTCCGACGATCGTCACGATTGCGCGCATGATCGACCGCTACAAGGGCCACGACGTGATGGTCGACGTCGTCGAACAGCTCGTCGCGACGCGGCCCGATTTGCGCTGGATCGTCGTTGGCGACGGGCCCCTGCGCGCCGAGTACTCGCGCGCGGTTGATCAGCGTGGGCTGTCGGGCAACGTCTGCTTCGCCGGCGCTGTCGATGACGCCGAACGCGATCGGCTGCTCGCCGGCGCGCACGTCTTTGCGATGCCGAGTCGGGTGCCGGAGGCCGGCGGCGGAGAAGGCTTTGGCTTGGTCTACTTGGAAGCGGCGGCGCGCGGCGTCCCCGTTGTGGCGGGCAACGAAGGGGGAGCGCGCGATGCGGTCGTGCACGGCGTCACCGGCCTGCTCGTAGACCCGCGCGATGCCGGCGCCGTAGCAACGGCGATCGGCGGGCTGATCGACGACCAGGCGGCGCGCGAGTCGTTCGGCAAGGCGGCGCGACGTCACGCTGAGCGCAGCACGTGGGCGGTCTTCGCCGAGCGCGTACGAGCGTTGGTCGCCGGCGAGGAAGTAGTCGCGCGAGTGCTCGCCGTCAGCCACACCGCCGCTTTCGGCGGCGCCGAGCGCTCGCTTTTGACGCAGCTTCAGGCCGACGCGCGGGAGCCTGGAATCGATGCCGTGGTCGCCTCGCCAACCGGCGAACTGGGTGAGCGTGCCTCAGCACTTGGCCTGCGCAACGTGCCGGGTCCCGGGTTTGAGCACAGTTTCCGCAGCTCGCCGCTGAAGCTGCCGTTCGTCTTCGCCGGGCTGGTCGCGGCGGGATTTCGCCTCGCCGCGATCGCCCGCACCGAGCGCGCGACGCTGGTGCACGCCAACTCGACCCGTGCGGCGCTGATCGCGATCGCGGCGCGTCCGTTCGGCGGTCCGCCGGTGATCACGCACGTGCGCGACTGCCTGCCGGACACGCGCGTCGCCTGGCTGATCGCGAACGTGACTCGCCGCGGTTCAGCTCGTGTGGTCGCGAACTCGAGCTACGCCGCCGCCGCTTACAGCCGCGTCGCCGGCGGCGAGGCGCCAAGCGTGATCTACAACGCGATCGACCAGTCGCTGATCGACACCCTGCGCCGCCAGCCGCCGCCGCGGCTCGGTTTCGCCTCGCGGCGTGGGCCGACGATCGCGATGGTCGGACAGATCACGCCGTGGAAAGGGCAGGACATCGCGATCCGCGCGCTGGCGGCGATCAAGCAGACACTTCCCGACGCGAAGCTCGCGATCGCTGGATCCGTCAAGTTCAGCGGCGACACCAGCCTGGACAACTTCACCTACGAACGTAGTCTCGACTCGCTGGCGCGCGAACTCGGCGTCGCCGCAGACGTCGACTTCATGGGCGAGCTAGGCGACGTCGGCGAGCTGCTTGCACGCGCCGACGTCGTGGTGATGCCGTCATGGGAAGAGCCTTTCGGCCGGGCTGCGGTAGAGGCGATGGCCGCCGGCCGCGCGGTCGTCGCGACCAGCGTCGGCGGGCCGGCGGAGTTCATCGAGCACGGCGTCAACGGCATGCTCGCGCCGCCGCACGAGGTCGACGCCTGGGCGTCGGCAATTGACCAGCTGCTGACCGACGCGTCGATGCGTGTGACGATCGGCGCCCGCGCCCAGGCAGACGCGCTGCGCCGGTTCAGTCCCGGCGCCGCCGAGACACGACTCGCGCCGATTTATCGCGAACAGGCGGCGGCCCGATGATCGCGCGGCCCCGAACGCTGCTCAACGGCGGCGGCTCTGGTGGCGGACTCGCGAAATCCGGCGCTCAGACCTTCGCGACGATGGGCGTCTTCCTGGGTCTCAGTCTGATCACCGGCGTGATCAGCTCGCGGCTGCTGGGGCCATCCGGCCGCGGCGAGGTCGCGGCGATCATCACACTCGGCCAGACGATCGGCTGGGCGATCTCGTTCGGCTGCTTCCAGGCCGTCGTGACCCGCAACGCGCGCGATCCCGAACACGCGCAGGCCAACACCGGCACCTGGATCGTGATCGCGCTGCCGATGGGCGTGGTCGGCATAGTCGTCGGCGAACTGCTGGTCGGTCCGCTGTTTCGCGCCCAGTCAGACACCGCGGTAACGCTCGCGCGGCTGTGGGTGTTGTTGGTGCCGCTGATGCCGATCTCGGAGGCGTTGAGCGGCGCGATCGTCGCCGCTCACGACTTCGCGGCCGCCAACGCCCTGAAGCTTTTGCAACAGATCATCACCGTCGTCGCCTACGTGCTGCTGTGGCTGATCGGCGAGTTCACGGTCGAGACCGTGCTGTTGACGCAGCTTGTCGTGATCACGACGTATCTACTGCTGCTGATCCTGCGCACGCGCAGGCGCGTCGGCTTCGCGCGGCCGCGGATGGCGCTTGCGCGCAGCGGGCTGTCGTACGGCCTGCGCGCTCAGGCGAGCAACATCGGCGGGCAGCTCAACGCGCGTCTCGACCTCTTGATCATGCCGGCGTTTCTCGCCGCGACGCAGGTCGGTCTGTATGCGGTGGCCGTCAGCGTTGCTTCCCTGATTGTGTCCTTCGCCGGCTCGCTGGCGATGATCGTGTTGCCGGTCAGCGCAACCGGCGGTGCGCGCAGCGCCAAGCAGTTCGCTCAAATGTTCCATGCGACGGTGATCGCGGGGCTTGTCTTTGCGCTGCCGGTCGCGCTACTCGCACCGGTGCTGCTCGAACTCGTCTACTCGGCCCCGTTCCGCGCGGCGGGCGGTGCGCTGAGGCTGCTGGTCCCAGGCGCCGTGTTGCTGGCGATGGCGAACATCGTCGTCTCCGGACTGCTCGGGCAGCACCGCCCGGCGACGGCCGGCGCGAGCCAACTACCCGGTCTCGTGGTAACGGTCGTCGGTCTGCTGCTGTTCCTGCGCAGCGGCGGCATCGAGGCGGCCGCGCTGATCTCCACGATCACCTACGCGATCTCATTGGTCGTCGCGTCGATCTTGTTCGTGCGCCGCTGGGAGTACGGCTGGCGCGAGCTCTATGACCTGCGGCCGACTTTCACGCTGGTTCTCGAGCGAGTGGCCGAGCTGATCGCTCGGCGCCGGCGTCGGCGCGCTCCCGAAACCGCGGCCAAGGAGGCTTGAGGTGAGCGGCCCCCGCATCAGCGTCTGCATCTGTACTCGTAACCGGCCGTCAGAGCTGGTCGGCTGCCTTGCCTCGATCCGAGCTTCGCGCTATCCGGTCGGGCAGGTGATCGTCTCAGACGATGGCGATGACGCCCGCGCCCGAGCGGTGTGTGAGGAGGCCGGGGAGATCGCGTATCTGCGTGGTCCCAAGCGTGGGCTCTGCGCCAACCGCAATAACGCCCTCGCGGCGGTCGCCGGCACGCACGTCTTGTTTCTTGACGACGACGCGCGACTGGCGCCGGACTTTCTCGAGTTCGCACTCGCGAAGATCGCGGCCGCGGTTGACGGCGACCGGGTGATCGTCACCGGGCGCGAACAGCGTCCGAACGGGCACGAGACGGCCGCGCGCGAGCAGTCGTTCCTCGGCTTCCAGGAGGTCAGCTACGACGAGCACAGCGAGCTGCGGACGGTCGTGATCAATGCAGCGCTGTTTCCGGCGGCGCTGTTCGACGCCATCGAGTTCGACGAGAAGATCCGCTACGGCTACGACGAGGTCGATCTCACGACGCGCGCAGTGGCGCTCGGCTACCGGATCGTCTCGGCGCCGCAGGCCGTGAACCTGCACCGCAAGTCCGAGGACGCCCGCGACGGCTACGACGCCGAGGTCGACGCCTCGCGCCTCTACGTGACCTTCAAGCGCTACGCCAGCACGGACCGTTCACGGCTGCGGGCACTCGGATTCGCGGTCGCCGCGCCGCTGCACCTGCTGGCCGCGGCCGTCAAGTCGGCCGGTCCGCGTGGCGTGCCGCGGGCGCTCAGTGTGCTGCGGGTCAGCGCGGCAAGGACGCTCGCGGCGAACCGTTAGGCGGCGTTCGCCGGGCGACCTGCGGGCAGGCGGCCGGCGGCTTCGAGCTCGTCGAGGATGCGGTCAGCCAGCCCTGTGTGTCCGGAGACGGTCGGGTGCAGGTGGTCGCCGAAGTAGTCGTCCCAGCGCGCGCAGGTGTCGAGGATGTCGATGAACAACGCGCCTTCGTCATGTGCGATCGCGCGCGTCACCGCGTCGTAGCGTTCGATGTCGTCTGCCGACTTCGGGAAGTAGCGCGCGTCCATCCCCGACGACCCGACGAACACCACCGTCTGCGCGCCAGCGGTTTTCAGCCCGCGCGCGAACTCGCGCGTCAGCCGCTCGTACTCGTCGAGCGGCATGATGCACTCGCCGCCCGTCAGCTTGATCAGCGCGACCTTCGCGCGCCAGCGGATCGCGGACTCGGCGCGCTGCGGCAGGCGCCGGCGGGCGTTTGACGAGAAGTACGGCCGCGGATCCATCCAGCCGCGTCGCCGCCAGCGCGGCGGCATCCAACGCAGTGACCGTTCGGTCGGGCGCACGAGCGCTTCGCCGCTGCCGTGCATGACGATCACCAACTCGGCGCCTCGGGCCTCGTCGATCCAGGCGAGCGAGTCACTGACCAGCGCGGAGGAGCCCGCAAGGTTCGTAAATTCGAGCTCAAGGCGACCGGCTATCTGCGCCGCGAACGAGCTGTCCTTCACGCCAAATCCTGCCGCCGTCGAACCGCCGAAAATCACGAGCTTCATTGCCTTCGCGATGCTAGTTTTGCCGCCCGCGCAGCGGGTTATCAGTCTGTTAACACCGCGCCGGTACGCTGGATCGCAGTCACCTGACTTCGACCGTGAATACGTCGGCAGACAATCCGAACCGCCTCGCCGCAGAGGCCGCCGCATGGTCGCTGCTGATCGCGTCGGCCGCCTTCGCTTGCGCGCTGGCGGTTGTTGCAGCACCAGAGTTCACACGTTTTGCGGTCGCTGCCGTTGCCGGTAGCGCGCTACTGCTCCTTTGGACGATCCGCCCTGCAGCCGGTCTGCTCGCGACGGTCTGCTTCGTCGCGGTCGTCGCTCTGCTGCGGCGGCTTTTGATCCCGGCCGCCGGCTGGACCGTTCACGATCCGCTGTTGATCGTCGCGCCGGTCGTCGTGTCGATTCTTGCCGCGCGCCAGTTCGTCGCCGAACGCAATCCGGCACCCGCCGACCTGCTGTCAAAGCTCGTCACGGCAGTCTTTGCGATCGTCGTGCTCGAATCGCTGAATCCGCGCAACGGCTCGCTGGCGGTCGGCGCCGGGGGGCTGCTGTTCATGGGGCTGCCGATGCTGTGGTTCTTCAGCGGACGCCAGCTGCTCGGTGACGGCCGAACGCTCGAGCGCCTGCTCGGCTGCGTCGTCGGCCTCGGCGTCGCGATCGCGGCCTACGGCTTCTACCAATCGATCTTCGGCCTGCCGAGCTGGGATCACGCGTGGTCGCAGATCGCCGGCTACGGCTCGCTATTCCTCGAGCGCGACGTCACCAACACGTTCGGCACCTTCGCGAGCACCTCGGAGTACACGATCTTCATGGGCATCGCCGTCGCGGCGGCGGTCGGCCTCGGGCTACACGGCCGGCGCGCGGCGCTTCTTTCGCTGCCGGTGACGCTGCCGGCCGTCTTCCTCTCGTCCAACCGCACCGCGTTCGTGTTCACCCTGATCGCCGTGGCGACGGTTCTCACGCTGCGCTGCTTCCGGCCGCGGGTGGTGCCGGCGGTGCTGCTGGTCTGCGTCTTAGTGATCGCCGGTCTCTCGCCGGCAATCGGCGCGGCGCTGCGGGCGGGGGCCGGCGCCACCGGAGACGCGCGCGTCGAGTACCAGCTCAGCGGGCTCGGCGACCCACTGAACCGCGAGAGCTCCACGCTGACACTGCACTGGGCGATCGTCTCGAACGGCGTGCGCCAGGGATTGGCCGACCCGTTCGGCCGCGGCAGCGGCGTCACCAACGCGTCGGTGTTGCGCTTCGGCAGCGGCGATCAGAACGAGGCGGTATCCAGCAATACAGAGGTCGACATCTCGAACGCCTTCGTGGCCCTTGGCTTAGTCGGCGGGCTGGCCTATCTGGCGTTGGTGGTCACCACGTTCGTATTTGCATTCCGCAACTATTTCGCGCGACGGGACGCCGCTTCGCTGGCGGTCGTCGGCGTTCTCGTGGCGGCGTTCGGCAACTGGCTGAACGGCGGTCACTACGCGGTCACGCCGGTGATCTGGCTGCTGCTCGGCGCGACGACGGCGCTGTCGAACAGCAGGTCGACGTACCGGTCGGCGACCGCGGCAGTGGAGTAGATCGCCGCGCGTTCACGCGCTGCCGCGCCGAGGCGCGCACGCCGCTCGGGGTCTTTCAGCGAGACGAGCGCGATGCCGATCGCATCTTGCCGAGGATCGACGACCAGACCAGTGACGCCCGGCTCGATGAAGTCCTTGACGCCGTCGGCCGGCGCGACGATCACCGGCAGTGCGCACGCGCAGGCTTCGAGCACCGCGTTGCCCCACGGTTCGTAGACGCTCGGCATCGCCAGCGCGTCGGCGGCCGCGAGGTATCGCTCAGGGTCGTCCACTCGCCCGAGGAAGTTCACTCGCTCTTCGGCGCCGAGCCGCCGCGCGAGGTGACGCATTGCATCGCGGTCGCCCGCGCCCAGCACCAGCAGCCGCCAGTCCGGATCGCGTGCGATCGCTTCGATCACCGCCGGCAGCCCCTTGCGCTGCCAGTCGCCGCCGGCGAACACGCAGACGAGCTCCTCCTCGCCGATCAGTAGGCGCGAGCGAACCTCGGACCGCGCGTATGGATCAGGCGCAAAGCGTTCGATGTCGACGCTGTTGGGAATCACGCGCGCCGGGCGCATTGCGGGGAAGTATGCGTCGAGATCGGCCGCGCCGCCGCTGGACATCGCGACGAGCTCGCTGCTGCGTGACGGCCGGTAGACAACGCGTTCAGCTGCGCGGCTGAGCAGCGCCGAAGCCCAGGCGTTGACCCGGTACAGGCGCGTCTGTCGGCTCGCGCGCGACTGCTTTTCGGGGGAACGGTTCCACGCTGCGTGGCAGAAAGGAACCTTTCGCACGTCGACGCGGTTGAGCACGATCGCGCCGAGCGTGTAGACCGGCCCGCGTCGGTTTCGCGCGACGGCGATCGTGCCGGCGACAAAGAACCAGAGGTAGGCGAGCGGGAACGGTCGCGCCGGACCGGAGACGTGGATCACGCGCAGGTTCGCGTGTGCCGGCAGGTCTACGCGGCGGCCGATCGCGGTGACTTCGATGCCGCGGTCGAGTACGTCGCCGACGAGCGCGGCGAGCTGGGACTCCATACCGCCGAACGGGCCGATCTCGTGTCCGACGACCGTCAGATGGCGGATCACGGACTCAGTCGATCGCATGTGGTGTCGGGTTCGGTTTATCGCGCTCCGCGCGCCACTCGCGCAGCGCCTCGATGCGTGCCTCCGTGGCGTCGCGGCAGTTGGCAGCTGCGTCGCGCGGGCTACGGCGGCCGGCTGCGACCGCCTTGATCGCGCCGAGCGGGCCCCCGCCGCGAGGCACGCCGACCAGCAGCAGATAGGTGAAGGCGCGCCGCCGCGCCATCGGCGGGAGCCAACGCAGCAGCACGAGCGTCTCGTTGAAGACGGCGTCGCGCATCGCCCGTATCGACTTCGTGCCGCGTGCGTCGGCGTCGAAGCGGGGGCCGGCAAAGTGTTCGACCGACGCGGCCGGGTCGTAGACGATCCGCCAGCCGGCAGCGTGGATGCGCAGCGCGATCTCGGAGTCGTTGGCGACCTGCGCGCCGTCGCCGCGCAGGCTCTCGTCAAAGTGGCAGAGCTCACGGCGGAAGCTCATGTTCACGCCTTTCAGCCACAGCACGTCGCGTGCCGGGCCGTCGCCGAGGTGATGGTTGCCGTGCGGCCGGCCGATCGCCGAGACGCCACCGACCAGGTAGCGCTCACTGCTGCCGGCCGAGGTTTGACCCGGGACGACGACCTTGCCGCCGACGCCACCGACCTTTGGGTCGGCGTAGTGCGTGACCAGGCGGGCAAGCCAGTCAGGGGCGGGTTCGGCGTCGTCGTCGGTGAAGGCGACGATGTCACCGGCCGCGCGCTCGAGTGCGGAGTTCAAAGCGTGGGTCTGGCCGCGCCGTTCGACCGTGACGATGTCCGGGATCACGCCGCGGTCGGACTTGGCGACGCCCGAACTCACGTCGTCGCCTGCGCGCACGACCACGATCACCTGGTCAGGTGGCAGCTCCTGCCGGGCGAGCGCCCGGAGGCAGCCGGCAAGTTGCTCGGGACGCCGGTACGTCGGCACGATCACGCTGGTCGAGAAGCGCGAGATTTCGCGTCGCGGAGCGGTCGCGACCGGGGTGAGCTCGTGCGCGGCGAACGCTGGTGCGTTTTGCGGTTCGCGCGTTTGCATATCGCAGTCGAGGCCGATACTAAGGCGCGAAACTCACCGTTCGGTTAAAGATTCGTGTACGTGTTCTGATCGCCGGTCGACGTCGAGCCGTGATCTTCACCGCACGGTTACATCGCTAGTGCGAATCGCTTCTATGTTGGCGCGATGAGCGAGTTACTCGGCGACTCGGTACTCAGCAGCGCGGTGCCGACTTACCAGCCCGATCTGATCTTCGACGTCGGCATGCACCGCGGCGAGGACACAGCGTTTTACCTGGCGATGGGCTTTCGTGTCGTCGCCTTTGAAGCGGATCCGTCGCTGGCGCAGCAATGCCGCGAACGCTTTGCCAACGAGATCGACGGTGGCCGCCTGACGATCGTCGAAGGTGCGATCACTGATGACCCCGGTGGAAAGGTGAAGTTCTTCGGCAGCCCGTCGATCAGTGAATGGGGTACGACCGACGGCGAATGGGTGGCGCGGCGGGCGCAGCGCACCGATTTCGTCGAGATCACGGTCGACGCAGTCGACTTTCCGGCGGTCGTCCGTGAGTACGGCGTTCCGCACTTTCTGAAGATCGACATCGAGGGCGCCGATCGCCTCTGCCTCGAAACCCTTGGTGAGTTCGCCGCGCGGCCACGTTTCGTCTCGATCGAGTCGGAAAAGTTCTCGGCCGAAGCGCTGCAGGGCGAGTTCGAGCTTTTCGAGACGCTCGGCTACAAGCGTTTCGCGGTCATGCAACAGGCGCGCATCTCCGGACGCATGCTGCGCACGTCGGACCGACTCGGCCGGCCGCTCGAGTACCGCTTCGAAGATGGCGCTTCTGGCGCGTTCGGCGTCGACGTCGGCCCTTGGCTCGACCGTGACGGCGCCGAGCGTCGCTATCGCCGGATCTTTCGCGCATACCGGCTGTTCGGCGAGGACTCCTGGATTCGCCGCTTCCGGATCGGGCGGATCGTGCTCGCGCGGCTGCCGAAGGTCACGGGCCGCTCGATGCCCGGCTGGTACGACACGCACGCGATGTTGGTCGACTGAAGAACCGGTGGAGCGCGATGGCCGATGCAACCGACACACTTGAGCTGACACGGCCGGTCGCGGAGCCCGCGGAAGTGCCGCAGGCCCTCACTGCGCCACCACGAGAGCTGACGACCCGCCGGCTGCTGACGATCGACGCGCTACGCGCGCTCGCGGCGATCAGCGTAATGGTGCATCACCTGCCGCCGTTCACGGGGCCGCTGGCGCCGCTGCGGCCGTGGCAGGCGATCGGCTTCATCGGCGTCGGTCTGTTCCTCGTTCTTTCAGGCTTCTCCGTGCACTACAAGTGGGCGCTCAAGCGCGACCACGTGGCGCTCGATCAGCGCGCGTTCTGGCGTCGCCGCTTCACGCGCCTTTACCCGAGCTATCTGGTGGCGGCGATCATCGCCGCCGCCGTCGCAGGTGCGGCGGGCGCGATCGACCACCCGGTCACGGCTTGGAGCTCCGGCGACGCGCATCTGCCGTGGGCCGCCGCTTGGGCCAGCCAGGCGCTGGTGCTTGGCGCGAACATCGTGCCGGTGCCCGTGCTGTTCATCTCTTGGACGATCGCGCTCGAGTTCCAGCTCTACGGCGCCTACGCGGTCGTCGCGGCGACGGTCCGGCGCTTTGATCCGGTGAAGATCGTGCTGTGGGCACTGGCGATCACGCTTGCGTGGCGGCTCGCCTCACAGCTCGTCGTCACCTCTGTATCGGCGAGTGGCTTCCTACCGAGTGGGCGCTCGCCGCTTGAGTCACGCTTTCTCTACAGCCAGATGCCGGCGCGCTGCTTCGAGTGGTTCCTCGGGCTGCTCGCGGTCGAGGCCTTCGTCGGCAACGTGCGCCTGCCGCGCTGGACCGGAAAGCTCGTGATCCCGGCGGCGCTACTGCTGGCGATCGGGGTGTTCGAGCGCCACCCGCTCGGCGCGCTGTCGCTGAACGGCCATCACTTCATGCTCAGCGACGTCGCGTTTGATCCGCTCGTCGGCCTCGCATTCTTTGTACTGATCAACTGGTTCGTCGCCCGCGAGGACGCGCCGCTGCTGACTCGCCGCTGGAACGGCCGCCCGCTGCGCTTCGCCGCGTTCCTCGGGCTGTTCTCGTACTCGATCTACTTGGTCCACGAGACCGTCTTCGTCGCCTGGCGCACCTGGCTGGGCTGGCACTCGCCAGCCGCGATCGTCGTCGAAGCGATCGTCGCGGTCTTCGTGTCGTGGCTGTTCTACCTCGCGGTCGAGCGGCACTTCCTGAAACGCGGACGGCGGATCGACGCCGCGGCTACGCGCTAGACCAACGGAGCGACGTAGCCGACGTTTTCGACCGGCATCGGCCGGCGCGAGGCGAGCCAGCGCGGCCGGGTGTCAGGCATCGTCACCCGGCGATAGCCGAGACTTTCGAGCAGGCGCATCGGCTCGTTGGTGTCGCCGTGCAGCGACTCCATCGTGACTGCGCCGATCCGCCGCTCGGCAAGTAGTTTGCCCGCGCCGTGCAGAGCGGCCAGTTCGTGGCCCTCGATGTCGAGCTTGAGCACGTCGATCCGCGTCAGGGCCTGATGGGCCGCGTACGAGTCGAGCGCGACGACCTCAATCGAGGAGTCGGCGCCGGCGTCGATCGTGTGGCGGTCGGCGTCGTACGCCAGCGCCGTGGCCGAATCCGAGAGGCCGAAGTTGTTGGCGGTCATCCGCGCGCCGTTGCGCGCGGCGTTGCGCTGCAGCGAGGGGAACTTCTCGGGATGCGGCTCGAAAGCATGGATGCTCACGCCGGGCACGTTCGCCGCGACCTGCATTGAGATCAAGCCGACGTGGGCACCGCCGTCTACGAACACGCCGTCCGCCGGCAGATGCCGACAGATGAACTCGACCGTCGAAGGGTCGTAACGGCGCAGCAGGTACGCCTGCGCCTGCGGCCAGTCGTCGAGGGAGAGTTCGAGCGACGCGGTTCCCACGGTCGCAAGGGCCGCGCCGCCACGGCCGTCGCCCAGCATGCGGCGATAGACCGATTGGGCCGCGCGCCGGTCGCCGCAGCCGCGTGGGATCGCGGGCATGATCGCCTGGGCGGCACGGAGCATCGATTCACTCATAGGCTGCGGCGCCCAAGCACGTGCGGCACCGTCTGCAGCAGGATCTTCATGTCGGCCCAGATCGACCAGTTGGCGACGTACTGGTAGTCGAGCTTTGCCATCTCGTCGAGCGAGATGCGCACTGGCCCGTGCAGCTGCCAGGCACCGGTCATGCCGGGTGTGATCTGGGAGCGGCGGCGGTACCAGCCGGAGATGTTTTCGTCCTCGGACGGCACGAGCGGTCGCGGACCGACGAGGCTCATGTCGCCGCGCAGCACGTTCAACAGCTGCGGCAGCTCGTCGAGCGACGTCTTGCGCAGCAGCGCGCCCACTCGCGTCACGCGTGGATCGTCGGTCAACTTGAAGAGTCCCTGGGATTCGTTCTGTGCGAGCAGTGCTTCCTTCTGGCGGTCGGCACCGTCGACCATCGTGCGGAGCTTGATCATCGAAAACGGGTGACCGTCGAGGCCGATGCGCTGCTGGCGGTAGAAGACGGGCCCGGCCGAGTCGAGTTTGACTGCGATCGCAGCGAAGGCGAGGAGCGGCGACATTATGACCAGCCCGCCCGTCGCGGCCGTCAGGTCAAGCGCGCGCTTGAGCATGCGCGACGAACGCGACATCCGCATTTCGCGCACGCCGACCAGCTCGATGCCGCAGACGCGGTCGCGCTCGACGCTGGTGCCGATCGTGTCGGCGAGCGACGGGATGATGCTGATCTTCACCTTGAAGCTGCGGATCGCGCCGATCGCATCGGCGACCTCGTCGGGGTGGTGGTGGCGCGGGATCACGATCAGCCGGCCGATGCCGCGGCGCGCGATCTCCTCACGCACGCTGCGCCCGACCGAGGAACAGGCTGCGAACGATGCGCGGCCGACGACTACAGCGTTGACCGTTGGACTGAGCGCCAGCTTGCGGCGCAGTGTGTCGCAGTCCGCGCTGTCGCCGATCACCAGGCAGCGCTCGGGCGCGACGCGCGCGCGCAGCAGCCGGCGGCCGAACATCCGCGCGAGCGCCATCGTCGTCGCCGACAGCAGCACGATCACCAGCAGCGTGCGTGCGCTGTAGGAACCGGCAGCCGTCAGGTCGTTGACGCCGGCCGCCACGAAGGCCAGGATCACGGCGCCGTTGAGCAGCTTCGGGACTTCGTCGATCGTCGTCTTGTTTAGTAGCTGGCGGTCGCGGTCGTAGAGCCCGAGCAGCTTGTTGATCGGAACGATCGCCAGCGCTACGGCAAGTGCGGTCGAGTTGAACTCGCGGCCGACGATCAGCATCGCCGATGCGAAAGCGAGGGTCACGGCAAGCACATCGCCGATCGCGAGCACCCGGCGCAGCAGTGAATCGGCGTCGACCGCACTCGCCTGCGCAATGGGCTCGACGTCTTCGAACAGCGTGACCGCGGGGCGAGCATGTGCATCGGCGCGCTGGCCCTGCTGGATTCGCGGACCACGCACTCTCGCCGCTGCGGTCTGTACCGCGTTCATAGGGCGAAGCTAAAGCAGCGCTCAAGCCGCGATGTGGATTTTTTGTGCCCGAGTGGTTACAGGTCGGTGAACGCCGTATCCAGGTCGTAACAGGATTTTCACCAATTCAGTTCACGCCATTGCAACGCTTGCCACTTAGAACGGCCAATGCTCGAGCCTGCGGCCGTGGATGGATCCCTGTGAGTCAACCCGAAACCACCATTGCGGCCGCTCGGCCGGAGACTCCGTTTGACGGACTACTGGCGATCATGCGCCGGCGCTGGCTCGTGGTCGCGGCCTGCGTGGTCGCCTTCCCGGCCGCCGCGCTGCTCCTCGCCTCGCGTCAGGAGACGCTCTACAAGGCAGAGTCGAAGGTACTGCTGAACCAGACAAACCTCGCCAACGCGCTTACCGACACGCCGGACCCGTCGCTGCGCGTCGATCGCGACCGGCTGGCGAAGACGCAGATCGAGATCGCCGCTCAGCCGGAGATCGCCCGCCGGACGCTGCGCGCACTGCACATCGAAAACATCACCGCCGCGGAGCTCGAAAAGAACGTTGAGGTCACGGCCGAGCCGAAGACCGACCTGCTCGTCGTCGGCGTCACCGACGGCGGCCCCGAGCAGGCGAAGAAGTTGGCCACGATGTACGCGGCGCAGTACACCGTCTATCGCGCGCAGCTCGACTCGTCTGCGATCAATCGCACGCTGCGCGAAGTCAACGCGCGGCTCGACTCCGGCGGCGGCAGCAAAGAGCTGCGCGACAGTCTGAAGGAAAAGCAGGCCGAGCTGCGCACGATGCAGACGCTTCAGACCAAGAACTCCATAATCGTACGTCGCGCCGACTCAGCTCAAAAGGTGCAGCCGGCCCCGCGCCGCGACGCCGCGTTGAGCCTGTTGCTCGGGTTGATCGTCGGCGTCTCGCTCGCGCTGCTGCTCGAATCGCGCGACCGCCGGGTTCGCGACGCGGACGATCTCGCGAACCAGTGGGGCGCTCCGCTGCTTGGCCGCATCCCGGCGCCCGCGCGGCGCAACGGTGAGGCGTCCGTGGCGATGATCGACAGCCCGGCCGGCAGCGAGGCCGACGCCTACCGCCGCGTGCTGACACGCATCGAGTTCGCCGCCGTGTCGCGCCCCGTACGCACGGTCGTCACGGTCAGCCCGACGAACGGCGAGGGTCGCTCCGAGATCGTCGCCAACCTTGCCGTCGGTTTTGCGCGGGCAGGCCGCAACGTGCTGGCGATCGACCTCGACTTCCTGCGCCCGCGGCTGACGGATCTCTTC
>JBOGYW010000033.1:0-25506 GCA_050696815.1 Solirubrobacterales bacterium | reverse complement strand
GTCGGTAAGGACGGCGTCGTGAACGTCGAGGAGGGCCAGACCTTTGGCCTCGAGCTCGAGTTCACCGAGGGCATGCAGTTCGACAAGGGCTACGTCTCGCCGTACATGGTCACCGACCAGGACCGCATGGAGGCCGTGCTCGAAGAGCCGTACATCCTGATCGCCAACGCCAAGATCGGCGCTGTGCGTGAGGTTCTGCCGCTGCTCGAGCAGGTCATGCAGAGCGGTAAGCCGCTGCTGATCATCGCCGAGGACGTCGAGGGCGAGGCGCTCGCAACGTTCGTGGTGAACAAGCTGCGCGGCACCTTCACCGGCGTCGCTGTCAAGGCCCCGGGCTTCGGCGACCGCCGCAAGCGCATGCTCGAGGACATCGCGATCCTTACCGGTGGCGAAGTCATCAGCGAGGAGCTCGGTCTGAAGCTCGAGAACACGCAGGTCTCCCAGCTGGGCAAGGCCCGTCGCGTGGTCATCGGCAAGGACAACACGACGATCATCGACGGCTCGGGCGACCCCGAGGCGATCAAGGGTCGTGTCAGCCAGATCAAGAGCGAGGTCGAGAACACCGACAGCGACTTCGACCGTGAGAAGCTGCAGGAGCGCCTGGCCAAGCTGGCCGGCGGTGTTGCAGTCGTCAAGGTCGGCGCCGCCACCGAGACCGAGGTCAAGGAGAAGAAGCACCGCGTCGAGGACGCGCTGCAGGCAACTCGCGCCGCGCTCGAAGAGGGCATCGTGCCGGGCGGCGGAGTCGCCCTGCTCGAAGCGCAGGAGGCGATCAAGGCCGACGACATCGAGGACCTCGATGAGCGCACCGGCGCCCAGATCATCCACCGCGCGCTCGAAGAGCCGCTGCGTCAGATCGCTGACAACGCCGGCCTCGAGGCCAGCGTCGTCGTCAACGAAGTGCGCAACGCGAAGCCCGGCGAGGGCCTCAACGCCGCCACCGGCGAGATCGTCGACCTGGTCAAGGCCGGCGTGATCGACCCGGCGATGGTGACGCGCTCGACGTTGCAGAACGCCGCCTCGATCGGCAAGAACATCCTCACCACCGAGGCGATCGTCGCCGAGCTGCCCGAGGCAGCCGGAGCGATGGCCGGCATGCCGGGTGGCATGGGTGGAATGGACATGATGTAGACCAATCCCGCGGATTGGTTCGAGGAAGCCCCCGGCGAGTCACCTCGCCGGGGGCTTTTTCTTTAAGCCAGCGCAACATCATGCCGATCCCCGTGGTGTTCAATATGGCAATGGCACGGACGCTCCACATCACTCTCTTGACCGCGCTCTGCGTGATCGCCTGGGCGCAGCCGGCGTCGGCGGCGATCGACAAGACATTTGGCAAGAGCGGTGTCGCGCTGTCGAAGCAAGCCTCGCGCGACATGGTTGGCAACCAGGTCGCCGTCGGCGCCGACGGGCGGATCGTCGTATCCGAGCTCTACGAGTACGAGGGCAGCGACGGCCACGCCAAGTCGACGGTCACGCTCGCCGAGTTCGACGAGCACGGCAAACCACGGCGCTCTTTCGGCCACGGGGGTCTTGCGCAGTACATCCCGAACTCAGGCGCCTTCGAGCACAGGATCATGCTCGACCCACAGGGCCGCGTCCTGATCCTGTTGTGGGACACAGGCAAGTACTACGCGGGTGTCGGCGACCTGGTGATCGTGCGCCTGCGCGCAAACGGCCGCATCGATCGAGCCTTCAACGGCGGCAACAAGCTGCGGCTGGAGCGCCAGAACGACTTCAGCGACGAGGCGATGCGGATCGCCGCCGACGGCAGCGTCTACGTCTACAACGGCGGCGTCAACGTTACGCCGCGGGTGATCAAGCTTTCGCCGCAGGGCAAGTTCGTGACTTCGTACGGCAAGCAAGGGAAGGCCTACGTGCCCCTCGCCGACTACCAGTCCGACACCTGGCGCTTCTCGGCTCTGCTTCCCGACGGGTCGACGATCCTCGCGGGCCAGACCGCGCCCGGGGCGGATCCGCTTGACTTCGGCCCCAGTCCGACCGCGGCCGCATTCATGAAGCTCGACCCGAGCGGCAAACCCGACCCAACGTTCGGCACGAACGGCGGGCTGGAACTTCCCGGCGCAAAGCCGCCGGCGTTCGCCTACGACGCAGCCGCCGACTCCGGCGGCACGATCACGGCTCTGGTCTATGGCGTCGGCACTACTCACTCCGCCTGGGCCCGCCGCATCGGCCCGACCGGTGGAGCGTTGCCGTTCGGTCCATTCGCAGCGGATCCCAACGGCGTGTCAATTCCTAGCCCGGCGATCAAACACACCTATGACCACGACTACCGCCTGGCCGGTGACGGCTCCTACTCGATCCTCTTCTACAACTGGGAAGGTGGGTACGAGGTGATGACGGTGGCCGCCGACGGCGCCGCGGTCAAGCGCGGCAAGCCCACGCAGCTTTCGCGGTCGCTCATGCAGCGCGCCGGATCCCCGATCTTCGACCAGCGCGACGGCACGGTTGTGATTCCCGTCGGCGTCAAGCATCGGCTCGGCGTCGTACGCTTGCTGCCGTCCTCCTGACACTCGCACGGGTGAACCGCAGCGCAACTTTTCACCGCAGGGCGGGTTTTGAATCCGTCTGCTCGAAACTCGGTAGTTGAAGAAAGGCCTTTCGTTATGCGTGCTCGCCTCGCTGCATTCTCCGCCACGATCGTCATCCTCATCCTGCTCGCCGCCGCGCCGGCAGGCGCCCGCACGGCGCCGGTCAGCTGGAAGCACGCCAAGTCTTTTTCCGGCGACGGGCGCGTCACGCTCAGCGTCCCCGGCAAACAGACCGCGGCAGAACAACGCATCGTCGACGGCGACCTTTACCTGCTGACGACTGCGCGCTTCGCGCGGTCGAGCAAGCCGCTCAACCATCAGTACTACCAGCACGTGAACGCGCGCGGCAAGGCAAACCGCGGGCCGTTCCCGGTGCGCCTCGACGTCAATGGCCGTGACGTGCTGGCGGCGTCGATCGCCGCCGATGGCAGCCTCTACTACGTCTTCGCCAAGAAGGACAAGCTGTTCGCCGCGCACGTCGAGACCAACGGCCGCGCAGATCGCACGTTCGGACCGGGCGGCCTGGTCCAACTGCCGCTGCCGTTCAGCCGCGACGTCTCGATTCGCAAGCTTGCGAACGGCAACGTCGGGATCGCCGGCGCCGTGAGCGCACGCAGCACGAAGATCGCGATGTTCAAGTCGGACGGCACCGCCCTGCTGAGCGGCGACGGATCGTTCGGCACGATCGCTGAACTGCGCGGCGCGACGCTGCGCAGCTCGACGGGCGGCGCGATCTACGTCGCCGGCTGGACTCCGTCGACCGAATCGCACGCGCCGGATCAGCGCTTCGCCCCGACCTCGCTCGCGCTCAACCAAGCCGCCACGCTGGTGCGCCTGACCGGCACCGGCACACTCGACACTGGATTCGCAAACTCCGGCCGCGTCTCGATCGAAACGCTGGGCGTCAACGCATGGGCCGGCACCGCGCTGGACAGCTCGCCGCAGCCCGACGGCTCGGCGAACATCACCACGTACTTCCGCTCCGGCACATACGGCGGGACGCGCATCGTTCACTACTACAGCGACGGCCGTCGCGACCAGTGCTTTTCGGCCGTGCAGACCTGCATCACCTACGGCGCCGGCCTCGACATTCCGGCGAACACGTTCTTCGACTACCACGGCGAAGTCGCCGGCACGACGCTGACCGACTCGCCGAACGGCGGCTACCAGCAGTGGTACTGGTCGACCGCAAGCACCCAGAAGCCCGGCACATACCGCGAGATCACCGGCGTGAAGATCAACGCCGCCGGCTTGGTGCTCGCCAACTCCGAGATCTTCTTCGACCACAAAGACCCGATGGACATCACCGCCCTGCTGTCCGCGCCGAAGCGCCAGTACCTGCTGCTCGTCGGCACGCTCGGGCGCACAGTTCGCGTCTCGAAGCTGGTTCCGTAATCGCCGGAAAGGTTGAGCAGATGCGTGTACTGAAACTGTTCCTGATAACTGCGGCCTTCGCGCTCGTCTGCGCCTCTTCGGCCGCTGCCAGCACCCAGCTCAAGCCGAAGACCAACTGGGGAACCAAGGGGCTTTTCACGCTTTCGACCAACCTGCCAGGCACCTTCGAGTACGTCAGCAACTGCGTCGTGACCGGCAACGAGAAGCTCGTCGCTCTCGCGCAGAGTGCCTCGGGCGGCAAGTACCGCCAGATCGCTTTCAAGCTCAACAAGCACGGAAGGATCGAGCGGCGCGGAAACGGACGCCGCTACCTCACCGTCGGCAGCTCGTCGAACCGCCCGATCACGTCAACGATCGACGGCAACGGCCACATCTACTTCGCGTTCCGCCGCGGCAAGAGCCAGACGGTCTATCTCTCCCGCACGAAAACCGACCTTTCCGCCGACAAGCGCTTCGGCCGGATCACGCTTCCGGCTGCCCTCTATAAGCGCGCGGATGGATCGTTCTCGGGCTATCGCGGCGTTGTGATCTTCCCGCAGTTCGACGGCGGCGTGCTCGTCGCCGTGCAGTCGGGCGCAACCGCGAGCGTGCTCACGCGAATCGCGCCGAACGGCAAGGTCGACAGCACCTTCGGCACTGGCGGCAGCGTGACCTACCCCGCCTTCGTCGTCCGCGCGATCGACGCCAAGTCCTCAGGCCCGGCCTACCTTGCCGGCGTCTCCGCCGCCGACCGCGGACTGGTACAGCGCATCCTCGCCAACGGCGCGCCGGACCCGGCCTACGCGACGGGTGGGATCGCTGACGTGGGCGGCACGAGCGTCAGCTCGCGCCTCGACGGCATCGTCGCGGAGACCGACGGCAGCGTGATCGTGAAGCGCTTCCGCCGTGACCAAATCCCGGGGCAGCCGGCAGCCGACACGACGCTGATCATCGATGTGACCCGGATCACGCCGGCGGGCCTGCCCGACGACAAGTTCCCGCACTCCGGCGAGGTCGACAACCAGACAAACCCAAGCCACAGCGCAATCCTCTTGCTGCTCTATCCGGCATCCGACAACGCGCCCGACACCGAAATGGCCGTGCTGCACGGCCACGGCGACGGCGTCTTTGCCGGCTACTTCGCGAGCAGGCTGGGCACTTACGAGTACGGCAACTACTTCTGGCTCGACGGCGCCGGCAACCAGCTCGGCTTTCCGAAGTCGGCCGACGACTTCTTCGTCAAAAAGTCGCCGATCTACACGACTGAGGCAGTCCCTGCGCTGCGCGGCGGTTTTTACGCGTGCGGCGCGCTGGCCAAGGCCAAGTCATTCACGCACGCGAAGATCGCGATCGCTCGCTACGCGCCTTAGCGCGCGGGTAAAACGTCGGCGATCGCCAGCGGGCGTACCCCGAGAGCTTCAAGATCGGCGGTGCCCCGCGTCGCCACGGAGGGATAGTCGAGCAGCTCGGCCTCATCCCAGGTGGCGACCGCCGACGGGCCCAGGTACCACTCCTGAAGACGCAGCAGGCGCTGGGCGGTCTGCCGCGACAGATGCAGCAGCGGCCGGCTGCGGCCAAAGCTGCGCATCGCCGTGCGCAGGACTTCGTCGTGCGTCAGCACTTCCGGGCCGACGAGTTCGATGTAGCGGGTGCGTGCCGCGGCGTCTTCCACCCCGGCGGCTGCACCGCCGGTCATCGCCGCGGTGATCGCATCGGCCGCGTCATCGGCCCAGATCGGCTGAAAGCGCGCCCTGCCGTCTCCTGCGACCGGCATCACCGGCAGCCGGGCCAGCTTGGCAAGCAGCCCCAGCCAGGGGTCGTTCGGCGCGTAGATGATCGAGGCTTCGAAGATCAGTGACTCGAAGCCGGCGGCGGCGATCGCGTCGCGGGCGATCGCCTGCGTACGGATGAACCGGCTGCTCGCATAGCGCGACGCGCCGATCGAACTCACGTAGACGAAGCGTTCCACGCCGGCCCTGCGAGCCGCGGCGACCATCCGCGCGGTCGCAATACCGTTGAGCTCCTCGATCCCGCCGCGCTGCTGGTCGCGCGTGGTCGCCGCCAGGTGGACGACGGTGTCGACGCCGCGCAGCGCCTTGGTGAAGCCGTGGCGGTCGGCCAGGTTGCCGACGGCGATCTGTACCTGCACGCGCGCCGGCCCGAGCCTGCGGGGCTCTCGCACCATGCAGCGCACATCCATGCCGGCGCCGAGAAGCCGCTGCAAAAGCGGCCTTCCCAAGGTTCCGGTGCCGCCGGTGAGCAGGATCATGGACCTGAATCTATAAAACCCTCAGAACGGTTTGATCTGGCGAATCGGAGTAAATTCCGGTTAGAACGGATTCTCGTGTCTAAAATGAGCGCTCAAGCTTTTGGGTAGCTAGTCGAAGGAGCCAAGTTGGCCTACGTAATCGCAGAACCTTGCATCGGACAGAAGGACAACTCGTGCGTCGAGGTTTGTCCCGTTGACTGCATCCATCCGTCGCCCGATGAGCCGGGCTACGAGGAGGCCGTGCAGCTCTACATCAACCCCGACGAGTGCATCGACTGCGATGCCTGCGTCGAGGCCTGCCCGGTGGACGCCTGCTTCGCCGAGGACCAGTTGCCGGAAGAGTGGTCGAAGTTCACGTCGATCAACGCGGAGTACTTCGCCGCCTAAGACTTACCGATTTCCGTATCTAGGTAAAGAAAAAGCCCCGGCTTCCTGGCCGGGGCTTTTTTCTTGTTCGGATCCCTTGGGGGAGGGATTGGGGGAGGTGCCGTTTTTGTTCGGCTGAGTCGCTGCCGTGCGACCCGTTTGATCAGGGGTAAATCTGTGTCCTAGAAGTCCAGAGCCTTCTCGAGCTGGCCCTGGATGTCCTTGACGCGGGTTTCGACCTCGTCGGTGAAGGACGTGAAGGTGTCCTCAACACGCTTACGCTGCGTGCTGAACGTGTCTTCGATGTCCTTGCGCTGCGACGTGAACGTCTTCTCGATGTCCTTGCGCTGCTTGCGGATCTCACGCTCTGCGCGCGTGCGCTGCTTCTTGACGTCGCGCTCGACGCGGTTGCGGAAGGTGCTGCCGCGCTTCTCGAACTTCTTCAGCTGCTTCTCGATGCCGTCAAGCGAGGTGTACGGCTCGACGAAGTCGACGACGCCGTCGCGGACCTCGAGGGCCAGTCCGACCGGCACGAGCAGTGCCTTCTCGGCGTAGGTCTCAAACGTCGACTGCGCCTCGGCTTCGGCCTTCTTGGCGGTCGTCTTCGCCGACGTCGCGGTTGCCTTCGCCTGGGTGCGGGCGCTGGTCTTCTTCACGGTCGTCTTACGTGCGGTGGTCTTGCGTGCCGCCGGCTTCTTAGCTGCGGGCTTCTTTGTGGCGGTGGCTGCCATTAGCGCCTTTCCTCCGTAGTCATACAAACAATAAGTTTGTTAGAAGTAACAATGGTCAGAACCATACAACACTCGCGGCCGGGATGCGTTACACCCGCCCCGCAAAAAAGTGCGGCTTAGCTGAGGGCGGTGATCAGGAAGCGGGCGCGGTCTTCGTCGCGTCCGGCAGCGACCGGTTTGTGCGGTGCCAGCGTGAGCGGCGCGGCCAAAGGATCGTCGTCCGCGCCGAACAGCACCACTCCGCCCGCTTCGCGCACCACCAGCTGGCCGGCGGCGGCATCGACCGAGCGGCAGGCGCGCAGCGAGAGCATCCCGTCAAAGCGCGCGGCCGCGACCTGGCACAGCGTCAAGGCGATCGAACCGATCGAGCGAATCCGCTGCACGCGGCCGTCGAACGTCTCCAGCAGCTTCGGCGTGATGAAAACCGGCTTGGTCGATTCGAGGCCGACGACCTCCAGCTCGTTGCCGGCCTCAGAAGGATCGAGCAGACGCCCGTTCAGCCAGGCCCCTTCGCCGAGCTTCGCGACCCACTCCTCGTCGGCGCCGAAGTCGTATACGTAGCCGTAGACCACGTCGGCCATCGTCTCGCCGCAGGCGACCGCCACCGACAGGCTGTAGGACTGAGCCACGCGCTTAGCGTTCAGGGAACCGTCGATCGGGTCGACGATCACACGCACTCCGCGTGAGCCGAAGTCCACGTCGCCACGCTCTTCAGAGAGAGCGGAGAACTCCGCTCCAGCCGCGGCAAACAGCTCGAGCTCGGCGAACACCGCATCCTCCGCGACTTCGTCGATCACCAGCGTGAAATCTCCGCCGGCGCCGTGCCCGGTGCCGACGCTGCGCTCCGCGAAGGTCGGGAACTTCTCGAACGCGATCTTCATCGCCGCGACCATCCGCCGGCAGGCCTCGGTCCAGTCGGCTTCGACCGCACGCCGCTCGGCATCGGAAAGTCCGGCCAAAAGCGAGTTTCGATCGATCCCTGATGCCATTGCGGCACCGTATCCTAAAGATGTGAGCGAAACCCAGGAGCAGAGCATTTTGGACCGCCCCGCGCCGCCCAACGCAGACGATCTGCTCGAAGGCCTCAACGAAGAGCAGGTCAAGGCAGTCACCCACCTCGGCGGGCCGCTGCTGATCGTCGCCGGCGCCGGCTCCGGCAAGACCCGCACGTTGACGCGCCGCTTCGAGTGGCTCGTCAGCCAGGGCGTGCCGGCCGATCGCATCCTCGCGCTGACCTACACCAACGACGCGGCCGCCGAGTTGGCCGAGCGCATCGAGATCGCGCTGGGAGAGAACTTCGACGACATCAACGCCACTACGTTCCACGCGCTGTGCCTCGACCTGCTGAAGGATGAAGCGGCGGCGGCGGACCTCAACCCGTTCGTCAGCACCGCCACTCAGCCCGACCGAATCGCGATCATGCTCGGCCGGCTCTCCGAACTGAACTTCCATCGCCTGCCGCTGCGCGGCAATCCGGCTCAGCTGATCGGCGATCTCAACGCGATGATCGACCGGCTCAAGGAGGACTGCATTTCGCCGGACGCGCTGCGCGACTACGCCGAGCACGCGTTGGCGGATGCCGCCGACCCCGATGCCCGCGAGAAGGCAGAGACGATGCTCGAGCAGTCGCGCTACTACGCGGCGCATGACCAGTTCCTGAAGGACGCGGCGGCGATCGACTTCGGCGGCATGCAGTTCGAGCTCTACAAACTGCTCAGTCGTGACGAGGCCACGCGCGCCAGGATCGCGCGCAAGTACGACCACGTGCTCGTCGACGAATTCCAGGACGCCACGTTCGTGCAGCTCGAGATCCTCAAGCTGCTCACCCAGGACCATCGCAATCTTGCCGCCGTGGGCGACGACGACCAGTCGATCTACGGCTTCCGCGGCGCATCGGCGCGCAGCATCATCGGCTTCGGCGGGCGCTTCGGCGACTTCACGCAGGTCGAGCTGGAACTCAACTACCGCTCGGCACCGCCGATCATCGACGCCGCGCGTGCCCTCGTCACGCAGATCGACGGTGATCGTCGCGTGCAGAAAGATCTGACGGCGGCAACCGACAAGCCCGGCGGCGTGCAGTTCTGGCGAGCTGCCAACGAAGTCGCCGAGTCGCAGGCGATCGTCGCCGAGATCGAGCGGCTGATCGCAGACGAAGGCGTCGAGCCGCGCGAGATCTGCGTGCTCGCCAAGACCCGCGGAAACATGTCGGTGCTGGCCGACCGCATCGCCGCGCACAACCTGCCCTACGTGCTCGACACCTACGACTTCTTTCAGCGCTCCGAGATCCGCGTACCGCTCAGCTGGCTGAAGGTGCTCGCCAACCCGATGCTCAACGAGGACGCCTGGCGCATGCTCACCGCGCCGCCGGTCAACCTCGACAGCGCCGAATACGCCCAGCTGACGCGCTGGATGAGTAAGAAGAAGCAGCCGCACATCCTCGAGGCGATGCGATCCGCGTCGCGCAACAAGCAGTTCGCGCCCGAGACGATCGACAAGTTCCGGGTGTTCGTCGAGACATTTGACTTTGCGGAAAACCTGCTCGACGAGCTGCGACCTGGCGAGTTCACTCTGCGTCTGATCAACCGTGTCGCGATCAAGGGCACGGTGCTGCTGCAGAGTGGCGCGAACGCGCCCGACCGGCTCGCCAACCTCAGCAAGCTACAGAAGCTGGCCGAGGCTTTCGGCGCCCGCCGGCCGCAGGCGACCGCCCGCGAGTTCGCCAACTACATCACCGCGATCGCCGACTCCGGCATCGAAGAGGCCAGCGAGCATGCGGAGGTCGACCCGAACGCGGTGCGGCTGATGACCGCACACGGATCGAAGGGTCTCGAGTTCGAATATGTCTTCGTACCGGGAATGGTGCGCAGCCGCTGGCCCGGCGCCCGCCAATCCGACAAGTACAACGTGCCGCGGCCGTTGCTGCGCGATCCGATGCCGCCGCTGCCGGGCAAAGAGTCCGAGTCGTTGCGCGCCGAGCACATCGAAGAGACGCGCCGGCTTGCACACGTCGCGATGACCCGCGCGCGCGGGCAGCTGGTGCTGAGCTGGTTCGAGGCGCCGACCCGCGGCCACAAGGTCTCCGACTTCTTCGTCGAGGCGATGGACGCGGTCGGCGGCGAAGAGGTCGAGCTGGACGAGCACGACTTCGAGACCACCGACTTCATCTACGCCGAGATGGAGGAGTTGCGCAAGCACGTGATGGGTTCGATCGAGAAGACCGGCGCCCAGCTCGGTGAGATGCGGCTCGACGCAGCCGCGCAGACTCCGGCCGAGTTTGCGCGCTTCGCCGAACTGATCAAGCTCAGCGCGCTGACGCATCGCCTGCGTCAGAACCAGCCTGTCTCGGCGGCGTTGCCCGAGCTCAACGGGATCCTGATGGCGTCGATGTCGCCGGCGCAGCGGTCCGAGTTCGAGAACTCCGGTCTGGATGCGCGACTGATCGAGAGCGAGCAGCGGGTGGAGCAACTGGAACAGACGATCGGCGCGATCGCACCGCGGCTGAGCAGCTTTCTGCCGGTCACGGGCAACCGCCTACGGCTGAGCGCCAGCGCGATCGGCCAGTACCAGCGCTGCCCGAAGATGTACGAGTACGAGACGGTGCTGCGCGTGCCGACGCGCGAGCAGAGCCACCTGCGGCTCGGCATCCTTGTGCACAACGTGCTCGAGCGCTTCCATCGCGACGGCGAGACCGCCGAAGACGTGCCCGAGGCGAAGGAGCGACTGACGAAGCTGCTCAACCGCGCGATCGCGACCGGTGGCTGGGGCGACAACGACGACGATCGCCAGCTGCTCGACCGCGCGCGGCGGATGATCGACCGCTACGCCGAGAGCGACTTCGCGCGGCCCGACGGGATGGTCACGACCGAGGCCGGGTTCCAGCTGAAGCTGCCGCCGACGGAGCTGATGAAGGACACGCCGGTCGGTGGCAAGATCCTCGACGGCATCCAGGTCAACGGCAAGATCGACCGCATCGACACGGCCCCCGACGGCGGCAAGCGCGTCGTCGACTACAAGACCGGCAGCGACTCGAAGACCGCTGCGCAGCTGCGCAGCGGCGCCCAGAGCGAGGTTCAGCTGGCGATCTACAAATTGGCGGCGGCCGATTCGATGGGCCTCGAGGCCGAAGGCCTGGTCTACTACTTCCTCGAGAACACGACGCCGGTGATCGAGGCCGAGGCAACCGAGGAGCACGTCGCCGAGGTTCGCGAGACGATCAACGAGGTCGCCGACAAGATCATCTCACTCGATTTCACGCCGAAACCCGAGTACATGAAGTGCAAGTTCTGCGCCTTCAACCACGTCTGTCCGGCGACGGAGGCTTAGCCGCTGTTTTCCTGACGGCGCAGGTAACGCTGGATCTCTTGGGCGATCGCGTCGCCTGACGGGATCGGGCCGTCGATCTGCTCGTCCTCGTCGACGTTCTCTTCCAAAGTCTTGACGTAGCCGGAGATCTCGTCGTCCTGTGCGACGGCGGCGCTGACCTGCTCGCGGAAGCGGTCGGCCGCGGCCTCCAGCTCGGCTGCGTCGATCATCGATCCGGTGACGGCCTCGAAGGCACGCACGAGCGCAAGTGCGGCCGGCGGGTTCGGCGTCGCGGCAACGTAGTGCGGCACCGAAGCCCAGAGACTCACGGTGCGCAGGCCGGCCTCGGCGCAGGCGCGCTGCAGCACGCCGGTGATGCCGGTCGGACCCTCGTAGTTGGCGACGCGGAAGCCGAGGCCCTCGATCATCTCCTCCTCGGTCGAGATGCAGTTGATCGCGGACTGGCGCGTGTGAGGCACGTCGGCAAGCAGCGAGCCGAGCATCACGACGGTCGTCACGTCGCATTCCTGGGCGACGTGCACGACCGCGTCGCAGAACGTCTGCCAGCGCATCGATGGCTCCTCACCTTCGAGCAGCAGAGCGCCGCCCTTGATGCCCTCGACGTCGGCCGAGTAGAAGATGTTGGCCGGCCAGTCGACGCTGCGCACGCCGCCGTCGATCACGGCGATCTGCGGGCGGTGCGACTGAAAGTCGAAGAAGCTCTCGGGGTCGATCTCGGCAATCCGGCGGCGTTCGCTCGTCTGGCTGAGGAAGCTGAGTGCGGCGCTGGCGGCGTTGCCGGCGTCATTCCAGCCCTTGAAGCTGACGATCATCGTCGGCCCACGGGGGATGTCTGCGTTGCTCCAAAGGACGCTGTCGGAAGCTCCGTCTCGCATGCCCCAAAGCTATCCGGTTGCGTAGTTTGCGGCTACCGGTCAGCGACGGGCGTCCAGCCGGGAACGGCGCAAAGCCGATTCCCAAGCGGTAAACGGCGATTTCGCGCGTCCGCCGCGGAGCGCAGAATAGAAACATGCCGGCTTTGCTCAACGCCCCGATCGCTGACCTCGCACCGGACGCCGAAATCGATGGCGTCTACGCCTGCACGCGCAAAGAGAAGCTGACCGCGCGCAGCGGCGCGCCCTACCTGGCGGTCGAGCTGCGCGACTCCACCGGCAAGATCGGCGCCCGCGCCTTCAACGACGCCAGCTACCTGGCCGGTCAGTTCGAAAGAGGCGACATCGTGCGCGTCGCCGGTCGCGTGGAATCGTTTCAGAACGAGCGGCAGATCAACCTGCGCTCGATCCGCAAGGCCGACCACGGCGAGGCCGCGGACCCGCGCGACTTCCTGCCGGCCGCCTACCGCGACGTCGACGAGCTCGAGGGCTTCTTCGAGCACCTGGCGAGCGAGGTCCACGACCCGGAGCTGAGCAAGCCGCTGGCGGTGCTGCTCGGCGACGACTCGCTGCGCGACGCGCTACGCACCGCGCCCTGCACGCGCGACGGGCACCACGCATACCTCGGCGGGCTGCTCGAGCACACGGTCGCGGTCGCGACGCTCGCGCAGCAGACCTGGGATCTGCACCGCAAACTGAACAGCGATCTGCTGATCGCCGCGGCGCTGCTGCACGACATCGGCAAGACGCGCGAGTTCGCGTTCGGGGCCGAGATCACCGTGACCGAGGAGGGACGCCTGCTCGGCCACCTCGAACTCGGCGCTCAGATCATCCGCGAACTGACCGCCCGCGCCGGCGGCATCGACGCCAAGCGCGAACTGCAGCTGATCAACTGCGTGCTCTCACACCACGGCGCGCCGCAGGGCCAGCGCTTCGCGAGCGCGGAGGCTCTGGCGCTCTACCGGCTCAACTCGCTCGACGCATCGGTGAAAGGCGCGCTCGAACACGGTATGTTGCCCTCTTGATGGAGGGCAAGCGGTCTGTACTCATCACAGGCGCCGGTCGCGGCATCGGTCGCGCGGTTGCATTGCAGCTGGTCGCTGACGGCTGGGACGTTTACGCGGGCGTGCGCAACGTGGAAGCCGCCGACGCCCTGCTCGCCGCCGCCGGCCAGTCGAAGCTCACGCCGGTGATCCTCGACGTGACCAACAGCGAGCAGATCGCCGAGCTCGGCGATGTACTGCCCGAGCAGCTCGACGCGATCGTCAACAACGCCGGCATCGCGATCAACGCGCCCGTTGAGTCGATCCCGCCGGAGGAGCTGCGCCGCCAGTTCGATGTGAACGTCTTCGGCACGATCGAGGTCACACAGGCCGTGCTGCCGAAGATCCGCGCAGCGCGCGGCCGCATCGTCTTCATCTCATCGGTCAGCGGACGCATCTCGACGCCGTGGTCCGGCCCGTACAGCGGTTCGAAGTACGCGCTGGAAGGCCTGGCCGACGCGCTGCGGATGGAGGTCAAGCCATGGGGCATCAGTGTGTCCCTGGTCGAACCGAGCGCGACCGATACCGACATGTGGGGCACGATGATCGACGAATTCGACAAGACGACGGCGAGCCTCGCCGACGAGCAGCAGACCCTCTACGCGTCGCACACCACCGGCATGCGCCGCACGCTGAAGCTGATGCAGAAGACGACGGTGCCGGTCGAGAACGTGGTGACCTGCGTGCAGCGCGCCTTGAGCGCAAAGCGTCCGCGGGCGCGCTACCCCGTAGGGATCCCGTCGAAGGTCCAGCTCGCCGCCGCCGCAGTCACGCCGACTCCGGTCAACGACTTCGTCGTCTCGCGCGCCACCGGCGTGCCGCGCAAGCGCTAGACCGCCGCCGGTTCGCGCCGCGCGCGAATCGACCAGACCACCGTCGACAGCACGACGATGCCGACGATCGCGTCGATCAACACGGTCACGAGCCCGAACGTGGTCAACTCGCCAGGCGTCGCCGTCGTGAAGTGGCCGAGCGTCACGAAGCCGGTGATCGAGTAGACGCCGAGAAACAGGTGCGCCTTCGGGAAGTTGCCGTCGCGGTAGTAGCGGTAGCCGAGAGTCCCGATCGCCGTGAAAACGAACCACGAGGCGGCGACGATGTACTCGAACCAGTCCGGCTGCCAGCTCGCGGCCGGGTAGTCCTGGATGTTCAGCGTGTTGTCGGTGAAGTGGATCGCCGTGGCGAGAACGGCAAAGGTGACGACGCCGCGCACCGTCTTGACCGACGGCGGCTGCAGCTCGTGACCGGCGGTGGCCTCAGGCACCGGCCGGCTCCGGCACGGGCTTCTTGAGTGCGCGCTTGCCCATCCTGAAGGCAACGTACAGGCAGAGCCCGGAGAAGAGAATCTTCAGCGTGGACTGCGGCAGCGCGTTGGCCACGTAGGTGGCAAGCAGCGCGGCCGGAAGCGAGGTAAGGCCGATGATCACGCCGTCGCGCATCGCCACGTTGCCGTACTTCTTCTGGCGATAGCTGCCGACCAGCGCGACCGGCACGATCGCGACGAGCGACGTCGCCTCCGCCTCGGCCTGCGTGAGGCCGAACAGGAACACGAGGGCGGGCACGAAGATCACGCCTCCACCGACGCCGAACAGGCCGCTGACCATGCCGGCGGCGAAGCCGACGAGGATCACTTCGACGGCCTCCATCAGCCGTTCACCGCGTAGACGATCACGACGGCGATCATCAGCACCGCGAAGAGCCCGGAGAGCAGCCGGTCGCTGAGGCGCTGTTGCAGAGCGGTGCCGGCGACCACGCCGCCGAGCGCAGGAATGCCGATCAACACGCCCTTGGCAAAGTCGACGCTGCCGGAGATCTCGTTGCCGATCACACCGAAGATCGCGATCACGACGATCGCCGTCAGCGAGGTTCCGGTCGCGCGCTTCTCGCCGAACCCGCGCAGCAGGATCAGCAGCGGGACCATCACCACGCCGCCGCCCACGCCGAACAGGCCCGAGAATCCGCCGCCGGCGAGACCGATGCCGGTCAGCTGGGCTGCATCCCCGCGCCCATCGCGTCCCGCGGCGTCGCCGCTTTGCCCGCTTTCAGCCATGCGTGAGCGATACTAGACCGATGCAGAGCGGCCAATCCGACGCGCTCGACCACTGGCTCGCCGCGACGGCCGAGCACCCGAAGCGCTGCGCACTGTTCTGTGACGTCGACGGAACGCTCGCCCCAGTGGTCAAACGTGCCGACGACGCGCAGGTTCCTTTGGCGGTCAGCCGCCTGCTCGGCGCGCTTTCGGCGAAGCTGCTGCTGGTCGCGTGCGTGTCCGGGCGCAGTGCCTCCGACGCGAAGCGACTGGTGGGCGTGGGCGGAGTGGTCTATGCCGGCGCGCACGGCGCCGAGCTGCTCGACCCGTCCACGGGAGAGTTGGAGCGCGCGCCGGAGATCCAGCAGTGGCGTGAGCCGGTGCGCAAGTTCATCGAGGGCTTCGACACGGCCGATCTGCGCCGCAACGGCGTACGCATCGAGGACAAAGACTTCATCCAGGCCCTGCACTGGCGCGGCGCCGACGACGAGGAGGCCGCTGAGGGGATCGTCCGTGGCATCGAAACCGACGCCGTCGATCGCGGCTTCGAGATCCATCGCGGGCGCATGGTGCTTGAGATCCGGCCGCCCGTGCACTTCGACAAGGGCGTCGTGGTGGCGCGGCTTGTCAAGACTTACGGCGCGACGCACGCCGCTTACGTGGGCGATGACGTGACTGACATCGACGCCTTCGACGCGCTGCTCGGCCTGGAGTCGGCCGGTACGTTGGAGAGTGCGCTGTGTGTCGGCGTGTCGTCCGAGGAGCAGCCCGAGCAGCTGGTCGAGCGGGCGGACCTGATGGTTGACGGGCCGGCGGGCGTGACCGAGCTGTTGCGAGCGAGCTGAGCCGGTCGCAACTCGCCGATGCGTTACACCGAGTACCTGCGAACGTCGGTCCTACTGCTCGGCACCTCGTCATTCGCGCTGATCGTCGTTTCGGTCGGCGCGATCGCACGCGAGCACAGCGTGCTGCTGCTGGTGTTCGGCGCGATCTGGCTGGTGATCGCCTGCCTGATCGGCACCTGGCTCGGCCACAGCGATCAGGTGATGGAGTCGATCCGCGATCTGCTGTCGCGCTCACGCCCCGAACCGGTCTTCCCGAAGATCGAGCCCGCCGCGGTGCTGTTCACGCGTCTCTGGCCTGTGCTGGCGATCGCGATCATCTCGGCGATCGCGTCGCTGCTGTTCCCACAGCTCGCGGTGGCTGCCGCCGGCTACGGGTTGTTGTGGTCCCTCGCATGGCGCAAACAAGCTCTAGCTGTCGAGGCCATCGAAGAGCGCGACGCGGTGCACTTTTGGATTGTGAGGACCAAGGCGTTCAGCAAGCCGAAGCTGGTGCGGGTTCCGGCGATGTGATTCTTCAGGGCGACTCGTCCCGTCGCTCCTTGCGGCGGATGATCAGTCCTGCGATCAAGACTGAAATGCCCAGGGCGACGAAGGCGAAGGTGAACCAGTAGTACTCGCCCTCAATAACTGCCACGAGCGCAACGCTGCCTGCGGCCGCTCCGCCACCACCAATTAGCCGATCCCCCGTCGATTTCCGTTTCATGAGATGAACTTCAGGTTGCCGGTGACTTTGTGCGTGTTCTTTTTGCAGTTGTAGCAACCGTAGGAATGGAAGCCGCTGTCCGTGTCGATGTTGACCGACGGTGGAATCACTTTGACGTCTACCGTGATTCGCACGAAAGCTCGAAAAACGACGCCGTGGCTGTGTTTGCCATTTGAGGTTCGGTTTAGATCCGCCTTCAGCGCGTCGACTCCTTGAGCGAGCAGATGATCGGTGAGTATCCCGACGATCGCGCCAGTAAGAACACCGACTACTGCGCCGGGTGCGCCGCCGATTTCTGCGCCGATCAATCCTCCGACAATTCCAGTCAGAACGTTCTTGACAGTCTCGGCGTTCTTAGAACGCAGCGCGTTGATCAACTGAGTCGCGTACTTGCGGCCGAGCTTCACGCGCAGCGATCCTTCGAGGGTGTACTTCTTCTTTCCATCGAGGTCCGCGGAGTTGATCGGATCGCTCGGGTACTCGTACGGGTTTGCGGTGCCGCCGGGCACAGGATCGACCTGCAAGAACCGCCCTTGTCGCGGCGCGTAGAGGCGCACACCCATCGCGACCACTCCGCCGGCCGTCAAGGCCTCTCGCCGCTTCGAACCGTGGAAGGCGTACTTCGTGCCCGCCGGCATTGCAGTCTTCGGCACGCCGAACTCGTCGACGTTGGTGATGTTCGAGAGCGTGCCGTCAGTCGTGCTCTGCGCGACGACGTCACCACGGATGTTCTGGATCTGCAGACGCACGCCCGCCGACGAGTCTTGGATGACTTCCAGGTCACCGCCGAGACCGGCGATGTTGCGAGTCCACGCGTTGCCAGTCTGGGTCCAGGCCGGTGCATCGGAGTCATCGGAGTAGGCGTAGATCTCCGTCGAAGAGGTTCCACCCGTCTTGACCTTTCTGCCGACACGCAGCATCGGATCGAGGTCGAGCGTCTGGGTCGTGCCGGCCTCAGTCACGGACTGCGCGAGGTCGTTCACGTAGTAGGTGGACGTGACGTTCGAACCGCCGCCCGCATCCGCTTGTGGGACGGTGGTCGTGCGGCCAAATGCATCATACGTGTAGCCGGAATTGCGCAGGCGATCCGCGTTGTCGAACGTATTACTTTGAGTCGTCCCGGCTCCGCTCCAGTCGCAGCCGGAAGACGGCTCCGGCCGCGTCTGCTTTGACAGGCGGTTCGAGTCGGCGTCATACGCGTAGTCACGCAGTTCGCACTTCGTCACGCCGGAAACAAAGCGATCGTCCTGTGTCCGCGTGAGCCGGCCCGCCGCGTCGTAGTCGTAGATTTGGGCCGTCGGGTCCTGCCCGGCCATCGTCGTCCAGAGACCCGCGATCTGACCGTGGGCGTTCCCGAGCGCGAAGTTGTCGTACATCAGGCAGCCGGTCGTGCAGTTGGCGGTGCGGTTGTACGACATGTACGTCGTAGAGCCGGTCGCGTCCGTCTGGCGGCCACGAACGACGCCACCGGGAAGCGTCTCGGCCACAAGCGCCCCGTCCGCGTTGTACGCGCCATTGAACGTGCCGACGCCTTCTTCGGCGACAACGGTGAGATCGCCAGTCACCGGGTCGTAGCCGTTGGTGCGCGTCGCCCTGCCGTCGTAAGTCGCCGAGACGCGACCAAGCAGGTCGTAGGCAACGAGCGAGCTGTGGCCCTCGGAATCCGCGTAGCTCGCGAGCTGCCCGAGCGAGTCGAACATTCGTGTGACTCGCTTGGCGACCGTGCCGTCGCCGTTCAACGACTGCGTCTCAGTCTCACGACCCGTGAGGTTCGAGTACAGATGCTTCGTGGTCTTGATCGCCGCACCGACCGAACCCGTCACCGCTTCGGTCAACAGGCGGCCTGCATCGTCATAGGTCTTGACCGTCGAGCGAGTCTGTTGGCTGCCCGCGGCATCGGTGACGGTCTCAACCGAGCCCGACGGCTGGCGCGGATAGTTGTAGGTGATCTTTTGAACCGGCAGCTTCGGCATCCCGGCGGCCGTCGGCTGAATGCCTGGTCCCACCTTGCAGGGCAGGCCGATCCACTCGGCCTTTCCATTGCAGTCGTTGTCTCCTGAGTCCGTACCGGCGACGTAGTAGATCGTCTTCGTGGTGCTCGGCTCGCTCAAACTCTGCGAGCGCGGCTGGAAGCGCTCGGTCTCGAAGCCGTCGGCGTTCAGATTGACCTTGCGAACGATGTTCAAGCCGCCGGGATCGGTCGTGGTGGTGCGCGCCGCGCGCAGCTTCCACTCGGCTTCGGTCGCGCCATAGTTCATCGTGGCCGTGCGCACGTCGTAGTCCGTGCCCGAAGCCAGCAGCGATTCGCGTTTTGTAGTGATCAGATCGAACGGCTCCTTGGTGTTGTCGCCTGCGATCGGCGAACCTTGGTCGTAGGTGAAGCGAGCGTGCGTTCGTCCTGTCACCTGTGAGTTGTCGTCGAGTCGCACCTGATGCTCCGGGCCGACCGTTTCGGAAAGGTGGGTGCGGCCGTCGAGCGATCCCGGCACCGGCACATACGTCTTGCGCGCATCCCACTTCTGAGCGTCGGCAAGCCGTGCCGACGGCGTCGACTCCGCCATCGCCCGCGCGCGGTTCTCCGCCGAGAGCGTGCGCACGACGTTGCTCTTCACGTCGTACTCGGTGACATCGATCCGCCCGCCGGGGTTCGCCGAGTTGACCTCGCGTCCCACCGGATCGAGATAGCTCAGCGCAGCATTGCCATAGTTGGTGGCCGGTGAGCCGTTCGGTGGCTGGTCGGGGGTGAACACGGCGGTGGCGATCCAAGGTGGCTTGGCCTGACCCCACTCCGCGACCTTGCCCGCCGAGAAGTCGTATGGCGCAGCCGCGTTGACGGCCGGGTTGGTCGGCACGTAGTACCGAACGTTCCACACTGCGGTTCCAGCGGCCAACGCCGAGCGCGAGACTTTCTCGAGACGACCAGGCTTGTTGTCTTCGGGCAGGGACAGGTACGAGAGCGAGAACGGCTGCTCATTCGGCGGCACGATCGACGTCAGGAGCTGCGAGCTGCCATTCGCGCCGTAGGCGTACTGGGTGTAGATCGCCGAAGGCAAGCGGGGATCCTGCTCGCTGACCAGCCGTCCCTGCGGGTCGTAGGTGTAAACAGCGACGTCGACCGAGCGCATCGCGTTGAGGGCGGGATCCCATGTGCGCAACGTGACCAAGCGCAGGCGCCGCACATTGGGTTTGCCGTTCACGTTGATGTAGCTGAACTTCAACGCCTGACAACCGCGCGCGATCGTCGCGAAATCCGCGCCGCAGACGACGCCGCTGCTGCCGACCGGTGCGAACATCGTGTCGATGTTTGCCTTGCCCGCGGAGTCATACGTGTACTTGTAGGTCACAGCGTCAGAGAGGCCGGGCGTCGAGACATCGGTCGCCAGCCACGCGCCCGCGGTCATCGAGCTGTCGGCGGTTTTGAAGCCGACGACCGTCCCGGAATCGAGATCCTTCAGCGTGAAGCCGGCAGTGCGCGTCGCGTCATACGGATCGGGAATCCGCCGAAGTTCGAGCGTGTCGGCGTAGCCCGGGGCGAAATAGCGGTCGGCTCCATTCGCGTAAGGCGAGTCCGACAGCTCGAACGTGATGTAGTCGCCGTCGTTCGTCTCGACATCGACGCTCGGATAGCGATCTTGCTCATTCAGGCGAACGTCTGCGTTGTCGATCACCCGGCGGTAGGAAGCCCCCGCCGACTCAACGGGAAGCCCAAGCTGCCACCCCGGCCCGAGCAACGAACTCTGATCGCTATAGCGCGAGTTGTAGGTGCGGGAGACCGTTAAGTCCGACTTGTACGCGTCGACGCTCACATCGGTCGCGCTCAGTGAAAAGTTGCCACTGACGAGATCGACCGCCCCCGGGCCAAGCTGTTCACTGTCGTCTTCAGTGCTGCGGCCGCCGCGGTCGTAGACCACGGTCACGTCCTCAGACGATCGTGCGAACGCCGGCTCGCTGCCCTCCATGAGCGCACGCAACCGCACCTCGCCGTCGGCCAGCGGCGTGGCAGTCGGCAGACATGCGGTGTCGCCAATTCGCAGAGCGTCGAGGTCGACGACCAAGTCGGCGCTGGTCGACCCAGACAGGGCGACGGGCCATCCACCGATCACTGATTGGTCCGACAGCTTTCGCACGGTGGCCGGGGGCGCATCACACCACTGCAAGCTCGATGCGACTCGGTACTGCAGTCGCATCGCTGTAGCGCTGCCACGCGTTCGCGAAACGGTCACCGGCACGTAACGTGCCGTCGCCTGCCCTTCGAAGAGCGAATCGATCGTCGCAACCCCGACACCGAATTTGAAGAGCTTCGATGCGACGTGACCGGTGTAGTCATTCGCGTTGACGAAGAGGTAGTAGATCCCCGGAGTGAGTGCCGACGAGCCCGGGCCGGCGTTGATCACGCCCGAGTACGAAAGGTTGCAACTGCTCGCGCCCGGAGTCTGCGCCGGGTCGCAAGTGGCAGGCGAATGCTTCGGCCCGGCCGGAGTGTTCCCATCGTCGAAGTTCTTGACCACGCGACTCGTGTCGAAGCCACCGGTCTGCGGATCGGCGGAGTACAGCTGTGCGCTGATCCAGCTGACACCCGACTGTTCGGTCGCGGGACTGCCCGGACTGCCGTCATGCGCGGTGATCCGGAACGGCGCGTCAGTCGCGACCACGCGGGGTTCGGCGCCGCCATAGATCGAACTCTCGAGCGCGAACGCGCCGAGGCGACCGGAGAGATCGATCTCGGGCGCCTTGTTGTCGCTCGTGTAGGAGCGCGTTTCAAGCGGTACCGCCGCACGGGGAGTCGGCGCGCTCAAGCCGATCATGCTCGCCAAGCCGCCGAAGCCCGATTCCGCTTTGGCGTGCGCCGCGGCAACGCGTGGGGCCGGCGCGGTCCCGATCGACCTGGCCCCGGTCTGCGCTTCCGTGCCGCGCACCCGCTGCCACCCACCATCCCCACTTCGGGACCTCCGGTTCACGCGCGAGGGGACGCGGCGACCGGGGTGTTTGGCCCGCGAGTTCACGGTCCGCGTTGCCGCGGCGTCCACCCGAGCGACCACGTCCGGCGAACCGTGCTCAAGGAGTCCGCCGGACGCATCATGCAGCCGCGTCGCAAGCGCCAACACCACCACCGCCGCGACTGCCGCTGCGATGAGTACGTGCCGGTGCAAGTTGTGTCGAAAGTCCATCTGATCCCCCAGTGGCTGCGGTTGCACGACGTGTGCGTTTGAAGAATTGGTGGGGCCAGTCGAACGCGACGCAGCTCATCGCCTGAAGTTGCGCGGCGCCTTCTCGGCATGTTCGAAGCCGTCGCGCGATCGATTGATGAGCCGCGTCGCGCCCTCACTCTGACTGGCACCCTGCGGCTTCACGCGACGGCCGGATCCGGGGAGTCGGAGCTTCCGAGTCCGACCGTCGCGCTTGCCTGCCTAGTCATTTTTCGACAGTTGACGCAGCCGGTGTGTACGGCTCTCAGGTGTGTTTATAGGCGCGAATCAGCCAGCAATGGTTCGGAAAATCGTTACGCAAAAGGGCGGTTTTCCGAACCAACGGGACCGTCGAAGTCGGCCAGAATGGCAGCCAGGCTAGAAGCGTCCGGCTCAGGAGTGGATTCGGTTCGCGGCAGATAAATCGAACAACTGAACAGGACGGAACAGAATTTGCGGAGGGGGTCCGAGGTAAAAAGCGGCGCCTATTCTTCGGCGCCAGGGAAGGTGGCGGGTATGCGCGTGGTCCTTGCCGACGGCTCAGTGCTGTTGCGCGAAGGCATCATGCGACTGCTCGATGAAGCGGAAATCGAGGTGGTCGCCCAAGCCGGCGACAGCGAAGACCTGCTTCGAAAGGTGCGGGCGCACAAGCCCGACGTAGTCGTGGTCGACGTTCAGATGCCGTCGGCGGAAGAGGGCGAGGGCATGGCCGCCGCCCTGACAATCAGAGAGGAGCTGCCAGACATTGGGGTGCTCGTCCTCTCGCAACACATCGAAGACGATTCGGCGGTCGAACTGCTGGCCGACAACGCAGCGGGGTTCGGCTACCTGCTGAAGGACAGGATCGTCGACGTCAACCAGCTGCTCGACGCGATGCACCGCGTTGCCAACGGCGGGTCGGCACTGGATCCGGAGATCGTCTCCCGACTGGTCGGCCGCCTTCATCGCGACAGCCCGGTGGACGGGCTGACGCGGCGGGAACGCGAGGTGCTGCGGCTGATGGCTGAGGGTCGAACCAACCACGCGATCGCCGAGAGCATGGTGATCACGCGGCGTGCGGCCGAGAAGCACGTGACGAGCATCTTCACAAAACTGAATCTCGAGTCGACGCCAGACGATCACCGGCGAGTGCTCGCGGTGCTGGAATATCTGCAGCGCCACTAGATGGGACGTATTGCGTTCAGGTTGCGATCAGCGAGTGGGAGGCACCTTGCGAATAGGGTTTGCCTCCCCTCCGATCCACCTGAACACAGATGCCACACAGCGATCCAGTAGATGCGTGCGCCTGGCTGGTGCTGCCGACTTACAACGAAGCCGAGAACATCGGCCCGATCGTTGCCGCGGCCGTCCAGCGGCTGGCTGAAGCGGCCCGTGAGCACGTCGTACTGATCGTCGACGACAACTCGCCCGACGGAACCGGCGACGCCGCGGATCTGCTCGCGGAGAACTACCCAACAGTTCGCGTGCTGCATCGCCAAGACAAGGAGGGGCTCGGCCGCGCGTACCTAGCGGGATTTCAGGTCGCGCTGGATGGCGGCGCAGACCTGGTGCTCGAGATGGACGCCGATTTCTCACATGACCCGCGTGACCTCGGGCGGCTGATCCGTGCGGCGTACAGCGAGTGCGACCTGGCGATCGGCTCGCGCTACACGAACGGCGGTGGCGTGCGCGACTGGAGCCTCGGCCGCCGCGTCCTCAGCCGCGCCGGCTGCGAGTACGCCAAGCGGATTCTCGGCATCGACGTTCAGGACGTGACCGGTGGCTTCAAATGCTTCCGGCGTGAAACGCTCGAGGCAATCTCGCTCGACAAGGTGATCTCCAACGGCTACGGCTTTCAGATCGAGCTGACTTATCGCACCATCCGTGCGGGCAGGTCGTTCAAAGAGATCCCGATCTGGTTCACCGAGCGGCGGGCGGGGGACTCGAAGATGAGTCCGCAGATCGCGGTCGAGGCAGCCGTGCGCGTGCCTGGTCTGAAGCGTCGCGTCGACGCCGAGTTCGCGACGACCGAAAGCTGAGCGCCCTCAGTAGGGGGCGGCCCCGGTGGTGAACCGGGTCGTCAGCTCGAACGGCCAGGTCTGTTCGCCGTAGACCGCATACCCCTGTGCCGTGACCGTGTAGCCCGTATTCTCCGCCAGCGCGGCGCGCGGCAACAGTGCAAAGCCTCCCTGCAGGTACGCGGCGTTCGCCGCCGACATGTCTGCAATCGAAAGCGGTACTGGGGCGCCGAGATCGCTGACGAGCGTCGCCGACGTCACACTGCTGCGCGCTAACCGCCAGTTCTTCCAGGGCCCGTTGAGGTTGACGGTGATCGGCGTGCCCAGGTCGGTCGCCCCTGGCGCATCCGCCAGCGGATCCGGAGACTCATTGGCGTCGAACACCGGATTCAAACCGACCGCGCCGTTCGGCGGCCACGAGTACAGCTCCACCCGCGACGCGCGCGACGCGCCGATGCCGGAGAGCACCTGCAGGCACGCGTAGCCGTAGCTGCCGGAGTAGCCCGACCGCCGCAGCCGCGGCTGCAGCATCGCCAGCCGGTGGTACACCGTGTCGCCCCACGCGGCGCTGGGCAGCGCCGACGGCTGGGCGATCACGCTGGCCGCGGCGGCGCGCGCTCCGCTGCGCGAGTAGAACGCGCTGCCGCGGCGCTCGGTGTGACCGAACCGGCCCGTCGCGTGCATATAGCGGTTGTGCATTCTGCAGCCGCGGTTGAGCCGCCCCGGAAACGTCTTCACACGCGGCACGCCGGCGAGCACGCGCATCGAATTGAGATCGTTGAACGCGCGCGAAGGAGTAGCCCGAGCCCCGGCCCGCGGCGCGGCGAGCAACAGCGCGCAGGCGATTAGACACGCGGCGGCGCGGGCACAACGGTGGAACGCAGGGTTTTCCATCGAAGTCTGGCTTCGCATAGCCGAGTCGACCCCGCCGGGAGCAAGTTACGACGGAGTAACGAAGTCGATAGACAACCAGATCTCCCGGCCGTAATCGTGGAGTTTTGGTTAAGCGCCCGCCGCGCTGTTGACGCACCGCGACGGGTCGCTATACTTAATGAAGTATTGGAATCAGCAATCGGAATTCAGAAACAGGAAAGCGAGCGATCTGAACAATGGCCGACATCACAGCAGTCACAGACGACAACTTTCAGGCGGAAGTCGTCGAGTCCGACAAGCCGGTGCTCGTCGACTTCTGGGCTCCGTGGTGCGGACCGTGCCGTAT
>JBOGYW010000032.1:0-25791 GCA_050696815.1 Solirubrobacterales bacterium | reverse complement strand
GGGCGGAGCTGCCGGCGCCGCGGGCTGCTGCGGCGGCATGCCGGCGGCCGGCGCGGCCTGCGGCGCGGCCGCCATCTCGTTCTCGTCCTCGCCACGCTGCGTGAAGCCACCGAAGGTGACCAGCGCGGCGCCGACGAGTGCGACGAAGATGCCGAACTTCAGGCTGAGGACGCTGCCGGCGATCCCGCCGCCGGGCTTGTCGAGGATCCGCAGGATGACCCAGGCGACCGCGATACCGCCGCCGACCAGAATCGCGAGACCCTTGTCGAACGGCAACTCGAGCTCGAGGTCGAAGATGTCGAGCGCCGCCGGCGTGATCGCCAACAGACCGATCAGGAACAGCACGAAATCGCCGATGTCCAGCGACTGCCAGCCGCTGAAACTCGTGTCGATGTTCAGCTGGCCCGCGATGTTCCCGGTCGTCCCGGAAAGGCCGTACCAGCTCAGGAACAGAGAGATGATCAGGACGATGCCGCCAGCTGCGGCGATGAGCCTGCCGGTGGTTGTTTTCTCAGCCATGAAACGCCTTTCCCAAAAGATCGTTGCTTACGCAGTACCTAATTCCTACATGAATCGGCAGACGCACGGCATCTAACCTCTGATGCCCGCATGGAACGCAAGCGTTCGCCCTTCGCAATAGCCGCCTTGATCGCGCTCGCCGCGCTGCTTGCGCTGCTCGCCTATGGCGTGTTCGTGCAGAAGGGCGGAAACAAGTACGACAACGCGGTCGCTGCCGGACAGCGGCTGCCCGCGACGAATCGAACCGTCCGCGTGCTGAACACTGCCGGCACGACGTCACTGGCGAAGTACAAGGGCAAGGTCGTGCTGCTGAACTTCTGGGCGAGCTGGTGCGAGCCGTGTCGTACCGAGTCGCCGGCCGTCGAGCGGGCCTACCGCAGGTACAAGAATGATGGCTTCGTCGTGCTCGGCGCCGACGTGGACGACCTCTCGTCCGAGGCGAACAAGTTCCGCCGGCAGTACAACCTCACCTACCCCGTGTTGCGTTACACCCGCGCCAACGCGACCAAGGACTTCGGCACCAAGCAGCTGCCCGAGTCGTTTCTGATCGATCGCGAAGGCCGCGTCGTGTCGTTGCAGCGCTATGAGATCAACGACAAGTGGCTGTACACGCACATCCCACCGGTCCTGCAGGAGCAGCAATGAAACGCGCGGGTGCGTTCGTGACGCTCGTGCTGATCGCCGCGTTGATCGCAGCGCCCGGCGCGGAAGCCGCCTGCCTGAAGACCTCGCTGCCGGCCGTGCAGGAGGAAGTCATGTGCCTGATCTGCGGCGTGCCGCTGGTCAACGCCGGTGGCCCGCAGGCCGAAGACGAGCGCAACTTCATCCGCGGACTCATCGACAAGTGCAAGACGAAGGCAGAGATCAAGACCGCCCTGGTCGCCGAATACGGCGAAGGCGTGCTGGCGATCCCGAAGAAGAGCGGCTTCGACTTGGCCGCCTACCTGGTGCCCGTGGTCGGCGGCCTGCTCGCGCTCGGCGCCGTCGTATTCGGCGCGATCAGCTGGCGCCGCGCTCGCGATACAGCCCCGACGACCGAGGCGGCAACGACCGACGGCGCGGGCGACGCCGAGCTCGACAAAGACCTCCAGAGATACGATCTCTAAGAGGATCTGACGCAGTGGACGGCGGAGTCGATACAACCATCTTCGCCGCGTTCGGCGTGGGCATGCTTTCGTTCTTCTCGCCCTGCGTGCTGCCGCTGGTGCCCGGCTATCTGTCGGCGATCTCCGGCGTCGCGATCGGCGAACTCGACGAGGGCGAAGAGGCGTCGCCGCGGCAGCTACTGATCCCGGCGCTGATCTTCGTCGCCTCGTTCACAGCGATCTTCATGCTGCTCGGCCTCGGCGCGACCGGCGCCGGCCAGCTGCTGAGCGACAACCTGGAGACGCTGCGCAAGATCAGTGGCCTCGCGATCGTCCTGCTCGGCGTGTTCATGGCCGCGACCTTGATCGTGCCGCGGCTGAACGTGGAGCTGCGCTCGCAGCAGCTCGCGCACCGCGCGGGCGCCGGCGGGCCGATCATCGCCGGCGCGGCGTTTGCGATCGCCTGGACGCCCTGCGTCGGCCCGACGCTCGGCGCGATCCTCACCGCCGCCGGCACCCAGCAGCACCTGGCGCAGGGCGCGGTGCTGCTGCTGTTCTACTCGCTGGGGCTGGCGGTTCCGTTCATCGCAACTGCGCTCGGCATCGGTGCGATGGCCGGTGCGACCGGCTGGATCAAGCGCCACTACCCGCTGCTGATCGGCATCTCCAGCGTCGTGCTGATCGTGATCGGCGTGATGATCTTCACCGACGAGTTCTTCCGGCTCAACAACGCCGCGGGCAACCTCACGCGCTCGCTGAACCTCAACCTCTGAGCCGAACTACATGCGCTCGGGAGCGCTGACGCCGAGCAGGTCCAGCGTGCGCGCGAGCAACCGCTTGGTCGCGACGCAGAGCGCAACGCGGAAGGCCGTCACGCCCGGCTCCTCGCCCACCACCTTGCAGTCGCGGTAGAAGGCCGAGAACTCGGCGGCGAGGTCGCGGCCGTAGATCGTCAGGCGGTGCGGTGCGCGGCGGACACAGGTCTCGGAGATCTCGTCCGGGAATTCGGCGAGCCGGCGGATCAGCGCGCGCTCGGACTCGTGCAGTTCGTGCGGTGCGGCGGGCACTTCGGTCGCCTCGCCCAGTCCGGCCTTCTCGAGGATCGAGTTGATCCGCGCGTGTGCGTACTGCACGTAGTAGACCGGGTTCTTGTCGCTCTGCTCGCGGGCGAGCGCGAGGTCGAGATCCATCGTCGTGTCGTGGCTGCGCTGGACCATGAAGAAGCGCAGCGCGTCCGCGCCGATGTCGTCGATCAGGTCGTCGACGGTGACGAACTCGCCGGTGCGCTTGCTCATCTGCACGCGCGCACCGCCTTCGGTCAGATTGACGAGCTGCATGATGATCGGCTCAAACTCGTCCGGATCGCCACCGAGCGCCGCGTAGGCGGCCTTCATGCGCTGGATGTAGCCATGGTGGTCGGCGCCCCACACGTCGATCAGGCGCTCGAAGCCGCGCTCACGCTTGTCGGCGTGGTAGGCGATGTCGGTCGCGAAGTAGGTGTAGTCGCCGCTACTGCGCCGCAGCACGCGGTCCTTGTCGTCGCCGAAGTCGGTCGTGCGCAGCCACAGCGCGTCCTCGTGCTCGTAGACGTGGCCGGCCGCGCGCAGCGCGTCGAGCGCGGCTTCGAAGCGGTCGTCGTCGTGCAGCGTCTTTTCCGAGAACCAGACGTCGATCGCCACGCCCATGCGCTCGAGCGTCGCGCCGATCCGTTCGAGCATCTGCGCGACGGCGACGGCGATCAACTCATCGGGCGCCAGCTCGGCCGCGCCGGGGATCGTCTGCGCGATCGCGTCGATGTACTCGCCCTGGTATCCGTCCTCTGGCACCGGCTCGCCCTTCGCCCGCGCCGCGATCGAAGCGCCGAAGCGCTCGACCTGCGTGCCGAAGTCGTTCGAGTAGTACTCACGCGTGACGGTGTTGCCGGCGAACGCCAGCACGCGGCACAGCGAATCGCCGTACGCGGCGTTGCGGCCGTGGCCGATGTGCATCGGGCCGGTCGGATTGGCGCTGGGAAACTCCACGTTGATGCGCTCGGCCGGATGCGCGACGCCGCCGCCGAAGCTGTCGTCGGCGAGCAGCTGGGTGAGCGCCTGCGCGTACCAGCCGTCGGCGAGACGCAGGTTCAGGAATCCCGGTCCGGCGACGTCGGCCGCGACGAGCGCGTCGCCGAGCTGTTCGCCCAGGATCGCCGCGAGCTTTTCCGCGACGTTGCGCGGGTTGTCGCGCGCGATCGGCGCGCAGATCATCGCCGCGTTGGTCGCAAAATCGCCGTGTTCGACCTTGCGCGGGCGCTCCAGCGCCACGCCGGCCGGCGGTGTGTCCGCTCCGGCGACCTCCGCCGCCGCCCCCGTCACGGTCGCCCGCAGGGCGGCAAGGGGATCGCGGCGTGAGCTTTCGGAGCGGGGGTTCACGAGTTGGGCGATACTACCTCTACCCTGCTTGGCATCTACTTTTCTACGAGTTTTCTACGAGGCGGAGCCCGAAATGTCTGAAGACCAGTCCGAACAACGCGGGATCAACATTCACTTCCAGCCGGAGCAGATGGCCGGCGTGTACTCGAACTTCGCGAACATCAGCCACTCCGACTACGAATTCACGGTCACATTCGCGCGCGTCGACCACGAGGTCGACAGCGAGGAGATCCCCGGCGTCGTCGTGACTCGCGTAAACCTCTCGCCGCGCTTCATGCGCGAGCTGATCGACGCAATGGAGGACAACTACTCCAAGTGGACGACCAGCGAGGGCATCCGCAACCTGCCTGAGTACGACGGCGACGAGCCCGGCTCGGCCGACGAAGCAGAAGACGACGACGAATAGGCGCCTACGGCGCGGCCTGTTCGCGCTTGACGGTCTCTGCCATGCCGATCCGCTGCATCGGCGTCGGATGCGTACCGAACAAGAACTGCAGCAGCGCCGGCGGCTGCGGTCGCGCGATGTTGCGCACGGTCAGCCTGCGTTCGAGCGCGATCGACGCGTTCGGGTCGCGTGTGACCTGTAGGGCGAACGCATCGGCGCGCGCCTCGACCTGTCGCGAATAAGCATTCGCGGCCGGCTGTGAGAGTGCGATCGCGACCATCGCCGCCGCCGCCAGCATCGCGATCGCGGCCGGCGAACTGAACTCGACGTCGCGGTGCGTCGCCATCGCCCGCGCGAGCAGGTCGACCGCGAACAGGCAGACCATCGCCACGAAGCCAAACCACAGCAGGCCCGCCGAGAGATCCGAGTAGTGCGCGTGGCCGAGTTCATGCGCCACGACCGCGCGGCGCTCGGGGCGGTTGAAGTCGCGCAGCAGCGTGTCGTAGATCACGACCCGCTTAGTCGACCCCAAGCCCGTGACGTAAGCGTTGGCGCCGTTCGTGCGCGACGCGGCATCGACCAAATAGACCTTGCCCGCGTGCACGTCGGCAGCTCGCGCGAGCCGCTCGACGTCGCTACGTGTCTCCCCCGCCGGCAGCGGCTTGAAGTCGGCGAACAGCGGCTCGATCAGCGACGGTGCGAGCGCCTGGAAGACGATCGCGAGCAGGATCAGCAGAACGCCGAAGACCGGCCACCAGGCCCGCCGCAGCCGGCGTATCAGCCAACCCGCGAGCAGGCCCAGCAGCGCCAGAGCCGCACAGACGAGCAGCGTGCCGAGCAGCCAGTTCCACAGCCAGCCGCCGGCGCCCTGCACCACCAGGCCGTAGTGACGCGCGCGCAGAAAGGCGAAGAACTCGAACGGTAGAGCGGCGGCGAGCGCGGCCGCACCGATCGCGGCGGCGATCGAGGCGCACGTGAGGGAGCGGCGATGGCGAGGCGTTCTCGCGTCGCCAAGCGTTCGCCACCGCGCCGGCCACCGCAGTGCAACCACCAGCGGCACGGCGACGAGCATCGCCAGGCCGGCGATTCCGAGCCAGGACTGCAGCCAGCGAAACGACTCAGCGCGATCGATGTAGGCCTGCGAGAAGAACTCGCCGGGCGCCAGATCGAGGGCCGCCGGCAGCTGATCGCGCGGCCAGAGCACGAGGTCGGCCACCAGTCCGGCAAGCAAGATCACGCCGACGGCGAAGAATGTATGCTGGGTCTCAGGACGTGATCGCATACCAACAATTCAGGGGTACAAAAGGCCGATCTTGTCCGGGTCTGCAGGTTGCATCGGCTTGACGAGCGCTTCAAACATACCCTCCGGCGAGTTGGACACCCTCACCGAGTTGACCGAGCTGCGCGCCGCTTATGAGCGCGACCAGGAGACGCAGAGGCTCACCGCCGCCTTTTACACGAACGTCCTCGCGAAGTCGACCCAGCAGGACGAGGTCGTCGCTGCAGCGACCGTGATGGTCCGCGACTACATGGTCGGGATCGGCTTCGGCGATCCCGACAACCCGGCCTGGGCCTACATGTTCGACAACCCCTTCGGCCTTCGCGCCGGCTGGTCGACCGACGGCGCCGACGCCGAAGCCGCGGCGATCGCCCACGAGGCGTTCACCGAGAAGCTCGAGCCGCAGATCGTCGTCGCACCTGAAGCGCACACCTACTTTGCCGTGCCGATCCCGGACGTACACGACAGCACGTTGCCGGTCGGCGTGATCGCGGTGCCGAGCATCCCCGGGCCAGAGCTCGACGAGCGCTCGAAGACTGTCGCGCTGACGCTCGCAACGTCGACAGCTCTGCACATGGACCGCATGCTGCGGATCGCCGAGGCCTCGCGCAGCGGCCAGTACGCACAGGCCGCCGCACGCGCGCAGCTGCAGCTGACCGAGCCTGCCGAGCGCCCAACCGCACTGCGCATCGCTGTCGAGGCACTGTCCGACTGCGACGACCTGACCGGCGGCATCGCCTTCGAGATGATCGACGACACGCCCGTGATCGTCGAGCGCTTCGGCGCAATCGATGAGGAGCTCGCGCGCGCGGTCGTCGACGGCAGCGCAGACCGTGACGGACTCGCCCGCGAAGGCTGCGTCTCGCTGCCGATCGTCGTCGACGACGTGCCCGAGGCGTCGATCGTCGTCCGCAGCAAGACCAAGATCGAAACCGTCGAAGATGAGATGCTCGGCAGCATCGCCGCTGCCGTCGCAGGTTCGGTGGCACGCTCGCGCGCGAGCGGCACGATTGAGTCGCTTCGCCGTTCCGCAACCCGTCGCCTGGTCGAGGCGCAGGAGCGCGAACGCTCGATGGTCGCCGCCGACATCCACGACGGCGTGCTGCAGCAGCTCGGCGCAACGGCGATTCGCCTCGAGCTCGCGCAGGCACGTGTCGAGCAGCACGACTTCGCGACAGCGAGCACGATCATCGAAGAGGGCGCAAAGGAGATCCGCTCGTGCGCTCGTGAGCTGCGCGCCCTGCTGATGGAGCTGCGCCCGCAGGTGCTCGACGACAACGGTCTCAACGCCGCGCTCAGCGAGCTCGGTCGCCACGTCGAGGGCGTCGAGGTGCGTGTCAACTCCGACGTGCCGGACGACCTCGGCAGCGAGTTCTCGATCACGATCTTCCGGATCGTCCAGGAGGCGCTGACGAACATCCAGAAGCACGCGCAGGCGAGCGAGGCGACGGTCGAAGTGAAGTTCGACGGCGAGCAGATCGAGATTTCGATCCGTGACAACGGCATCGGCTACGAGGGCGCCGTCACCGGACCGAGCTCGGAGGGCAGCCACTTAGGTTTGCTGGGGATGCGTGAACGGGCACGAATGTTGGGTGGACATTTCTCCATCGCAGGAAGCTCCGGGAGCGGTACTTTGATCGAAGCGACGTTGCCGCTTGCGGGCTCATCCGTCGAGGACGAACTGCTCTGACGGCGCGCCCATTTGGGCGATCTGCAAGGCTGCAACCGAACTTGATAACTGATTCGGGTGTTTACCGAATACGGTGTACTCTTTCCACACTCCGGCGTGGCGTGTGACTGACTGTCGGATCATGAAATATCGACTTTGGCGCAATCGAAGTTGGCCTAGAGAAACGGCATGGAGGCCCGATCGGGGCCACCGGGACCGCTCACAGCCCCGCGAGGTCTGAATCGATGATTGAAATCGCAATCGCCGATGATTCGGCGGTCATTCGCAATCTGATCGAAGAAGTCCTCCAGTACACAGCTGGTTACGCGCTAGTAGCCAGCTTCGACAACGGCCGCGACATCGTCGCCTGGGCGCGCGAAGGCGGCACCGCCGACGTTTTCGTGATCGACATGCGACTGCCTGGACTGAGCGGCACGGCGACGATCAGCGCGCTTCGCCGCCACAACGACGTGGCCCGCATCCTCGCTTTCTCGGCTTCGGCACAGGAGGAAAGCGTGAAGTCGGCGCTGGCCGCCGGCGCCGACGGCTATCTGCTGAAGGAATCGACGCTGAAGGAGCTGATGACGGCGATCAGCGTGCCTGGGAAGACCGCCGAGGACGGCGTGGCCCCCGCCGAACCCAGTGAGCCGAACGCGGCGAAGGACACCTCTGCCGACAACCGTGGCAGCGGCCTGCGCGTGCTGGTGGTCGACGATCACGACCTCGTCCGCGACGCCACCACGGCGATGCTCGAGGCGAAGGCGTTCGAGGTCGCGTCCTGCGACAGCGGCGCCGCGGCACGCGCGTGGCTCGCATCGGGCAATTCCTGCGACGCGGCGCTGGTGGACCTGCGACTCGGTGACGAGTCAGGCGCGGCGATCGTGGAAGCCTTCCGCGAGTTCACCCCGGATACTGCTGTTGTGCTGCACTCGGGTGCCGCCGACCAGGACGGCGCCCGCGTCGCGCGCGAAACCGGCGCCGACGGCTTCCTCGCGAAGGGCGACTACACGATCGACCAAATGGTCGAGTACCTGACCGGAGCGATCGAAAGGCGCCGCTCCGCGGACGGGAATTGACGCTGCAAACGGGCGGAAAGTCCGGTTTGCCGCTTAGTCTTGCTCAGTGCCCCGCTTCAAGACGATTTTCTGCGCCTTGGCGCTGGTGGCGGCGCTCGCGCTCGGCGGCTGCGGTACCAGCGGTGAGAAGTTCACGAGCACCGAGGCCGATCGCGCCCTGGCAGCGCTCGATTCAATTCAGGACCTCGTAGACGAGGGCCGCTGCAAGACTGCGCAGCGCCGGGTCGATGTGCTGGTTCTGCAGGCGGCGAAGGTGAACAGCGATCGCCAGGACCTCGGCGCGGCCTATGCCGAGAGCGCCAAGCGGCTGCAGCAGCTGGTCGCACGCGAGTGCGTCGAGATCAAGGAGTCGCCGACCGGCGAAACCGGTGAGACGGGCCAGACCGGACCGACCGAGACGCCGGAGCCGACCCACACGCCGACCCCGACACCCGAGCCGACAAACGGCGGCACACCGCCCCAGCAGCCGAACAACCCGCCGAACAACGGCAACGGGAACGGCAATGGGAACGGCAACAACGGTGGCGGTAACAACGGTGGCGGCGACAACGGATCCGGCGGCGTGCGTCCGCAGTAACCGAGAGCGATGAACGACACTCCTGACAAACCCACGCAGCCGCTGATCTCGAATCGCTATCGAGAGATCCAGCGCATCGGCACAGGCGGCATGTCGACGGTCGTGATGGCCGAAGACACGACGCTGAAGCGAACCGTCGCGTTGAAGATGCTGGCTGAGCACCTCGCCAGCGACCAAGATTTCGTCACGCGCTTCCGCCACGAGGCGCTCGCGGTGGCACGGCTGCAACACCCGAACATCGTTCAGGTATTTGACTCGGGCTTCGACGAGGCGAGCGACCGGCACTACATCGTCATGGAGTACGTCGAGGGCACTCCGCTGTCGGAGATGTTGCGCGGCGGCCGCAAGCTGGAGCCGTCGCGGGCGACATCGATCGCCAGCGACGCCTGCGAGGCGCTCGAGTGCGCCCACCGCGCCGGCGTGATCCACCGCGACGTCAAGCCGGCGAACCTGATCATCACGCGCGAAGGCGCGGCCAAACTGACCGACTTCGGGATCGCCAAGGCCGCAGAGATGACGCGCGTCACCCAGGCCGGATCGGTGCTCGGCACGGTCGCCTACCTCTCGCCCGAGCAGGCCGTCGGCGGCGAGACCGGTCCGCAGTCGGACATCTACTCGCTCGCCGTGGTCACATACGAGATGCTCGCCGGGCGTCTCCCCTATCTCTACAAGTCGATCACCGAGCTGGCGATGAAGCAGCGCGACGAGACACCGACGCCGCTGACGGCGATCAACCCGGAGGTGCCGGTCGAACTTGACCGCACGATCCGCGTCGCGCTCAGCCACGATCCCAACCTGCGCTTCGCGACCGCCCGCGAGTTCGCGCAGGCGCTGCGCGAAGGCCTCGCCCGCCGCGAGTCCGACTTCGTCACGACCGTGCTGTCGGACCCGTCGGCGGCGACGAAGATGATCGCCGCGCGCGGCCGCGCGCCCGAAAGCGCCAAGCCGCGCCGCACCGCCGCGAGGAAGCCGCTGCCGCCGAAGTCCGACCCGCGCGCCGCGGAAGCCGCCGCTGCCGCCGCAACCGAAGTAACTCGCGTTGCCAGCGCACCCGAGCCCGAGCCCGCAGCTGCGGTCAGCGGCAAGCGCTCGCGCCGCAACGGCTCACGGATCCTTGTCGGCTTCCTGTTGTTGGCAGCGATTGCGGCGGCGGCAGTTGCCGGCTTCGCGCTGGGCGAGTCGGACACCGCGCCGGTCGTCAAGGACACGGTTCAGAGTCAGGTCGAAGGCATGCGCGGCTTCATCCAGGATCACTCCTGAGCCGCAAGCATCACTGAGCAATCATTGATCGGCCGGTCATTGCGGCCGGCTGATCGATCCCGAGTAGGTCCAGAACGGTCGGCGTGACGTCGGCGAGGATGCCCTGGTCACGCAGCGCCACGTGGTCGCTGGTGACGATGAACGGCACCGGGTTCAGCGAGTGCGCGGTGTTCGGCGAGCCGTCCGGCTCGAGCAGCTGCTCGGCGTTGCCGTGGTCGGCGGTGATCAGGCACACGCCGCCTTTGGCGTGAACGGCTTCGACGACGCGCCCGAGCTGAGGGTCCGTGGCCTCGACGGCCTTCACGACCGCCGGAATCACGCCGCTGTGGCCGACCATGTCCGGGTTGGCGAAGTTGATCACGCCGAAGCGGTAATCGTTGGCGGCCCAGTTGCTGACGAACTGCTCTGCCGCGTCGGCGGCGCTCATCTCGGGCTTCAGGTCGTAGGTGGCGACGTCCTTCGGCGACTGCGCCATGAAGCGCTCTTCGCCGGCGTTCGGCGTCTCTTCGCCGCCGTTGAAGAAGTAGGTGACGTGCGGATACTTCTCGGTTTCGGCGACGTGCAGTTGCTGCGCGCCGCTGCCTGCGATCACCGTCGCCAGCGTCACCTGCGGGCGGTCCGGCGGGAACACCACCGGGTAGGGCCAGCCCTCGCGGTACTCGGTCATCGTCACGATCTTCAGGTCCTTCGGGGCGTCGCCGCGGTCGAAGTCGGCGAAGTCGTCCTCGCCGAGCGCGGCGATGATCTCGCGCATGCGGTCGGGCCGGAAGTTGAGGCCGATGATCGCGTCGCCGCTGCGGATCGTGGCCTCCTTTTCACCGACGAGAGTCGGTTTGATGAATTCGTCGCTCTCGTCGCGCGTGTAGGCGGCCTCGACGGCGTGGACGCCGGTCTCGGCGCGGTGCTCTGCCTGCCCGTGGACGATCGCGTCGTAGGCGAGCTTCACGCGATCCCAGCGCTTGTCGCGGTCCATCGCGAAGTAGCGGCCGATCACGCTGCCGATGCGAGCGTTGGCCGGCAGGTTCTCTTCCAGCTGCTCGATGTAGCCGTCGGCCGAGCGCGGCAGCGTGTCGCGGCCGTCGGTGAAGGCGTGGACGACGATGTCTTCGATGCCGGCGTCGCCGGCAACTGCCAGCAGCGCCTTGAGGTGCTCCAAGCTGGAGTGCACGCCGCCATCGGAGACCAGGCCGATCACGTGCAGCCTGCCGGACTCGCGCGCGCGGTCGAAGGCCTGCGCAAAGACCGGGTTGGCCGCGAAGGTGCCGTCCTCGATCGCGATGTCGATGCGCGTCAGATCCTGGTTGACGATCGCGCCGGCGCCGAGGTTGAGGTGTCCGACCTCGGAGTTGCCCATCTGGCCGTCGGGCAGGCCGACGTCGCGACCGCTGGTGCGCAGCGTCGCGTGCGGGAAGCGTGCTTGCAGGTCGTCGAAGACCGGCGTGTCCGCGAGCTCGATCGCGTTGCCCGGGCCGGCGGGAGCGAGTCCCCAGCCGTCGAGCACGATCAGTGCGACTGCGGGCACAGGCTCCATCGATGCCTCTTACGCGGCGTCGCCGGCGGCGACGAGCTTGGCGAAGTCGTCGGCCTGCAGGCTGGCGCCGCCGATCAGGCCGCCGTCGATGTCTTGTTGCGCAAGCAGGTCGGGCGCGTTGTCGGGCTTCATCGAGCCGCCGTAGAGAATCCGCACCTTGGCCGCGCCGTCGGCGTCGATCTCATTTAGGAGGCCGCGGATGTACCCGCAGGCCTCCTGGGCCTGCTCGGTGGTAGCGACCTTGCCGGTTCCGATCGCCCAGACCGGCTCGTAGGCGACGACGACTTCGCCGAGGCGGCCGGCCGGCACCTTCGCGAGGCCCGCTGTGACCTGCGTTTTCAAAACGTCTTCGGTCTGGCCGGCTTCGCGCTGCTCGTCGGTCTCGCCGACGCAGAAGATCGGCTCGAGATCGTTCTCGAGTGCGGCAGGCACCTTCTCGGCGAGCGCTTCGTCGGTCTCGTTGAAGTACTGGCGGCGCTCGGAGTGGCCGAGGATCACGGCGCGCGCGTCGAGATCGCGCAGCATCGCCGCGCTGACCTCGCCGGTGTAGGCGCCGGACTCGGCCTGGTGCATGTTCTGCGCCGCACCCTTTATGCGTGAGCCGCGCGTGCTGTCGATCACATTGCTGAGCGACGTGAACGGTGCGCAGATCACAACCTCGGCGGTGTCTTCGCCGCTGATCTGCGGCAGCAGCGCGAATACGAAATCTTCGGCCTCGAAGCCGGTCTTGTTCATCTTCCAGTTGCCTGCGATGTACGGACGTCGCTCACTCATCGTCGAGAGCCTCCACTCCAGGTAGTGCTTTGCCTTCGATCAATTCCAGCGCCGCGCCACCGCCGGTTGACAGGTGGGTGACGTCGTCGGCGTAGCCGAACTCCGCGATCGCCGCGGCGCTGTCGCCGCCGCCGACCACCGTCACGCCGGGCGCCTCTGCGAAAGCCTGCGCCACGTAGCGCGTGCCCTCGGCGAACGGTGCAAGCTCGAACGCACCCATCGGCCCGTTCCAGAACGCGGTCTTCGCATTGCTTACCTCGGCGCCGTACAGCTCGTAAGTCTTCTGACCGACATCGAGTCCCATCCAGCCGTCCGGCACGTCGATGCCGTCGAGCTCTTGCGTCTCGGTGTCGGCGCTGAACTCCTTGCCGAGCTTGAGGTCGACCGGCAACAGCAGTTTGCAGCCAGAGGCTTCGGCGTCTGCGAGCGCCTTGCGCGCCAGCTCGATGCCGGCCTCTTCGACCAGCGAGTTGCCGGTCGCGTGGCCTTGCGCAGTGAAGAAGCTGAAACACATCGCCCCGCCGATCAGAATCGCGTCGGCGACCTTCAGGAAGGATTCGATCACCGCGATCTTGTCGCTGACCTTTGCGCCGCCAAGCACGACGACGAGCGGATGCTCTGGGTCCTCGACGATGCTGCGCAGCGTCGTGACCTCGCGTTCGAGCAGCAGGCCCGCGGCGGACTCTTCGACGTGCGCGGTCACGCCGGCCGTCGTCGCGTGCGCGCGATGCGCAGCGCCGAAGGCGTCGTTCACGTACACGTCGGCAAGCTTTCCGAGCTGCGCGGAGAGCTCGGGATCGTTCTTCGTCTCCCCCGGCTCGTAGCGGGAGTTCTCGAGCAGTAGGACCTCGCCGGGCTGCAGCCCATCGGCCAGCGCCTCGACCGCGTCGCCGACCAGCGCCGGCGCGAGCTTCACGTCTGTGCCGAGCAGCTCGCCGAGCTTTGTCGCCACCGGCGCGAGCGAAAACTCCGGCTCGCGGTCCTTCGGACGCCCGAGGTGCGAGCACACGATCACCTTCGCGCCGTTCTCGCGCAGCAGCTCGATCGTCGGTACGGAAGCGGCGATGCGCGCGTCGTCGGCGACCGTGATCGCGCCGTCCTCGCCGCTCTTGAGCGGCGCGTTGAGGTCGGCGCGCACGAGCACGCGCTTACCGCTCACATCGAGGTCGCGGACTGTCTTCTTGCCCAGCGACGTGTTGCTTACCGACATCGGACGCTTAGAGCAGCTTCTGCGTGAGCTCGACGACGCGGTTCGAGTAGCCCCACTCGTTGTCGTACCAGGTGACGACCTTCACGAGGTTGCCGTCGATCACGCTGGTCAGCAGCGAGTCGAAGATCGAGCTGTATGAAGAGTGCACGATGTCGCTGGAGACGATCGGATCGGCGGTGTACTGCAGGATGCCCGCCAGCGAGCCGGTGTCGGCCTTCGCCTTGACGGCCGCGTTGATCTCGTCCGGCGTGACGTCACGGCCGGCCTCGAAGGTGAGGTCGACGACGCTGCCCGTCGGGATCGGCGCGCGAACGGCGAAGCCGTTCAGCTTGCCGTTGAGCTCCGGGATCACCAGGCCGATCGCCTTGGCGGCGCCGGTGCTGGCCGGGACCAGATTGGTCGCGGCGGCGCGGGCGCGGCGCAGGTCGCTGTGCGGAGCGTCCTGCAGGCGCTGGTCGGCCGTGTAAGCGTGAATCGTGGTCATCAGACCGCGGTTGATCGTGAACTCGTCGTGCAGGACCTTTGCCAGCGGTGCCAGGCAGTTGGTCGTGCAGGACGCGTTCGAGACGACGTGCATCGACTCGCCGTCGTAGACATCGTCGAAGTTGACACCGAGGCAGAAGGTGCCGTCGGGATTGGTCGCCGGAGCCGAGATGATCACCTTCTTGACCGTGTCGCCGAGATGTGCGGCGGCCTTGTCGCGGTCGGTGAAGAAACCGGTCGACTCGATCACTACCTCTGCACCCACGTCGCCCCACTTGAGGTCGGCGGGGTCACGCTCGGCGTGAATCGGAATCGTCTTCCCGTCAACCACGATGGCGCCGTCGGCGGCCTCGACGGCGCCCGGGAACGGCCCGTAGTTGGAGTCGTACTTGAGCAGGTGCGCGAGCGTCGCGGCGTCGGTCAGGTCGTTGATACCGACCCACTCGATGTCCGCGCCGGCTTCGTACGCAGCACGAAAAACGTTACGGCCGATGCGGCCAAATCCATTGATTCCAGCTTTTACAGGCATTTATTGAGGTCTCCGTAGGTGGGGAAGGTCGGCCGAGAATCTATCAGCGAGCAGGCGCCGGTTAGGGCGGCTACGGGCGCGGGCGCTTGTCGATGTCGCGATGCGTGACCTCGACGGTGAAGCCCTCGTTCTTGCGGTAGATCGCCGCCAGGTGCTCGGCGATCACGACCGAGCGGTGGCGCCCGCCGGTGCAGCCGATGCCGATCGTCAGGTGCTGCTTGCCCTCTTCCGCGTAGGCAGGCAGCAGGTAGTCGAGCAGCGGCACCAGGCGGGCGTAAAACTCGTCGATGCCCGCTGACTTCTCGACGTAGTCGCGCACGTCGTCGTCCAGCCCGGTGTGATCGCGCAGCTCCAGCAGGTAGTGCGGGTTCGGCAGGAAACGCACGTCGAACGAGAGGTCGACGTTGCGCGGCGGACCGTGCTTGAAGCCGAAGGTCATGAAGTTGAGACTGAGCTTGCCGCGCGTCTCCGGCGTAAGGAAGTCCTCGGCGATCACGCGCCTGAGGCGGGCCGGCGACAGCTCGGTCGTGTCGATCACCTCGTCGGCGAGCTCACGGATCGGCGCGAGCAGCTCGCGTTCGGCGGCGATCCCCTCTTCGATCGCGCCTTGCGGCGCCAGCGGATGGCGGCGGCGAGTCTCTTTGAAGCGGTTCTGGATCGCCTGGTCGTCGGCGTCGAGAAAGAGGATCTGGAACTTCGTGCCGAGCCGTTTCAGCTGTTCGACGACGCCCGCGATCTCGTCGAAGTAGCTGCCGCCGCGCGCATCGGAGACGATCGCGGCCAGCTCGACCTTTGAGCCGCTGTGGTTGAAGAGGCCCGTCAGCGAGGCGATCATCTCCGGTGGCAAGTTGTCGACGCAGAAGTAGCCGGCGTCTTCGAAACACGCCATCGCCGACGACTTGCCCGCACCGGAGAGCCCGGTGATGATCACCAGGTCGCGAAGGTTTCCGGCAGCTTCGGTTTCAGGCATCTTCAGACATTGAATAGCCGCCCACGGACGCCCGCCACTCAGCGTGTGCGGTTGATGTAGTGGAAGATCTGCCGCCCGACCTTCGCCGGCAGCCCCGGTACAGATTCGAGCTCGTCGCGCGACGCGTTCAGAACCGCCCCCGGCGAGCCGAAGTGCTTCATCAGCAGGCTCTTGCGGGCGGCGCCGACACCCGGCAGATCGTCGAAGATCGACTCGGTCATCTGCTTGTCGCGCCGCTCGCGGTGGAAGGTGATCGCGAAGCGGTGCGCCTCGTCACGGATCCGCTGCATCAGTCGCAGTCCGGGGTCATCCTTGTCGAGCACGACCGGGTGTTTGCGCCCGGGGACGAAGATCTCTTCTTCTCGTTTGGCGAGCGACACCACGGGCACGCCCTCGGCGCGGAACGCTTCCAACTCTTTGAGCGCGCTCGAGAGCTGGCCCTTGCCGCCGTCGATCACGATCAGGCCCGGCAGCGACGCGAACGACTCGTCGTAGTCGGCGTCGTGCGGCGAGATCTCCCTCTGCTTGAGGTAAGCGGCCATGCGGCGGCGCAACACCTCGGCCATCGAGGCGAAGTCGTCCTGCTGGCCGTTGAGCTCCTTCACCTTGAAGCGGCGGTAGTCGGCCTTGCGCGGATTGCCGTCACGGAACACGACCATCGACGCGACGACGTTGGTCGGCCCGAGGTTGGAGATGTCGAAGCATTCGATGCGCACCGGCGGCACCTCCAGGCTGAGCGCCTCGCTGAGGTTCTCGAGGCCCTCGCGCCGTGATCGCTTGCCGCGCTCGGTGCGACTCTTCTCGCGCTCCAGCGCCAGGCTGGCGTTGCGTTCCGCAAGCTCGAACATCTTGCGCTTCTCGCCGCGCTCGGCCGAGCGGATCTCGACCTTCGCGCCGCGCTTGTCGTTCAACATCTGCGCGATTGCGCCGAGCACGCTGGAACTCTCCTCCAGCTCACGAGAGACGATCACCTGCGGCGGCACCGCGCCGCCCGAGGTGTAGTACTGCGTGAGGAACTCCTCGGCGACCTCGTTGACGTCGCGCTCGCCGTCGTTGGTCAGATGGAAGCTCTGGCGATCGGCCAGCACGCCGTCGCGCACCTGAAAGACCTGCGCGTTCGCGTCACTGCCGTCGACCGCAACGCCGACCAGGTCGACCATGCCGAGCGCCGGCGAGTCGAGCCGGTTGCGATCGATCGAGCGCTTGACCGCGTGGATGCGATTGCGGTAGAGCGCGGCCTCTTCGTACTCCTGCCGCGCGGCGGCATCGCGCATGCGCTCCTCGAGCTCGGCCTCGACTTCGCGGAAGTTGCCGGTGAGGAAGCTCTCGATGCGCGCGATGTTCGCGGAGTAGTCCTCGCGCGAGATGTAGTCGACACATGGCGCCTGGCAGCGCTTGATGAAGAAGTCGAGGCACGGGCTACCGGTCGCACGCCCAGGCTTCGGCCCCTCACAGGTGCGGTACTGGAAGATCTTGCCGAGCAGCTCGACGAGGTCGCGCGCGCGGCGCACATCGCTGTACGGCCCAAAGTACTTGCGACTGCGCACGTGCTTCTCGCGCGTGAGGTAGACGCGCGGGTACTCCTCGTCGTGCGAGACCGCGATGAACGGATAGGTCTTGTCGTCGCGCATCATCACGTTGAAACGCGGCCGGTACTGGCGGATGAACTGCTGCTCGGTGAACAGCGCCTCGGCCTCGTCGCGCGTGACCACGCACTCGATGCGTTCGGTCGTGGCAATCATCTCGACCGCCTTGCCTTCCGGCCCGGAGAAGTGCGAGCCGACACGCTTCTTGATCGAGATCGCCTTGCCGACGTAGATGACCGTCCCCTCTGCGTCGTGGAAGAGATAGACGCCGGGCTGGTCCGGCAGCTCGCGCCGCTCATCGATGAGCTTCCCGCGAAACGGGTTGTGGCGCGAGCTCTTCTTTTTCGGCGATCCAGTGCCTTTTTTCTCGGATTCGGTCTCGGTGGGCACCAATGCAGATTAAGGGCCGGGGCAAACTGAACGGCCGGATTCACTGCACGAGCTCCACACGCGCCACGACGTTGACGCCCGCGAAGGCCGGATCGCCGAGCGCCGTGCCGCCACCCTTGATCAGCGAAAGAATGCGCGCTACGTAGGCCTGAGTCTCCGTAAACGGCGGAATGCCGCCGTACTTCTGCACCGCACCGGGCCCGGCGTTGTACGCCGCGAGCGCCTTGGGGATCGACCCGAACTGGCGGATCAGATCGTGCATCAAATGGGCTTGAGCGTCGATTGACGCCCTCGGGTCGAACGGGTCCCGCAGGCCCAGCGACGCGGCCGTGCCGGGCATGAACTGCGCGATGCCCTGCGCGCCGACCGGGGAGACCGCGTTCGGATTGAAGTCGGACTCTGCTTCGAGCTGCGCTGCAAGCAGCTCGGGTTGAACGTTCCACTTGTCGGCTGCGTCGGCGATCATCGCCGCGAAGCGAGTCGGCACGAAGGCCGGCAGTCCGTGCGGGCCGTCGAAGCGTCCGTGCGGCGGTTCGAACGAGCCGCGCTCGTACTGGGCGGGAACGTCTCGTGGGTTCGTCCCGAAGCCGAAATGCCACGGCTCCCATGCGTAGCGCTTGATGAAGCCGAAGCTGCGGGCGTTGGCGGCGAGCCAGCCATACGCCGACGGCGTTCCGAGATCGAGTTCGGTGCCGTAGCGATGCAGCGACGTGCCCGGCGGAGCGACCCACTTCGGATCCGGATGCGCCGCGAAAAGGCGCGACTGCTCGGCGTCAGAGCGAAAGGCACTGTTGATCACGAGCGAATGTCCGGCGGCCGCCGCGGCCGCGCGCATGCGGTCGAAAGCTTCGGCGACGTCGGGTCGCATCGGCTTTCCTTGTCGGTACGCCAGCGGCCCGTCGTACCCGCCGCCGGTCGCCGTGCCGGGAAGTGGATCGGGCAACGAGCCGACGGCGAAGCTCAGCTGTGCCTTGGCGTTAGCGGTAACCCGGACCGAGGTGGAACGCGGAGACCGGTCGAACGGCAACGTGACGCGGTGGTCGCCCGCGAGCGACACGGTGACCACCGTCGGTGCCGGCGACGCTCCGAAGCTGATTCGCCTCAATCGGCTGTTCGCGTGATTGCGCCGGGCCGACGCGCGCGCTGCGCCGCGCGCACGTGCCGTGTATTCGCGGCGCGACAGGTGCATTGGGTTGGGTGCGCCGTTCGGAAGCACCGGCGGCGCGAACAGCCGCGGATAGTCCCGCCGCATGCTCTGCGCTGCAGCGATCGCCGTAACGTCGGCAACTCGCTGATAACGACCACGGTCCACGAACGCCGCGCCGAACTGAGCGAAGGCAGCGACGCCGGCGAACACCGCCACCACACTCGCGAGCAGCGGAATCACCGCCTGCCCGCCTTCAGATCGCAGACGACTCACGAGAACAGCACCTGCGCCGCGATCTCCCAGGCGCGCGAGCGCAACGGTCCAGGCTTTCGCCGCAACCACGCCCGATGGGTCGATCCGTCGGCGCACACGGTGTACGCCGGCAGCTTTCGCTCCGAGGCGAGTTCTGCCCTGACGAGTTCGACGTAGTCCGCGCGCTCGGGATCGGTGCTGACGAGCACCACCGCAGAGGCGCCTGGCACGGTCGCGGGATCAACCGCGATCGTCACCTCCGGCATTTGACCCTGAAGGACCGAGTCGACGCGCTCGCGGTCGGCGGCCAAGAAGTAGAGAACCTCGCCGCGTTCAAATAGCGGCTGAACCCGCTTCGCCGTCACCGAGCTGCGTCGGCCGATCGAGAGTCGCTGCCGCGCTACGCCGGCCAGACACTCGCGCTCGGCGAATACGACCGCCCCGGTGCGCGCGGTCTGTGCCGCCAACGCACGTGCAAGCTCGTGCGCGAATCGCCAGGCCGCAGTGCGCGATTCAGTGTCGATCGGGATAACCGCGAGCGAGATCGTGGAATCCTGAGGCGGCCGGACTGTCGCGCCGAGTCCACCGTCCACAATCACCAACCGAGGTCGTTTGGTCAGCGAATCGGTCATCGGCGCGCAACTCCACCGATCGACACGGCAGATTCGACCGACAGCAGTCCAGCAACGGCCGGCAGGACGGCGCGCGGCCGCAGCAATACCCGAAGCTGCCGCCCCGACCGCCGAACGTCAACCCTTCCCCGCGCCCATCCTGGAACGGCACGCTTTGCGGCCGCCGCCGGGTCACCACCCAGTCCGGCCGCCACAGCACCGGCGTGCGCCGCGTTGTCTGCGTACACATGCGCGGCGCCGAAAGCGAGCGCCTGCATCCCGAGCAGGCCGCACAACACGAGCAGCGGCGCGAGCGTCACCACTTCGACGAGCGACTGCCCTCGCGAGCGCCTCATCGCCCGAACTCCGACCGCGCGGTCACCCGCGGCGCGCGGTGGTCGCCGAGCAGATCCTGCAGCGGCGCAACCCACGGAATCGAAGTGGTCACAGCCACCTCGCCGTCTGCATCAACCGTGGTCCGATGGCCCACCTTCATTGCTGCCGGCAACACGGCCGCGGCGGCCGACTCGGCTGCCGCGGCAGGATCGCCTCCGGACCGCTCGCCGACGTATGCGGCCCGCGCAGCCAGTCGTGCCGATTCGCTCAACGTCCACCACGCGTGACCGGCGAGCACGACCTGCCAGATCGTCAGTACGAGTAAGAGCACGACCGGCAGCATCGCCAACAGCTCCACCGCCGCCTGACCGCGCTGCCATCGCCTGATTCGTCGAAATCCATTCACGCCCCCGACACTGCCGGGACGCGCGTTACGGATCAAGACCGCAAAGCAAAAACTCTGCGACGGGTCAGTGAAAAATCAGATCAGGTGCGCACGTTGCGGCGCATCGAGCCGAGCATTGGGTTGGCGCCGCCCGAAGAACGGCGGCGACCACCCTTGGCGCGGTACATCGATTCGTCCGCGCGGTGAATCAAGTCTTCGGGCTGCGCGTCGGCCGGCAGCTGGTGGGCGTAGCCGATCGACAACCCGACCGGCAGCGCCGCGGCCTCGACACGCAAACGATCCGACAGCCGCGCGAGGCCCTCTGGGCTCGTCTCCGGGCAGAGGATCACAAACTCGTCGCCGCCCAGCCGCGCCGTGAAGTCGGAACCACGCGCCGTCGTGTTGATCGCCGCGGCGATCTCGCGCAGCAGGCGGTCGCCGGCGACGTGGCCGTGCGTGTCGTTGTAGCTCTTGAAGTGGTCGAGGTCGACGAAGACCATGCCGAGCGGGCGGCCGTAACGCAGCGCGCGATGCCACTCGATGCCCATCTGGCGGTCGAAGCCCTCGCGGTTTGCCAGGCCCGTCAGGTGGTCGAGCTGCGCGACGCGCGCGACGTTGGTGGCGCGGCGGCGCTCGCGGAAGGAGAAGATCGCCAGCATCGAAGTGGCGAAGATCAGCGCCAGCAGCGCGGCACGGAAGACCAGTGGGATTCCGTCGACCGCGCGGGCGATCGCGGCGTGGCGCCGCAGGCCGCCGGTGTCTGACTTCGACTTCGCGTCATCGCCGGAGGCCGAGTCCGAGCCGCCCGACTTGCCGTCGGAGCCGGATGAGTTCGCGGCGTTGCGCGCAGCTAGGGCGGCGGCTGCGGCCGCTTGAGCGGCGCTCAAAGACTGGTTCGAGGTCGGCGACTTGGCGACCGCCTTCGGCTTGACGCCCTGGCTCTGCGGCGAAAGCTGCTTGCTCTTGTGGGTCGGCCTGCTGTGCTTGCCCGTCGGGTGCTTCTTGACCGGCGTGGTTCCGCCGCCGCCCGGGTTTGAGCCGCCGCCACCGGCACCTACATTTGATCCGCCGCCGGAGCCCGAGCCGGAACCAGAGCCGCTGCCAGACCCAGAGCCAGAGCCAGAGCCGCTACCAGAGCCGCTGCCCGAATCGGAGCCGCCGCCGGACGATCCAGACCCACCGCCGGAGCCACCGTTGGCAGTCGGGTCCGGAGTATTGACTGAGCCGCCATCAGAGTCGGAGCCGGCGTTCGAGTCCGACCCGCCGCCGGAGCCTCCGCCCCAGCTGCCGTGATGGCCGCCGCCCCAGCCGCCGTGGCCGCCGCCGTGACCGCCGCCGTGTCCGCCACCGCCGCCGTGACTACCGCCGCCACCGCCCCAGCAAGCCTGGGCCGCGATCGCCAGCGGGCCGGCGACGAGCACCGAAGCCGCGATCGCGACGACGATGAAAACCGCCAGGCCGGAGAATCCCGACGTGGGTCGCTTAGAACGGCCGCGCAGAGCAAAGAGCGCGGCGTGCCTGTTCGGGGGAAGCGCCAAACTAAACCGGAACGTAACTCCGTCGCCGGTCGGAAAGTTGCACGAAACCCCAGCTAATTGAGGGAATCGGAAGGGATTCGCAAACGCGCGTCGACGGCCCCGAGGGCCGAAAGTGGGCTAAAAAGCGTTGCGCTGCGCGTCGCGCCAGACCATGAACGCCAGCACGCCGCAGGCGATGATGATCGACCACTCGATCACCTTGCCGCTGTTGCCCAGCGTCTGGAAGCGCTCGTCGGCGATCCGCGCGAGCAGCGCGATCGAGCCGGCGCCGTACAGCGCGATCCGCTCCCGGTCCGGCAGCGTGGTCAGCCACAGCGGCCGCGACTTGTACCAGCGCGCGAGCGCCAGACCGCCGAAGCCGTAGAACAGCGCCGAGATCGTGCCGTCGATGACCGACTGCAGCCGCGGGCCCGACGGCAGCATCGTGATCACCACGGCGATCAGGAAGATCGCGGCGATCACAATCAGCATGCGGCGGCGGTCGCTCATGCGTCGAACGTTCCGCCTTCAAGCGTGTGCGCCACGTCTTCACACGCATCGATCGCCTCTTCGAGCTGCTCAAAGATGTCTTTCCAGCGAATCACAACCATCGGGTCCACCCCGCCCTCGAACAGCGACGCGATCGCCTCGCGCGAAAGCCGGTCGCCCTCGTTCTCCAGCCGGTGGATCTCGACGATCGCGTCACTCATCGACTCGCCGCTGCGCAGCGTGCCGACCGCGACAACGAGCTGCTTCGTGCACTCAAGCAGCACCTTGGCGAGCGACAGCGAGAGGTCCATCGGTGCCTCAATCTTGTAGAGCACGAATGAGTCCGCGATCTGTTCCGTGAAATCCACGACGTCGTCGAGGTTGGTGGCCAGCCGGTGGATCGCGCCGCGCGAGAGCGGCGGGCGGCCGCCGTCGGCGAGGCGCTGGATCAGCGCCTGCGTGATCCGGTCGCCCTCCTGCTCACAGAGGAGGATCTCGCGCGCCGTCTCCGGCGTCTCCGGCCACGACTCGATCATCTGGACGAGCAGGCCGGCCGCCCGCTCTGCGTTGGCGGCCGAACGCTCAAAGAGTTCGAAGAACCCCTCGGCGGGTCGGCGTGTAAGCGGATTCACAGCCAGAGGTTATGCGCGGCGGGCGCCGGCCTCGGCCAGAACCAACGACTCGGGCAAAGCGCCGTCGACGGTCTCGTCGAGCGCGGGCTCCACCTCGGCCTTGCCGAGCGACTCGGTCGCCGAACCGTCGAGCGCTTCGGCGTCGAAGCGGTAGCCGATGCCGAAGTGCGTGTGCACGTAGCGCCAGCCCGGCGACGCGGCCTCAAGCTTGTGGCGGACCTTGCGCACGAACACGTCGACCGAGCGGTCGCCGCGCGCCATCGCATAGCCCCAGACCCGCTGGTAGATGTCCTCGCGCGGAAGCACGCGGCCGTCGCTGCGGGCGAGCAGCAGCAGAAGTTCGTATTCGCGCTTCGTCAGCTCGACCGGACGGCCGGCAGCAAGCACTTCGTAACGGTCGATGCGGAACTCGAGCTCACCTGTGGTGAGCGGGCCGCTCTCGTTGACCTCTTCGGCGGCAAGGCGGCGGTGACGGCGGGTGACCGCCTCGATCCGCGCGACGACCTCTTCGGGGTGGCAAGGCTTGCCGATCCAGTCGTCGGCGCCGAGCCGCAGACCGCGAACGCGCTGAGCCACTGAACTCTGCTCGGAGCAGACGATCACGCCGAGACCCGACAGGCCTTCGGCGAACCGCTGCAGCAACTCCCAGGAGGCGCCGCCGAGCAGCGCCGGGTTGAGGACGACAGCCGCAAGACGCATCGCCGAAAGCTCCTCGACCGGCGGCGCCGAACGCAGCACCACGTGCTGCCAGCCCGCCTGCTCAAGACGCTTGCAAAGAACAGTTACGAATCCGGAATCGTCGTCGATGATCGCGACGGTCCGAGGTGATTTTTCAGCTCTTGTCATAGGGAGGAGTTTGAACTGCAGACCGGTCGTTACCGAGCCACCGGTTCGGACCAGGATACATTGGATAACCGCTTGTTTACAAGTGTTCACAGGTTTTTCACAACCTGGACACAGCGCTTTAACTAGCTTGGCCGCAGGTGAGGGCAACCTGTCTTCAGACGCCACGCCACGAGGGATCGTCAGGCAACCAGTTCCAACGATTGACCGAGTTGGTACAACTACCCGAGGAGCGAGCATGGCCCCGACGCTGAGAGACGCGAAATTGGACCCCGAAGAGACCATTCAGCCCAATCCTCAAACACAGCCGAACGACGAACCGGCAGCCGGCGACGCGGTCACGCAGAATGCCGTGGCGGCAACTGAGCAGATCATCCAGATCGATGGCGTCTCGGTGCGCTACAGCGGCAGTCTCGCGGTGAAGGACGTCTCCTTCGGCGTCGCGACCAACGAGATCACGGCGCTGATCGGCGCCTCAGGTTGCGGCAAGTCGACCTTGCTGCGCTGTCTCAACCGGATGAACGATTTGATCCCCGGCGCGACCGTCGAGGGCAAGATCACCTACAAAGACCTCGACCTTTACGGCCCGGCCGTGGACCCTGTGCAGGTGCGCAAGAACATCGGCATGGTCTTCCAGAAGCCGAACCCGTTCCCGAAATCGATCTTCGACAACGTCGCCTTCGGCCCGCGCGTGTTGAAGATGGAGGGCAACATCAACGAGATGGTCGAGAAGGCGCTGCGCCGCGCCTCACTGTGGGAAGAAGTGAAGGACCGCCTCGATGAGAGCGCAATCGGAATGTCCGGCGGCCAGCAGCAGCGCCTCTGCATTGCGCGCGCCATCGCCGCCGAGCCGGACGTGATCCTGATGGACGAGCCGTGCTCCGCACTGGACCCGATCTCGACCGGCCGTGTCGAGGACCTGATGAACGAATTGAAGAACCGTTACACAATCGTGATCGTCACGCACAACATGCAGCAGGCCGCGCGCGTCAGCGACCGCACCGCCTACTTCTCGGTCGAGGTCGGCGAGAACGACAAGCGCTACGGCCGCCTGATCGAGTACGACGAGACCGAGACGATCTTCACCAACCCCAGCGACCAGCGCACTGAGGACTACGTCACCGGAAAGGTCGGCTGATTGCATGGCCTCCGAGCGCACGCGACTGGTCTTTCACGAGGAGCTCGACTCGATCGAGAAGTTGACGCTCTCGATGTTCGACCTCGCCGCCGAGATGAGCGACCGCGCCGTCGAAGCGGTCATGAACCAGGACGCGGAGCTCGCGACGATGGTGATCGAATCCGATGACCGGATCGACGGCCGCTACCTCGACGTCAACCAAGGCCTTTTGAACCTGATCGCTCTGCAGGCGCCGGTCGCCAGCGACCTACGCGTGATAGCGGCGCTGCTGTCGACCAGCAGTCACGTCGAGCGGATGGGCGATCTTGCCGTAAACGTCGCGAAGACCGTGTCGATCTCCGGTGAGACCGCGCCGGTTGACGAGGAGATGCTGACGCTGATCGAGCGGATGAGCCTTCAGGTCCGCAGCCAGATCGAGCAGGCAAAGCAGGCGCTCGCCAACCGCGACGCCAAGCTCGCCGAGCACCTCGTGATCGAAGACGACGTGATCGACGATCTCAACAAAGAGGTCTTCCGTCGCGCGATCGAGATCGGCACCGACGAGGACCGCCGCGAATGGGCGATCCTGATGGTGTTGATCGGCCGCCACCTCGAGCGGATCGGCGACAACACCGTCGACATCGGTGAGCAGACCGCCTTCGTCGTGACCGGCGAGTTCCGCGAGTTCACGGACGCCTCGGCCGGCGCTCGCTCACCCGGCTGAGTTC
>JBOGYW010000031.1:0-26647 GCA_050696815.1 Solirubrobacterales bacterium | reverse complement strand
TTCGTAGAGAGCACAAGGAATAGAGGTTTCAAATGGCCGTAGATGCGCTGAAATGCAAGGAATGTGGCGAGAGCTATCCGCTTGAGGCGAAGTTCGTCTGCGAGCACTGCTTTGGCCCGCTGGAAGTCACGTACGACTACAGCAACATCGACGTCGAAGAGGCAAAGCGGAAGATCCAGGCCGGCCCGCAGAACATCTGGCGTTACTCCGACTTTCTCCCGTTCGAGGAGCGCCCGAAGAGCGCGCTCTCGACCGGACTCACACCGCTGATCCACGCGACCCGCCTGGGCGAGTACCTCGGTGGGCTGAAGAACGTCTACATCAAGAACGACGCCGCCAACCCGACGCACAGCTTCAAGGACCGCGTCGTCAGCGTGGCGCTGGCGAAGGCCGTCGACCTCGGCTACGAGGTGATCGCATGCGCCAGCACCGGCAACCTCGCGAACGCCGTCGCCGCCCACGCCGCCGCCGCCGGCCTCGACAGCTACGTCTTCATCCCGACCGATCTCGAGGAGCAGAAGATCCTCGCAACCGGTGTCTACGGCACCGAGTTGGTCGGCGTGAAAGGCAACTATGACGACGTCAACCGTCTCTGCACCGAGCTCTCGGCAGAGTTCGACTGGGCGTTCGTGAACATCAACATGAGGCCGTACTACAGCGAGGGCTCGAAGACGCTCGCCTACGAGGTCGTCGAGCAGTTGGGCTGGAAGCTTCCGGACCGCGTCGTCGGCCCGATCGCGTCCGGCTCGCTGTTCACCAAGCTGCACAAGGGCTTCGGCGAGTGGATCGACATCGGTCTTACGAGCGGCGAGCTGCCGACCTTCAACGGCGCGCAGGCCGAGGGCTGCAATCCGGTCGCAAGCGCCTTCGAAGAGGGTCGTGACTTCTGCAAGCCGGTCAAGCCGGACACGATCGCCAAGTCACTCGCGATCGGCAACCCGGCCGACGGTCCGTACGCGCTCGACGTTGCGCGCAGCACCGGCGGCACGATCGAGCAGGTGACCGACGACGAGATCCGCGCCGGCATCAAGCTGCTCGCGCACACGACCGGCGTCTTCACCGAGACCGCCGGTGGCGTGACGGTCGCGGCGCTGAAGAAGCTCGCCGACCGTGGTGAGATCGACGCGGACGAAACCGTGGTTGTATACATCACTGGCGAGGGTCTCAAGACGCTCGACGCAGCGCGCGGTACGTTCGAGAAGTACGAGATCGAGCCGACGCTCGACGCGTTCAACAGCTTCGTGCCGACTCCGGTCACGGCTTAATCGAGAAACAGGGGGAAGATCGAGATGGCAGTAACGGTCAAGATTCCGGCGCAGCTGAGGCCGGTCGTGGATGGGCAGGCGGCGGTGGCGGTTGAAGCGACCGGCACGGTGTCAGACATCCTCGACGCGCTTTATGAGGAGTTTCCCGACCTGCAGAACCGGATCAGCGAAAACGGCGAACTTCGCCGCTTCGTCAATGTCTACGTGGCGGATGAGGACATCCGTTTCGGCGACGGTCTTGACACGGAAGTCGCCGACGGAACGGAAGTCACGATTCTTCCTGCCGTCGCCGGCGGCTGATGGCTGATTTCCCGATAGCGATTCTCTGCGGCGGCAAAGGCACGCGCATCGCGCGTGGCGTTGAAGATACGCCGAAGCCGCTGGTCGACGTCGGTGGCAAGCCGATTCTTTGGCATGTCATGGCGCTCTACGCGCTGCAGGGATTCGACGAGTTCGTCCTGCTGACGGGCTGGCAGACGGATCGCGTTGCCGCGGCCGCGGCGGCGTTCGAAGAAGTCCGAGCCGGCGAGTGGCGAGTCACCACGCTCGACACCGGCGAGACCACGCCGACCGGCGGTCGTGTGGCGAAGGCCCGGAACCTGCTGGACGGTGGAACTTTCGCGCTGACCTACGCCGACGGCGTCGCCGACATCGACCTCGCCGCCGAACTCGCGTTTCACCGCGTGCACGGCGGGCTTGCCACGATGGCGGTCGCGCGGCCGGCCAGCCCATGGGGCGAGGCGCGACTGGAGGACGATGGCCGCGTCAGCGGATTCGTCGAGAAGCCGCAGCTCGAGAACTGGATCAACGGCGGCTTCATGTTGCTGGAGCCCGGCGCGTTCGAGTTCATCGCCGAGGACGATGTACTCGAGGAGCGGCCGCTACGTGAACTGGCCGCGGCCGGTGAGCTGTACGCCTACAGGCACGACGGCTTCTGGGACTGCATGGACACGTTCAAGGACGCGATCGTCTTGAACGAACTCTGCGCCGAGGGCACACCGCCCTGGCTGCACGCGCCGGTCGGTGCAGCGGCGGGTGCGACGGAATGAGCGGCTGGCGCGGCGAAGTCGCGTTCGTGACCGGCGCTGACGGATTCATCGGCAGCTGGCTGGCCGAGCGCCTACTGGACGAGGGCGCGCAGGTAGTCGTGCTCAAGCGCGACCGCCCGGCACTGTCGCGACTGCGGATCGACGGGATCGAGGAGCGCTGCGACGTCGCTGCCGGCGATCTCTCCGATCACACCGAGCTACTTCGCGTGCTCAACGAGTACGGCGTTACGTGTGTCTTCCACCTCGCGGCGCAGGCAATCGTCGCGGTTGCGAATCGTTCGCCGCTATCGACCTTCGAGACCAACGTGCGCGGCACCTACAACCTGCTCGAAGCGGCGCGGCTCGCACCGACCGTCGAGCGCGTGGTCGTCGCCTCGAGCGACAAGGCCTACGGCGAGCACGAGGTGCTGCCCTATCGCGAGGACGCCAAGCTGCAGCCGCGCTTCCCATACGACACTTCGAAGGCGGCGGCCGACCTGATTGCGCGTTCGTACGCCGAGACCTATGAACTGCCGGTCGCGGTGTCGCGCTTTGCCAACGTTTACGGCGGGGGCGACTTCAACTTCAGCCGGCTTGTGCCGGACACCGCGCGCGCGATCCTCGCGGGCGAAGCACCGGTGATCCGCTCGGATGGCACGCCAGAGCGTGACTTCATCTACGCGGCGGACGCAATTGACGCTTATCTCGCGATCGCCGATGGGCTGCGCGACGAGGCGAACCGCGGACTGGCGTTCAACGCCGGTGCGGGACGGCCGTGGCCGGTCCTGGAGATCGTCGGCACGTTGCTGGACGTCGCCGGCAGCGAGCTGGCCCCGGACATCCAAGGCAGCGGCACGCCCGACGGCGAGATCGACCGCCAATACCTGGATTCGACGCTGATCAGCGAGCGGCTCGGCTGGGCGCCGAGCTGGTCGCTGCGCGACGGCCTCGCAGAAACATTCGCTTGGTACGAACGCAATCTCGCAGCAATCGCGGCCGCGTAGCTTTGCGTCGAAATATTTCTTGACCGGGCTGTGATGGATCCCCGGTCACGCACGTAGTTCCTGTGTATGACCGAGTTGAAAGAAACTCAGGCGCCGGGCGCCAAGCCGTACGCGCAGCCGCCGAAGCAGCGCCAAGACGCTGACTTCGACGCGCTGTACCGCGACTCGCGAGACGACCTCTACGCGTATCTGGCGTTCCTGTTGTCGGATCGCTCTCTGGCGGAAGAGGTCACGGCCCAGGCGTTCGAGCGTGCATTCAGGCGCCGCGCCAGCTTTGACCCGCTGCGCGGCGACCTGCGCGCGTGGCTGTTCCGGATCGCCCGTAACGCGGCGATCGACGAACTACGCCGCGGCAAGCACACGTCATCGCTGGCGTTCGACGAAGTCGAGCTGCAGGCGAGCGTCGACGCGCCTGTCGGCGAGACGATCGACCGGATCACGGTCGCCGCCGCCGTCCGCACGCTCGAGCCGCGCCGCCGGGAGCTCGTCGCCCTGAAGTTCTTCGCCGGTCTTTCGAACATCGAGATCGCGCGCGTCGTCGGCCAATCCGAGTCGAACGTCGGCAGTCAGCTGCATCGCGCGATCAAGCAACTTAGGGAGGCGCTCGATGACTGAGCGGGAACAGCAGAGGCACGACCTGGCAGTGATCGACGCGGCAGTGCGCGGCGCGGCCGACAGCCGGCCGGAAGACGCCGCGCTGACAGATTTCGCCCTGCGCATCAGCGCGGCCCGTGCGATCCCGAACGACGGCTTCCGGCGTGAGCTCGATGAACGCTTCGGCGCTGCGCCGGACGCCAAACCGGCGCCTGCGTTGAAGAAGCGCAAGAGCCGCCTGCCGCTGTTCACGGCCGGCGTTGGCGCGGCCGCGTCGCTGGTGATCGCGATCGCGATCGTTGGAAGTTCTCAGACGGATGGCCTCAACAGCGTGCAGTCGGTGTCGTCTGGCTCTTCGGCTTCCCCGGTCGAAGAGAAGGCGTTTGCACCCGCGCAGTCTCAGGCGGACTCCACGAAGAAGTTGTCGCAGAACGAAGTCGTTCCGACGGCGCGGTCCGATTCCGCCACTTCACAGTCAGTCGCACCGCCCATGCCCGGTCCTCGCAAGGTCACGCGCAGCGCCGAGCTGACGCTCGCAACCTCGTCCGCCAAGGTCGAGGACGTTTCCGACGACGTGATCCGCATCACCGACCAGTTCGGGGGCTACGTCGGCAACTCGACGGTGACTGGGGGCGACGGCGGCAACGCCAACGCGACCTTCGACCTGCAGCTGCCGGCGACCAAGTTCCAGGCGGCGCTTGCACAGCTTTCGAAGCTGGCGCATGTTCGCGCCCGTACGCAGAACACTCAGGACATCACCGGCGAGTACCGCGGTGCCCGGCGCCAGCTCGACAGCGCGACGGCGCGCGTCGAGCGCATCAAGAACAAGCTCGCTAAAGCCGAGCCGGGATCAACCGAAGCGGCTGCATTGAAGCGCCAGCTGGTCCTGGCCGAGGCTGGAGTGCACGCCTACCGCGCCGAGTTCAAGCGTCAAGCCGCGCGCGTCAACTACGTCGGCCTCGCGGTCGAGGTGGTCGCTGACAACTCCGCCGCCGCGGACGATCGCGGAACGCTCGCGCGAGCCGTGGACACGGCCGGCAGCGCGCTGACCGCGATCGCAGCGGTGCTGATCGTCGCACTCGCGATCGGGCTGCCGGTGGCGCTGATCGGACTCGCCGTCTGGGCGATCGTCAAGCGGACGCGCCGCGCGAACCGCGACGGAGCGGTCGACGCCGGCGCGGAGGCCTAGGCGCCGAAGCGGAAAGGCGTGAAGTCGTCGGGACCGATCAGATCGGTCGCCAGCGCCAACACGAAGCAGTCGAGCTCGTCGCGGAAGTTCTCGTCGGCGAGCTCGTTGTATGCCAGGCGAAGTTTGGCTTTGCCGGCCGCGAAGCTGCGACCGAACGAGCGCGCTTCGTCCCAGCTGCACTGGCCGATGCGAACGTGTTCGCACTCCGGACAGCGCAAGGTGAGGGTGACGGTGCCGGCCTGCTCGGCCTTCGCCTCGATCGGCTGCACGAGGTCTGAATAACAGCGCTCGCAGAACTCGGCGGCGACCGCGATGGTGTCGATCTCGACCGATGTCGAGCCGTCTGCCGAGACGTTAGATCTATGGATCCTGTGCATCCGCTCCCCCGAGTTCCGATTCGGTGTCGCCAGAGTACGTCGCTTCACGGACGATTCTGGCCGCTTAGATTTAAGTGCCGGTGATTACCCCGCAAACTGGCGAAAACGCTTGGTAGCCGCCGCTTGCGGCGCAACACTTTCGAGATGGGTTCAGCGTTTTTCTGGGGCCTCGTGGGCGGGGTTTCGCTGGTGATCGGCGCCGCCGCGGTCTACGTGATCCCGATCCACGACCGGGTGTTGGGGGCGATCATGGCCTTCGGCGCCGGCGTGCTGATCAGCGCCGTCGCGTTCGAACTGGTCGATGAGGCGGCGCGCACAACAGACGGCGACTGGGCGGTCGCGGTCGGACTGTTCGCGGGCGCGATGACGTTTTTCATCGGTGACTACCTGATCGACCGTGCGGGCGGCAAAGACCGCAAGAGCAGCAGGCCGCAGAGCGGGGGAGACGACAGCGGCGCGGCGATCCTGCTCGGCACAGTGCTTGATGGGATCCCCGAATCGATCGTGATCGGCGTCGGCTTGATCGGCGGCGCCGGGGTGAGCGCGGCGATGGTCGCGGCCGTGTTCATCTCAAACATTCCGGAGGCGATTTCCTCGACCAGCGGACTGCGCGCCAGCGGCTGGAGCGCACGGCGGCTCTTCAGCATGTGGGCGGGTGTGACTCTGATCGCAGCACTTTCGTCGCTCGCGGGGTTCGCGCTCTTCGACTCCGCGCCCGACGAGCTGGTCTCCGGCGTCGAAGCGTTCGCAGGAGGGGCGCTGCTGACGATGCTCGCCGACACGATGATGCCCGAGGCGTTCGAACTGGATGGAGCGACGGCGGGGCTGCTGACGACGTTCGGCTTTGGGCTCGCGTATGCGATTAGCGCGGTCTAGTCGTTCAGATGCGACGCGTTTCCAAAGGCAGGCCGGTCGGTCGGCTTGGACCATCCGCTGCCGTTTGACTGCCTTGAGGAGGCCGAATCAGTTTTTAACGGACGGACGGTGATATTGCTTGCCAGCTCAGTGCCTCGTGTCACGAACTGACGACTCGTGTCCTGGCGGAACAGTGTCGCTGTCACGAATCGTGCCGTCTGGTCGGTGAATCCGGACTTCCCCGCCGCCGCTATTGCCAGAGTATTGCTTCGCGGCGCGTTCCGCTTCTACTTGCGTTCCGTGCTTAGAACTTGCCTGCGATGCGCCTTCGCGCTTTGCGGCCCAACCGTCGTCGGCGGGCACTACGTGGTAGTTAGCCATTTGAAATCCTCGATGCAGCAGCGCCCGGGCCGGTTGCACGGGCGGATTTCATGATTGAAGCACGGCAATCGGACGGAACATACGTTCGATCGAGCTGCACTCGGGGCTTCTTTGGAGATTCACATGAGCTGGCCACACGGCGAGTACGATGGTGGGAGTTCGAGTCCGCGCCCACAGTCGGCAAGAGTCAGAGAGGATGCCTGTGCGATGGCACGAAACGAGCACCACGTAGTTCGAAACAGTCACGGAGGATGGGACGTGGTGAAGCCGGGAGCACGGCGAGCCAGCGGTAGCTTTTCCACGCAGAACGAGGCGATCAATCAGGCTCGGGAGATTGTTCGGCGCTCGACTGGCGGCGAAGTGATTGTCCACCGACCTGACGGAACGATTCGCGAGAGCGACACTATTCCTCCTGCCGATGGCGATGCTCGCGCACGTCACTAGAAGCTGGCATTCGGTCTGATTTCGGGGACGAGCTTGCCGGAGAAGTCAGTTCTAGTCATTGGTGCCGGTGCGAGCCTGGCCGAGGCACTGAGCCACAGACCAAAGCGCCCTCGCGATCATCCGCCGCTCGACCGCAATTTCTTTCGATTGGCGGGACGATTTCGTCCGTCGCCCTTGCTTGACCGGGTTCGAGATCAGGCTGAAGCCCTCGGTGAGCCGGAGCTTTCGTCAGTAAGTCTTGAGTCGCATCTCGGGCGGCTGTTTTTTGAAATGAACCACAACCCGATTCACTCCGGAGTGGATTCGTATTTTCAGGCGATCGACCTTTTCACGCGCGAGATCGCTCTAACAACAAACTGGATGGCCGGTCGACCAGGTTTGATCAAGAAGATAATCCGTTCCGAGTTGATTGCCGGGCGAGATCTTTCGATCGTGTCTTCAACGTCGACCTTCTGGTCGAGAATGCCCTCAATTTGATGAGATCTTCAAGTCCTTCGATTGATTGGTGCCTCAGCGGCGCTTACGGTTTCTCCGAATCGAAGCGCAACTTCGTCCTCGACCGACCAGGGTTTAGAGAAACGTTCGATTACGAAGGGGAGTCGAGCTCGATTCCGCTGTTCAAGATGCACGGCTCGATCAACTGGGTTTTCAAGCATGCGAAGAGCTATCCGCCAGCTGACTTGGTGAGCGGTTCGAATCGAGAACTCCTCGTGATCAGGAATCAAAAAATTCCTGAATCCCGAGTGCAGGTGCGGACACGCGGCAAAGGTCGTCCTTGGTATACCTCGCCGGTGATCGTCCCACCCGTATATGAGAAGCACGGACTTATACGACGTCTGCTCCCCGGCGTTTGGGAAGGGGCCAGCGAAGCCATCAAGAATGCAGACCGCATCATGTTTTGGGGATACTCGTTCCCCGCCGCGGACATTCACGCGCGCCACTTTTTCCAAAGCATGGTCAACGTAAATCCGGTTCTGAAGACGCCAGTCCTCATCAACCCTGATCCTCAATCGGCGGTCGCATTGTGGAGCGTGATTCAACCCACCTCGGTAACGCACTATCGCTCGGCCGAGGAATTCTTGAGAACTCAGTGAGGGCGGATAACGCGCGTCACAGCATTTGCACCTGTGATTTCTGTCCCGCAGCGGAGCCACGCACTCTTCGCTTGGAGCCAAGAAATCTCCGTCACCGAAGAGGCCTCGTCGACGAAGGTGCGCCTTGCGTTAAAGGTAAACCGCGCTCAGCTGCGTAAACACCCGGATGATTTCAAGGTCGGGACGCGATTCAATGAACACATCGCGCTCAGCGCTCGTGGCAAACACAAACAGAGATAGCTCCTCGTCCACGCGCGTTTCGACCTGGAACGGAAGCGGGTTTTCTCCGACGAAATGCATATCTGGAATTCTACAGTGCCCGGCGCATTCAGACGAATCACATTTCGCTCAGCGAAGCCACGTGCAAAGCTGGGAAACTTAGAGGCCGTAGCGCGGATCAGGGCAGATCAAAAGCGCCTGACGCGACACGGAGGATCTCCGGCAATCGCTGTTTGGAAGGGGCTAAACAATGATGCGCGCGGCAGGATTTGAACCTGCGACTTCTGCCTTCGGAGGGCAGCGCTCTATCCACTGAGCTACGCGCGCTTGGAGCCGAAAACGGGCGGCGGTGAGCCGGGCCCGAAGGCGCGGTCAGCCTACCAGCGACTGGCGTGCGTCGCCGCTGTCGGCGGCGTTCTGCGGCATGCCTGCGGCGGCGCCGGCGCTGCGCCGGCGGCGGCGAGAGCGGTCGGTCTTGGCGCGGGCCGGGTCGATGTTGTGGACCTTGCCGTCGCGGATCGCCAGGACCTCTTGGATCGATCCGAGGAAGACGTCCAGAAGCTCCGGGTCGAAGTGCGAGCCGCGGCCTTCGGTCATGATCGAAAGGGCCTTCTCGATCGACATCGCCTTGCGGTAAACGCGGTCGCTGGTGAGCGCGTCGAAGACGTCGGCGATCGCCGCGATGCGGCCCTCGACCGGGATGTTCTCGCCCTGCAGGCCGTTCGGGTATCCGGTGCCGTCCCACTGCTCGTGGTGCGTCAGCGCGATGCGTGCGGCGAGGTCCAGCAGCGGGCTGTCAGAGCCCGCGAGAATCTTGTGGCCGATCTCGGCGTGCTTCTCCATCATCACGCGCTCCTCGGGCGTCAGCGCTCCGGGCTTCTGCAGTACGGCGTCCGGGATCGCGATCTTGCCGACGTCATGCAGCGGGCTTGCGATGCGCAGCAGTTCGCAGCGGTCCTCCTCCCAGCCGATCTTGCCGGCGATCAGCGTGCAGTAGCGGCCCATACGCTCGATGTGGCTGCCGGTCTCGGCGTCGCGGCTCTCGACCGCCAGTGAGAGGCGCATGATCGTCTCTTCCTGAGAATGGACGAGCGCGGTTTCGGATCGTTCCAGGTCGAGGATCGTCGAGCGCAGGCGCTCTTCGATCTCGGCGCGGTGCACAAGGTTTTCGTTCAAGTCGTCGGCGCGGCGGCGCAGCTCGTCGTTCGAGAACTCGAGCGCGCGGGTCGTGCGGCGCAGGATCGGCCAAAGCGCCAGGTAGAGGCCGAGCAATACGAGCAGCAGGGCGATCGTCAGTGGCGCGGCCTGCTGGCGGATCGAGCCCGCGGCTTGGGCGTAGTCGTTGTAGACCTCGAAAACGCCGGCCGGCTTGTTGGAGCCCGGGTAGTAGATCGGCGCATACGACTCGATGGCTTTTACGTTCTTGCCGTCGCCGCCTTCGTGGTTGAGGCTGGCGACGCTTGCGACCGTCTCGCCGCCCATCACCTCTTCAAATTCGCCCGCGTCATCGAAGCGGCTTCCGATCAGGCTCTTGTCATTCGAGTAGACGGTCGCGCCCTCCGCGTTGTAGACCTTCACTCGCAGGGCACCGTTCTTCAAAAGCTCTCGGCGGACCTGCTGGTCCACCACCGCGAGCTGCTTGCCGCGCAGCGGCGTGGCGAGTTTGTCCTGCGGGAGAATCTCCGGCACGACGGCATGCGCAACAAAGGCCGCGTGATCCGCGACCTTCTGCTTGGAGTTCGCCTCGACGTTGTGGCGAACGAAGTAAACGATTACGAGCGCAGCGGCGAGCACCGCGACGGCGGTGTACACGGCAAAAGCCAAGAGCACGTGCGGCGACTTGGCATTGACTCCACCTCCCGCATGCTCACGATCACGCTGGCGCTCGCGGTCCATGCCGCGCCCTTTCGTTTGCATGAAGGTGATTTCGGGTCAAATCGCACCTTTCTTGAGCTTTGGTCGGGTTTTTTTGAGCAACCACAGCGTCGATAAAGTCCCGCACATGAATTTGTCGGTTGTATTTGTTGGTACCGCGGCGTCGGCGCCGACCGCCAGAAGGGGACTTTCTGCCTTAGTAGTGCGGCGCGGCGGCGATGTTCTGCTTTTTGACTGCGGTGAAGGCACTCAGCGGCAGCTGATCAAATCGATCGGGCTCGCGGACATCGAGCACATCTTCATCAGCCACTTTCACGCCGATCACATCCTGGGACTGCCTGGAATGTTGAAGACTTTCGCGCTGAGGGGACGAGAACTACCCTTAACGGTGTATGGTCCGCCCGGCCTTGAGCGCGTGATGGCGGATCTCGAGGCGATCTTTGGCCGGCTTCCCTATGAACTGACGATCTACGAGCTGCGCGCGGGCGAAGAGCTGGGCTTCAAGGGCTACGCCGTGATCCCGTTCGAAGTCGACCACCAGGGCGTCTGCTTCGGCTACGCGATCGTCGAGCACGACCGGCCGGGTAAGTTCGACGAAGCTGCCGCAGAAAAACTGGGGGTGAAACCCGGCGCCGACTATGGGATCCTGCAGCGGGGCGGCAGTGTCACGAACGCGTCCGGCGAAACAGTCACGCCCGAGCAGGTGCTCGGCGAGGCGCGGCTTGGTCGCAAGGTGATTTACAGCGGCGACACGGCGCCCTGCGAGGCGCTGAAGATCGCGGCCCACCAAGCCGACGTGCTTGTGCATGAGTCGAGCTTCGGCGACGAGGAAGCGGCGCGAGCCGCAGAGACGCGCCACAGCACTGCGCGCCAGGCGGCCGAAATCGCGAAGGCGGCCGAGGTGAAGTTGCTCTGCCTGACCCACGTCTCAAATCGCTACTTCGGCAAGGAACTGCGCGAAGAGGCGCGCGAAGTGTTTGCCAACACCGAGCTGCCGCGTGACTTCGACGTCGTCGAGATTCCGTTCCCGGAGCGCGGCGAACCGCTGCTCGTTCGCGAAGGCGAATAGGCGCCTGCAGTCGCTCAAGCCACGATTTCAGCCGTCGACAGTTCTGTTAGTCTGATTTGAAACGCCCTTTAACACGGTCCCGAGAGGCCAAGAAGGAGCCAGCAGTACATGGCGGAAGCCAACGCAAAGGTCGTACTCGACCATGCCGATTTGTCGCGCACCCTCGTGCGGATCGCTCATGAGATCGTCGAACGCAATGGCGATCGCCCATTCGCCCTGATCGGCATCCACCGCCGCGGCGTGCCGATCGCGCGCCGGCTGGCGGCTTTGATCGACGACTTCGACGCGGATGGCCGCGAGATTCCCGTCGGCGAACTCGACATCTCTTTTTATCGCGACGACATCGGCCGCAACGGCAGCGCCAGCGAACAGCCGATCGTGCATTCGTCGCAGATCGACTTCGCGATCGACGACCACGTCGTCGTGCTGGTTGACGACGTGCTTTACACCGGCCGCACCGTGCGCGCGGCGATCGACGCGCTGTTCGACTTCGGGCGCCCGCCGGCGGTGCAGCTGGCAGTACTTGCCGATCGCGGCCACCGCGAGCTGCCGATCCGACCAGACTTCGTCGGCAAGAACCTGCCGACCTCGATCGAGGAGCGCGTCTACGTGCGCGTCGAAGAGCTCGACGGCGTCGACGAGATCGCGCTCGGCTCGGCGAAGGCGAGCGTGAGTTGATGCGCAACCTGCTCGGTATCTCCGACCTCTCGCGCGAACAGATCGAGCGTCTGCTCGACCGTGCCGAGAGCCTCGCGCAGCTCTCCTCGCGCGAGAACAAGAAGCTGCCGACGCTCTCCGGCCGCACGATCGTGTCGCTGTTCTTCGAGAACTCGACGCGCACGAGCTCGTCTTTTGACCTCGCCGCGAAGCGCCTGAGTGCCGACACCGTGAGCATCCGCGCCGCAAGCTCGAGCGTGGAGAAGGGCGAGTCGCTGCGCGACACGGTGCAAACGCTTTCGGCTTATGGGCCGTCCGCGATCGTCGTGCGCAGCCCCAACGTCGGCGCGCCGGGGATGATCACGCGCTGGACCGACGCCGCCGTGATCAACGCCGGCGACGGAATGCACGAGCACCCGACCCAGGCGCTGCTCGATGCCTACACCTTGCGTAACCGCCTGGGTGCGCTCGACGACAAGAACGTCTGGATCATCGGCGACGTGCTGCACAGCCGCGTCGCGCGCTCGAACATCCTCGCGCTGACGAAGCTCGGCGCGAAGGTCACGGTCTGCGGACCGCCGACCTTGATCCCGCGCGAGATCGAGAGCCTCGGCTGCACGATCTCCTACACGCTCGACGGCTCGGAAGACGCCGACGTGCTCTACGTGCTGCGGATGCAGAACGAGCGCATGAAGGACAGCTTCATTCCGTCGGTCCGCGAGTATGCCGCGCGCTACCAGATCAACGGCGAGCGGCTCGGCGCGCGGCAGCTGCTGATGCACCCGGGTCCGGTCAATCGCGGCGTCGAACTTTCACCTGACGTGGTCGACTCGCCGCAGTCGCTGATCACCGAGCAGGTCGCTTCGGGTGTGGTCGTGCGGATGGCGGTCTTCTACGAGCTGCTCGCCGGTCGCGGCGGTGCTGGTGACGGTGGCAAAAAGGCGGTCAGCGCGGTGGCGCCGGTCAGCGAAGAGGGGGTTGCCAAGTGAGCGATGGTCCGAAGTTGAAACTCGCCGAGCCGCCGGCGGTGGCTCCGCCGCAAGGCCCAAGCGTCGCCGAGGGGTTGAGCTTCCGCGGCGGACGCGCGGCGGACTTACTGATCGTGGGAGCTCACGTGCTCGACCCGCGAGCCGGGATCGACGGCGTGACAGACGTGCTCGTCCGCGACGGTGAGATCGCCGAGATTGGCGAGGGCCTGAAGGCACCCGAGGGCGCCGAGGTCATCGACGCCGCCGGCAAGCATCTCTTCCCAAGCTTTGTCGACCCGCACGTGCATCTGCGCACACCGGGGTTCGAATACAAGGAAGACCTCGAGAGCGGCACCCGCTCAGCCGCGGCGGGCGGCTTCGGCATGATCCTCGCGATGGCGAACACCAGTCCGCCGGTCGACAGCTCCGGTGTGCTGCGCTCGCTGCGCATGCGCGCGGCCGAGGAGGCGCACATTCCGGTCGGCTTCAGCGCGACGGTCACGAAGGGCATGGCCGGCAAGGAACTGACCGAGATGGCAGATCTTGCCGACGCCGGCGCCGCCTGCTTCACCGATGACGGACTGCCGATCGCCGACGCCGGCTTGATGCGCCAGGCGCTGCAGTACCAGCACCTCGCCAATCGCGTGATCGCGCTGCACCAAGAAGATCCGCATCTCTCGCGCGGCGGCGTGATGCACGAGGGCCGGATCTCGGCCGAGCTCGGGCTGGCGGGAATCCCGGCCGTCTCTGAGAGCTCGATGATCGCGCGCGATGCGCTGCTCGCCGAGTACGAGGGCGGTCGCATCCACGTGCAGCATCTCTCGAGCATTCAGTCGATCGAGGCGGTCGCGGCGGCGAAGGCGCGCGGAGTATCGATCACGACCGAGGCGACACCGCACCACCTGACACTTACGGAAGAGGCGATCGGCGACGGCACCGATGCGAACTTCAAGATGAATCCGCCGCTGCGCACCGAGGCGGATCGGCTGGCGCTGATCGAGGGCCTGCGCGACGGCACGATCGACTGCATTGCGACCGACCACGCGCCGCACGCCGCGCACGAGAAAGAAGTGCCGTTCGAACTGGCGGCGATGGGGGTGACGGGTCTCGAAACCTCGTTCCCGATCGTCTCCACCGACCTCGTGAAACCCGGCGCGCTCCCGCTCGCGCTTGTGATCGACCGCTTGACGGCCGGCGCGGCGCTGTTCGACCTGCCGACGCCGACGATCGCCACGGGCGAGCAGGCGAATCTCGCGCTGATCGACCTTGACGCGACTTGGACGGTCGGCGAAGAGGGCTACGAGAGCCGCTCGGCCAACTCCTGCTTCGCGGGCCGCTCTCTGAACGGCCGCACCCTTCTGACCCTCGCGGCCGGCATCGTCGCCTATCGCGCCCGCGCATTCGCGGTGCAGGAAGTGACCGCATGAGCTCAGCGCGTGAACCGGCATATCTCTTGCTCGAAGACGGCTCTCGGTTCGACGGCTTTGCCGCCGGCGCGCCCGGCCCGGTGACCGGCGAGGTCGTCTTCAACACGGCGATGACCGGCTACCAGGAGGCATTGACCGATCCGAGCTACCGCGGTCAGATCATCACCTACACGTATCCGATGGTCGGCAACTACGGCGTCGCCGAGGCGTTCATGGAGTCTTCCGCGCCGCACGCGCGCGCCGTCGTGATGCGCGAGATCGCGCCGTCCGGAACGCCCGGCAAGCAAGGCGACTGGGAGCAGTGGCTGATCGAGCAGGGCGTACCGGCGATCACCGGCGCCGACACCCGCGCGCTTGTGCGGCACGTTCGCGACAAGGGCGCGATGCGCGGCGGCATCTTCACCGCAAGCGTCGACGAAGGCGAGGCGCGGGCGCGGATCGGCGACGAGCCGACAATGGCCGGCCAGGATCTCGCGCGCGAAGTGACACCCGCCGCGCCGGTGATCCACGACGAGGGCGACGGCCCGCGAGTCGTCGCGATCGACACCGGTATCAAGCAGTCGATCATCGACAACCTGATCAAACGCGGCGTTCAGCTGGAGCTGCATCCCTGCGACACGCCGGCCGACGTGCTGCTGGCGCGCGATCCCGACTTCTTCTTCCTCGCCAACGGCCCCGGCGACCCGGCGGCACTCGACTACGTGGTGGCGAACGTGCGCGAACTGATCGGCAAGAAGCCGGTTTTCGGCATCTGTCTCGGCCACCAGCTGCTGTGCCGCGCGATCGGCCTGGAGACCTACAAGCTGCCGTTCGGCCATCGCGGCGCCAACCACCCGGTGAAGGACCTCGAAACCGGCAAGATCGACATCACGTCGCAGAACCACGGCTTCGCCGTGCAGACCCCGGATGGCAGCGGCACGATCGAGGGCGACGAGCCGGTGCGCTGGGAGACGGACTTCGGCGCGGCCGAGCTGTCGCACCTGAATCTGTACGACCGCACGGTTGAAGGGCTTGTGCTGCGCGACGTGCCCGGCGCGACGGTGCAGTACCACCCGGAGGCCGGGCCAGGACCGCACGACGCGCTCTATCTGTTCGACCGCTTCCTGGAGCTCGCCCGCTGATGCCGCGCCGTGACGACATCGAGAAGATCTGCATCCTCGGATCCGGGCCGATCATCATCGGCCAGGCCGCCGAGTTCGACTACTCGGGCGTGCAGGCCTGCCGCGTGCTGCAGGACGAGGGCTACGAAGTGGTGCTGATCAACAGCAACCCGGCGACGATCATGACCGATCCTGAGTTCGCCACGAAGACCTACATCGAGCCGCTCACACCCGAGTCGGTGACTGCCGTGCTCGAGCGCGAAAAGCCCGACGCGCTGCTAGCCACGCTGGGCGGCGGAACCGCGCTGAACCTCGCTCGCGCGCTGTCGGAAGACGGCACGCTCGAGCGCCTCGGGATCGAGATGATCGGTGCCAACTACGAATCGATGAAGCGCGCCGAGGAGCGTGAGCTGTTCCGCGAGACGGTCCACGAGATCGGCCTCAAATGCGCGAAGTCGATCGTTGTGCAGTCCGACGCCGGCACGATCGAGGACTCCGAGCTCGACTCGGTGATCGAGGCCGTCGGACTGCCTTCGGTGATTCGCCCCGGATACACGATGGGCGGCTTCGGCGGCGGCATCGCCTACTCGCGCGAGGAACTCTCGCGGATGATCGACGGCGCGCTCGCCGCCAGCCCGATCAACGAGACGCTGGTAGAGCAGTCGCTGCTCGGCTGGGGCGAGTTCGAGCTCGAGGTGATGCGCGACAAGAACGACAACGTCGTGATCATCGCCTCAATCGAGAACATCGACCCGATGGGTGTGCACACCGGCGACTCGGTGACCGTGGCACCGCAGCAGACCTTGCCCGACGACACCTACCAGGAGCTGCGCGACCAGGCGATCGCGATCATTCGTGCGATCGGCGTAGAGACCGGCGGCTCGAACGTGCAGTTCGCCGTCAATCCCGAGAACCACGACATCATCGTGATCGAGATGAACCCGCGCGTCTCGCGGTCGTCTGCGCTTGCGTCGAAGGCGACGGGTTTTCCGATCGCGAAGATTGCCGCGCGGCTCGCGGTCGGCTACGCGCTCGAAGAGATTCCCAACGACATCACCGAGAAGACGAGCGCGTCGTTCGAGCCGACGCTCGACTACGTGGTCGTTAAGTGGCCGCGCTTCGCGTTCGAGAAGTTCCCCGGCGCCGACGACGGCCTGACCAGCCAGATGAAGTCGGTCGGTGAGGCGATGTCGATCGCGCCGACCTTCAGACAGGCGTTCGAAAAGGCCTGGCGCTCGCGCGAACTGGACAAGCCGCCGCTCGTCGATCTACCGAAAGAGACGCTGCTTGAGAAGCTGAAGCGTCCGGGCGCCGACCGCTTCGAGCTGCTGTTCGAGGCGCTGCGCAAGGGCGCGACCGTCGAGCAGCTGAATGCATCGACGAACATCGATCCCTGGTACTTGGGCCAGTTCGAGCAGCTGGTGCGCGACGGTACTTCGATCGAGCCCGGACAGCAGCGCGTCTACCGCGCGGTCGACACCTGCGCCGCCGAGTTCGAAGCAGCGACGCCGTACTTCTACTCGGGCTACGAACGCGTCGGACCCGACGGCCCGCGCCACGAGATCGACCGCGGCGAGCGGCCGAGCGTGATCATCCTCGGCAGCGGTCCCAACCGCGTCGGCCAGGGCATCGAGTTTGACTACTGCTGCGTGCATGCGGCGATGACGGTGCGCGAGCTGGGCCGCGACGCGGTGATCGTCAACTGCAATCCGGAGACGGTCAGCACCGACTACGACGTCAGCGACCGCCTGTACTTCGAGCCGCTGACGCTCGATGACGTGCTGGCGATCGTTGAGGTCGAAAAGCCGGAGGGTGTGATCGTGCAGTTCGGCGGCCAGACGCCGCTGAAGCTGGCTGCCGGGCTCGCCGAGGCCGGCGTGCCGCTGCTCGGTACCGGGGTCGACGCGATCGATCACGCCGAGGACCGCGAGCGCTTCGGCGATCTTCTGGACCGCGCCGGCATCGCCTGTCCGCCGTACGGCATCGCTCGCTCATCGGACGAGGCGCGGATCACGGCCGAGAAGGTCGGCTTCCCACTCTTGATCCGCCCGTCGTACGTGCTTGGTGGCCGCGCGATGGAGATCTGTTATTCACACGAGCAGCTCGAGGCGTACCTGGCGAACGAGGCGCCGGCACTCGGACTCGACAGCCCGACGATCGACGGTGAGCGTCAGCAGGTGCTGCTGCTCGACCGCTTTCTTGAGGATGCGATCGAGATCGACGTCGACGCGCTGTGCGACGGCGAGACCGTGCACATCGGCGCCGTCATGCAGCACGTAGAGGAGGCCGGTGTGCACTCCGGCGATTCCGCCTGCGTGATCCCTGCGATGTCGCTCGGCCCTGAAGCCTACGAGACGATCGTGTCACACACGAAGAAGATCGCACTGGAGTTGGGTGTGATCGGTCTGATCAACGTCCAGTACGCCGCGATCGGCGACGAGATCTACGTGATCGAGGCGAATCCGCGCGCGTCGCGCACCGTGCCGTTCGTCTCGAAGGCGACCGGCGTGTCGCTGGCGAAGATCGCGTGTCGCTTGATGCTCGGCGAAAAGCTCTCGGACATCGAACTGCCGACGGGCAGCCCGGACCACGTAAGCGTGAAGGAAGCGGTGCTGCCGTTCCAGCGCTTCCCCGGCGCCGACGCGATGCTGGGTCCCGAGATGCGCTCGACCGGCGAGGTGATGGGCATCGCGGATGATTTCCCGACGGCCTTCGGCAAGGCGCAGGCCGCTGCCGGCGCAGCGCTACCCGACGGCGGCACGGTCTTCATCACAGTGCACGACCGTGACAAGCCGGCCGCCACGCAGCTGGCGGCGACGCTGCATGATCTTGGCTTCAACCTGATCGCGACCGCCGGCACGGCGCGGTCGATCCGTCGCATGGGCATCCCCGTCGAGCGGATCAACAAGATCGCTGAGGGCTCGCCGCACGTCGCCGACTGGATCGAGCGCGGCGACGTCGACATGGTGATCAACACGCCGACCGGCAGCGGCGCGCGTTCCGACGGTCTGGAGATCCGGATCGCCGCGACCGCTCAGGGGATTCCCTGCATCACGACGATGACCGGCGCCAGCGCCGCCGCGCGTGCGATCGCGGCGATGCGCCAGCACGGCCCGACAGTGCGCTCCTTGCAGGAGCTACACGGCAACGCCAACTCGGCGGCGCAGGGAGCGCCGGCGTGATCGCCGGCGCCAACCGACCGCAGGCACCGTTCGGGCGCCGCGCGGCCGCCGTCGTGGCGCGCTCGGAGCACGGGCCGTACGTGATCGTCACGGCACTCGACGGCGAAGGCCCGAAGCCGCTCGCGGGCCAGTTCTACATGCTGCAGACTGCACACGGCTGGGGCGGCGGCGAAGACGGCCGGCCGTACCTGCCACGGGCCCTCTCGTTCGCGCGGGCGCGTGAGGCCGACGGCGGCTGCGAGCTCGATTTTCTGCTCGAAGATGTCGGTCCCGGCACGCATCGGATCGCCGGGCTCGACGTTGGTGACGAGCTGCTGCTCACCGGCCCGTTCGGCAACGGCTTTGAGTTCGACGCCGCGCGCTGGCCGATTCTGGTGGCGGGCGGGATCGGTCTGGCGCCGATCGTCGCGCTCGACGACGAGATCGCTGAGCTCGACGGCGTGCGTTCGTCAATCCTGGTCGGCATGCGCAGCGCCGAGTACGCGACGGCTGCCGACCACTATGAGCTTGAGCACTCGCTCGCGACCGAGGACGGCTCGGCTGGAACCACGGGCTACGTGACCGAGCTGCTGGTTCCGTTACTTGCGGAAGACCGCGAAACGACGGTCTACGCCTGCGGGCCACCGGCGATGCTCGAGGCGGTGCGTGCGCTGTGCGAAGAGCACGGCGTTCCGAGTCAACTCGCGATGGAGTCGGGCATGGCCTGCGGCTTCGGCGCCTGTTACGGCTGCGTGGTGCCGACGCACGACGGCTACACGCGCCTATGCGTCGACGGGCCGGTGCTGCGCGGCGACCAGGTCGAGACGGCGATCGTCGCCGGAGCGGGCCACTGATGAGCGTCGAGTTCTGCGGCATCGAACTGGCCAACCCGATCGTCAACGGCTCGGGCACCTACGACGCGATCGCCGCACGCCGGGTCTTCGGCGAGGCCCTCGAAGCCGACTTTCCGTTCGCCGCTTACGTCTCGAAGACGATCACCCTGGAGCCGCGCGCCGGCAACCCGCCGCCGCGACTGTGGGAGCTGGGGCAGGGGATGATCAACTCGATCGGGCTGCCGAACAAGGGTCTCGTGCGCTTCATCGAAGAAGACCTGCCGCGGTACGCGACGCTGCCGGCGCCGCTGATCGTCTCGGTGATGGGCTTCAACGCCGAGGAGCTGATCCAGATCCTCGAGCGGCTCGACGGGCGCGAGGAGATCGCGGCGCTTGAGCTCAACTTCAGCTGCCCGAACGTAAAGACCGGCAACATCGTCGGCTCCGATCCCGTCGAGAGCGAGGCGATGATGACCCAGCTGCGCAGCCACAGCGGCAAGCCGTTGATCGCCAAGCTCGCGCCGTCGACTTCGCGGCCGGATCTCGTGGCGGCGGCGGCCGAGAGCGCCGGCGCGGACGCCATTTCTTTGATCAACACGCTGCCGGGCATGGCGCTCGCGCCAGGATCGGACGAGCCGTGGCTCGGTGCCGGCAGCGGCGGCATCTCTGGGCCGGCAATTCGCGCCGTCGCGTTGCAGCAGGTCGCACGAGTGTCCAGCGCTGTGCGAATTCCGATCGTCGGAATGGGCGGAGTGGAGAACGGCCGCGATGCACGCGACCTGATCGCGGCCGGCGCGACGCTGGTTGCCGTCGGCACCGAAAACTTCCGCGATCCGGCCGCCGGGAACCGGGTCGCAAACGAGCTTGCGTCGTTGAACGAAGGCTCACTGGCGAGCGCCTGAACCGCAGCAAATTCAGGGTTTGTTTCAGACCCCGAGGGTCAAGCAACCGTGAACTCGCGTGAACCTCAACCTGAGGTCGAGGTGAATCATGAAATTTCTTTACCTATGCGGCGAGAAACCTGCCTATTATTCCCGCCATGTCGCAACCGGCCACCAAGTCCCCGAACATGAAATCCACAGCCGCCGACAAGGCTCACATGGATCACTCGGGAGACATGGCCGGACTCGCCGCCACACCGGATCGCTCGCCTTCGCAGCGTCTGGAGGCTTTGAAGTTGGCCAATGCGGTACGCACGGAGCGCGCATCGCTCAAGCGTGACCTCAAGGCCGGCCGAATCCGCATCGAGGCTGTCCTGTCAGACCCGCCCGAGTGCGTGCACAGTGCCAAGGTCGCCGACATCATGCTGGCCGTCCCGCGTTACGGACGCGTCAAGGTCGCGAAGATCCTGCAGCGCTGCAGGATCTCGCCGAGCAAGACGGTGATCGGTCTCTCCGAGCGCCAGCGCGGCGAGCTGATCGAAGCGCTGCGCCGCCCGTAAGAACTAGCCGGGCCGAGTCTTATTCTGCGTTGTCTGTGAGTCAGACTCCGCCATCCGTGTTTGTCATCACCGGCCCTTCGGGGGTCGGCAAAGGAACTTTGATCGGCGAGCTGCGAGCAAAGCGCCCTGAACTCGCTTTGTCGGTTTCCGCGACGACCCGTGCGCCGCGCGAGGGCGAGGTCGACGGCGTGGACTACCACTTCCTTTCGCCTGGCGAGTTCGACCGGCGGGTCGCTGCCGGTGACTTCGTCGAGTGGGCGGCCTACAGCGGCAACAAGTACGGCACGTTGCGCAGTGAGCTTGAAAAGCATGCCGCCGCGGGAGGGGTGGTCCTGGAGATCGAGCTGCAGGGGGCGCGGCAGATCCGCGAGTCGATGCCCGAGGCACTGCAGATCTTCATCGCACCGCCGAGTGCCGATGATCTGCGCGAGCGACTGGTCGGCCGCGGAACCGATTCGGCCGAGGACATCGAGCGGCGGCTGGCCGTCGCCGAAGAGGAACTTGCGGCGCGCGACGAGTTCGCGCACGTGGTCGTCAACGACGACATCGAGCGCGCTGTCGATGAACTCGACAAGATTGTCGCCGAAGGGACCATGGGTTAGGCCTGGGAACTCCGGCCGCCCAGGCGGTACAATGTGCGGAACGGCTCGAGTTCTCGGCGCCGTTCCTCTTCAAGCTTTACGCCCCCGAAGGAGCACCCGTGGTCGAACCGCGCGTAGACAAATTGCTCGAAAAGATCGACTCGCAGTACGCGTCGGTGATCGTTGCCGCCAAGCGCGCGCGTCAGATCAGCTCGTACTACCACGGCCTCGGTGAGGGCCACTTCGGCGAGTACGTCCCGCCGATGGTCGACACACGCTCGAAGAACTACTTGACGATCGCCCTCGAAGAGATCGAGGCCGACAAGCTCAAGTACCAGTACCGCTAGAGGCGCACGCGGCCTTTCATTTGACGCGATCGGCGCCGCGAGCGCCGATAATGCTCGTATGGCCCGCATTCTCCTAGGCGTCAGCGGCGGCATCGCCGCTTACAAGTCACTTGAATTCACCCGCCTTGCGATCAAGGCTGGGCACGTCGTGCGCGCGGTCCAGACGCCGGACAGCATCAACTTCGTCGGCAAGGCCTCGTTCGAAGGGATCACCGGCGCGCCGGTGCTGACAAGCCAGTTCGAGAAGGATCCCGCCGGCGGCGCCTTCCCCGACCAGGAGCGCCCGCAGCACGACCCGATCGGCCACCTCGAGCTGGCCGCCAACTGCGACGTCTACGTGATCGCGCCGGCGACGGCGAACACGGTCGCCAAGCTCGCCTACGGGATGGCCGACAACATGGTCACGGCCCTGGCGTTGAGCTGCCGCAGGCCGATGATCGTCGCGCCCGCGATGAACAACGACATGTACTTGAACGCCGCCACCCGCGCGAACATCGAGACGCTGCGGGCTCGCGGCATCACGGTGCTTGAACCGGGCACCGGCGAGCTCGCCAGCAAGGGCGAGTTCGGGATCGGCCGCCTGCCAGAACCGCAGGAGCTGCTTGAGGCCACCGAGCGCGCGCTCGCGGGCGGTGAAGGCGCCTACGCACCACGTTCGCTCGACGGACTGAAAGTTTTGGTCGCCGCGGGCGGCACACGCGAGCCGATCGACTCGGTGCGTTTCGTCGGCAACCGCTCGTCCGGCAAGATGGGCTTCGCGATCGCCGAAGAGGCCGCGGCCCGCGGAGCGAGTGTCACGGTCGTCGCCGCGAACGTCCAGCTCGACCGCAATCCGAAGATCGAATACATCAACGTCAGCACTGCCGCTGAACTGGAAGCGGCAGTCCGCGGGTCCTTTACGGAAACGGATGCACTCGTGATGGCAGCCGCCGTGGCCGACTTTCGCCCGGTCGATCCTGCCGGCGGCAAGATCAAGAAGGCCGGCCGCAGTGAGATGACGATCGAACTGGCAGCCACCAACGATGTGCTCGCCGGCCTGCAAGAGCTGCGCCGCCCGGGTCAGGTCGTCGTGGGATTCGCCGCAGAGGCCGGGCCGGAACTGCTCGCCGAGGCCGAACGCAAGCTCACGAGCAAAGGCCTCGACATGATCGTCGCCAACGACATCGCCGACCCGACGATCGGCTTCGAGGTTGACGGCAACGAGGTGACGATCGTCACGAAGGGCGAGGAGCCGGAGCACCCGCCGCGCGGCACCAAACACGAGATCGCGAGCGCGATCGTGGACCGCATCGAGCGTCTCATCAGATCGGCAGACGATCCCGCTCGGGTATAATCTGCGATTGCAAGACCTCCCAAATACGGCGTCGGGCTTCACGGGTCGCCGCAGTCTTCTGGAAGTGGGCCGTGTTGCCCACTTTTTTATTGGTCAGAGAGCTCATAAGTTGATCGAAAAGCTTCAGACAGAGATCGAATCCCGGCTCGCGGAGAGTGAGCCGCAGGTCGAGCTGCTGCTTTGCGAGCTCAACGGCGGAAATGTGCGGATCTTCATCGACCATCCCGACGGCGTTGATCTCAATCTCTGCGAGCGCGTTACCAGGGCGCTGCGCGCGCTGCGTGAGGAGTACGGGCTCGAGGTGTCGTCGCCCGGTCCGAAGCGCCCGTTGACCAAGCCAGACCATTTTCGTCGATTCGTAGGCCGCCGCGCAAAGATTCGTACGCGTAGCGACCACGAGGGGAGAAGGGCGTTCACCGGCGAATTGATCGCTGCGGATGATGCCGGCGTCACGATCGGCGCGGATGGCATGATTCTCACGCTGCCGTACGACGACATCGACAAATCAAATCTTGTTCCAGAAACGGCCGGAAAGAGCGAAAACGGCTCTACCGGTGCGACTAAGACCGGCGGGCAGAAAACCGTCGGGAAAACTAAATAGCTGAGGTAAAACCAAATGTCACAGGAAATCGTTGACGCAATCAAGCTGCTCGAGCGCGAGAAGGGCATCGAGAGCGAAACGCTGATGACGGCGCTCGAAGACGCGCTGCTGTCGGCTTACAAGAAGTCGCCCGGCTCCGCGAAGTACGCGCGCGTCGAGCTTGACCGTGAGAGCGGCGATTTCCTCGTCTACGAACTGCTCGTGCCCGAAGACCTCGAGGACCAGCTCCTCGATGAGGTGTACGAGCAGGAGTCGACGATCGATCCTGAGACCGGCGAACGGCGCGTGATCGAAGAGCCGGAGATCAACCCCGAGAAGTTCGAGGAGTTCCGCGATCAGATTCCGGAGCGCGACGTCACGCCCGAGAACTTCGGCCGGATTGCCGCACAGACCGCCAAACAGGTGATCTACCAGCGGATCCGCGAGGCCGAGCGCACGATGATGTACGACGAGTACCACGACCGCGTCGGCGAGCTGATCACCGGCATCGTGCAGCAGACCGACCACCGCTACACGCTGGTGCAGCTGCGCGAGCGCGTCGAGGCGCTGCTGCCGAAGAGCGAGCAGGTGCCGCGCGAGCGCTACGAGCACGGCGCGCGCATCAAGGCTGTGATCACCGATGTTTCGGCCGAGTCGAAGGGTCCGAGCATCGTCGTCAGCCGCCGCAACCCGGAGCTGATCCGCAAGTTGTTCGAGCTTGAAGTGCCCGAGGTCGCCGACGGACTGGTCGAGATCCAGAACGTCGCGCGCGAGCCGGGTTTCCGCAGCAAGATCGCGGTCGTCTCGCACGCCGACGGCGTCGACCCGGTCGGCGCCTGCGTCGGCCCGCGCGGTAGCCGCGTGCGCATGGTCGTGTCCGAGCTGCGTGGCGAGAAGATCGACATCATTCCGTTCAACGAAGAGCCCGCGCGGTTCGTCGCCAAGGCGCTCGCACCGGCGCGCGTGCGTGAGGTGCTCGTGGACGACGAAAACCAGCAGGCGACTGTGATCGTGCCGGACGACCAGCTTTCGCTGGCGATCGGCCGTGAGGGCCAGAACGCCCGCCTTGCCGCACGCCTGACCGGCTGGCGCATCGACATTCGCTCAGAAAGTGACTTCGCGGTCGAAGACGACGGCGTCGACGAAGACGGCGAAGGGGAGACCGCCGGCCGCTGCCACGCGATCCTCTCGAACGGCCGCCTGTGCCCGAACGCCGCGCTGGCGGGATCGCGCTACTGCGGTCTCGATGCGCACCAGGCGCTGGTGGACCAGGAGACCGACTACGTCGACCCGGCGATGGCCGAGCGCATCGAGGCCGAGGACAGCGGTGAGGCCGCACCAGAACTGACGGAAGAGCAGGCCGAGGTCGAAGAGATCGCGGAGCTCGACAATGAAACCGTTGAAGAGACCGAGGGCGAGGAGCTTCCCGAAGCACCCGCCGACCCGGTGCTCGAAGAGGCCGAGCCGCTCGACGAGGTGACCGCCGACGAAGAGGCCGACGGCGCCGCGGAGGTCGAAGAGAGCGCCGTCGAGGCAGAAGCCGTCGTCGAGGCGATCGAAGACGCTCCGGTCGCCGACGAGGAAACTGAGGACGAAGCAGCAGCAGCACTTGATTCGGATGAGGCCGAAGGCCTTGTCGCCGCCGACTCGACAGAGGACAACGAGTAGCCCTATATGGCAAAAGTTCGCGTACACGAGCTCGCCAAAAAGGCGGGGATCACCAGCAAAGAGATGATCGAAGTGCTGGCCAAGGCCGGCATCGAGGTCAAGGCCGCCGCTTCGACGGTTGAGGAAACCGACGCCGCAAAGGCGCTGAAGGCCGGCACGGCGAAGCCTGCGGCCAAGGCACCGGCCGCCAGCGCCGAGGCCAAGCCCGCGGCAAAGGCCCCCGCGCCAAAGGCAGAGGCGCCAAAGGCGGAAGCCCCGAAAGCGGCTCCCAAGCCTGCGGCCGCTCCGGCGGCAAAGGCCCCCGCTCAGCCGGCCGCGCCGGCGCAGAAGGCTCCCACCGCGAAGCCGCAGAGCGCCAACGGCGCTGCTGCCGCCAAGCCCGCACCGAAGCCCGCCGCGGACGCACCCAAGTCTTTCTCCGCAAGTCCGGACGACCCGTCGCCGCGTGGCGCCGGTGCCGGCAACGCTGCTCCTGCACGTCCGCGTCCGGCTCAGCCGGCCGGCGGTGGTGGGGGCGGCGGCAAGATGCGCCGCGTCGTGATCGACTCACAGGCCTCGCGCCGTGGCGGACCCGGTGGCGGCCCGCCGCAGACTCAGCCGGCGCGCAAGCCGCGTGGCGGTCGCCGGCGTCGTCCCGTTTTCGAGGAGCCGGTCGAGCGCGACGAGCCGACGCTGGAGCCGACGGCCGAAATCGTTCGCATCAACTCCGGTGCGACCGTCAAAGAGGTCTCGGAATCGATGGGCGTACCCGCGGCCGAGGTGATCAAGAAGTTGATGGATCTCGGCGAGATGGCGACGCTCACGCAGACGCTTTCCGACGAGGCGATCGGCGTGCTCGCCAAAGCATTTGACAAAGAGCTCGACCTCAAAACGGTTGCGACCGATAGCGACGCGGCTGACGCGCCCGAGGACGCCGCGGCGGATCTCACCGAGCGCCCGCCGGTCGTCACGATCATGGGTCACGTCGACCACGGCAAGACGTCGTTGCTCGACTACATCCGGAAGACGAATGTGGTGGCGGGCGAGTCGGGCGGCATCACGCAGCACATCGGCGCGTACGAGGTGACGCTCCCCAGCGGGAAGTCGATCACCTTCCTCGACACGCCGGGTCACGAGGCGTTCACCGCCATGCGGGCCCGCGGCGCGCAGGTCACCGA
>JBOGYW010000030.1:0-27526 GCA_050696815.1 Solirubrobacterales bacterium | reverse complement strand
CTCTTCGGTATCGCCGGCCGCGCCGGCGTCAGTGACGTCGCGGTCGGCCGCGTCGAGTTTGAGCAAGTGGCGGCGCAGGTCGCCCTCGTCGGCGCGTACCCCGCCGGTAGCAACGGTGCGGCGATGAATGGGTCGCACAGCGATCAGAACGGTTCGAGTAGCGGTGCGTCAGCCGCAACGTGGGACGCGGCTTTGGGCATGGGCACGCTCGACGTGCTCGCCGGCGGCAGCATCCCGTCGAACCCGAGCGACTTCGTCGGCTCGCCCGACCTGCGCCTGCTGCTCGAGCAGGTTCAGGAGCAGTACGACATCGTGCTGCTCGACGCACCCGGCCTGCTGCAGGCGAGCGACGCGGCGCGAATCAGCCAGTTTGCCGACGCGATGATCGCGACGTCCAGCATCGGCGCCGCCCGCCGCGACGTGATTCGCGAGTGCGCGCGTCTGCTCGACCAGACGCCGGCGCCGATGATCGGCGTGGTCAGTACCGACGACGCGACAGCTTCGGACATGGCTGCCCGCGGAAACGCGGCGCGTCGTCAGGAAGTGCGTCGCCCAGCGCGTCCGGCGGCCGAGAAGGTCTAGTAGCCGGATGCGCGTCGACGACCTCGTATTCGATGTCGGCGCTCATCATGGAGAGGATTCGGCGTTCTACCTGGCGCTCGGCTATCGCGTCGTGGCTTTCGAGGCCGACCCGGATCACGCGGCACGCTGCCGCACGCGGTTTGCGGACGAGCTCGCCAGCGGTCGTTGGAGGCTGATCGAGGGGGCGATCGCCGAACCCGGTTCGGGTCCGATCCGGTTCTACCGCAGCCGCACGAACAGCTCGTGGGGAACGACGGACGGTGACTGGGTCGAACGCCGGGAAGATGTGTCGGATTTCGAGCTCGTCGAGGTCGCGCCGGTCGACTTCGGAGCGGCTCTTCGCGAGCACGGCGTTCCGCATTTCATGAAGATCGACATCGAAGGCGCGGATCGTCTCTGCCTCGAGGCACTGCGCGAATTGACCGCCCGTCCGCGTTTCGTCTCGATCGAGTCGGACAAGCTGTCGTACCGCGAGGTGTCGCGCGAGCTCGACCTGTTCGAAGCGCTCGGCTATTCGCAGTTCGCTGTCATGCAGCAGGCCCGCATCCAGCACCAATCGGTGCGCATACGGGACCTGGCCGGCCGACCTGTTTCGTATTCGTTCGAGTCCGATGCGTCGGGTGCTTTCGGCGATGACGTGGGACCGTGGCGCGATCGGCGGGCAACGATGCTCCGCTACCGCGGCATCTTCGTGCTGTACAAGCTGCTCGGCGAGGGCGGTCTGCTGCGCAGCTTCCGGCTGGGCAGGATCATCGCCGTTCGCCTCCCGCGTTACCGCGGAATGCGCCTCCCCGGCTGGTACGACACGCATGCGATGTTGGCTGAGTAAGTTCGAGTAGACTTTCAGCCATCGCAGTATTCATTCCGGCCGGCGTTGACAAAGGTCATCGCGGCGGAAAATAATCCCCGGACACGGACCACACAAGTGAATCCCGCACCGACAGTCGCACCAGTGCCGCAGAAGGCTGACGCCTTGATGTTGCCGATGATGCCGCCGCCTCTGCCCGACGCGCCGAGCGCCGAGCGCATCGCCGAACTTTCGCGGGAGGTGCGCGACCTCGCACGCGCGAAGAACGCCGTAATCCTGGCGCACAACTACCAGGTGCCCGAGGTCCAGGACGTCGCCGACTACACCGGCGATTCGCTGGGGCTCTCGATCGAGGCGTCGAAGACCGACGCCGAGCGGATCGTCTTCTGCGGTGTGCACTTCATGGCCGAGACGGCCAAGGTTCTCTCGCCCGAAAAGACCGTGTTGATCCCGGACACACGGGCCGGCTGTTCGCTGGCCGCCGGCATCACCGCCGACCAGCTGCGCGACTGGAAGGCCGAAAACCCCGGCGCCGTCGTCGTGATGTATGTCAACACGACGGCCGACGTGAAGGCGGAGACCGACTACTGCGTCACCTCCAGCAACGCCGTCAACGTCGTCAATGCGATCCCGGAAGGCAAAGAGATCCTCTTCGGCCCCGACATGTTCCTCGGCAGCTACGTCGAGAAGATGACGAAGCGGCCGATGAAGGTGTGGATGGGGGAGTGCCACGTACACGCCGGCATCCGCCCGTCGGACCTGCAGCAGATGCTCGAGGACAACCCCGGCGCCGATCTGATGATCCACCCCGAATGTGGCTGCTCGACCAGCGCGATGGAGTATCTGGCCTGCGGCGACATCGACCCGGATCGCACGTTCATCCTCAGCACGGGCGGCATGATCGAGCACGTCAAACGATCGAAGGCGAAGAGGTTCATCGTCGCGACCGAAGAGGGAATCTTTCACCCGCTGCGAATCGCTGCGCCCGACCGCGAGTTCATCCCGGCGAGCGCCGGCGCGGTCTGCGGCTTCATGAAGGCGATCACGCTCGAAGGTCTGCGCGACTCGCTGCGCGACGACAAATACATCGTCGAAGTTGATCCCGCGATCGCCGAACGCGCACGCGTTCCGATCGAGCGGATGATCGCCGTCACCGCCTAGGCGGATCGACGGCTAAGCGCAGTCGTCGTGGCGCTTGGAGTCGTAGATCGCGACGCGGTCGTTGGCTGACGACTGCGCGTCGTAGAGCGCGCGGTCCGCAGCGGTGCGCAGCGTCTCGGCCGCGAGCGAAGCGACGTCGTCCTCACAGGCGAGGCCGATGCTGGCCGATGAGCGCCAGCCGCCGGCGCGTGATCCGACGTGACGGTGGATCACACCAAGCAATGTGTCGGCGACGCCGATCGCCTCGTGGCGCCCGGCCGTCGGCAGCAGCACGGCAAACTCCGTCCGCGCAGTGGGAGTGATCAGGCACTCCGTGCCGAGGTGCTCGCACATCGATGCAGCGATCTCGGCGATCTCTTCGTCGTCGAAGCGGCGACCGAGATCGACCATCAAAAGGGCACCGTGGGTGCCCGTGTCGCAGTGCGCGACCAGACCGTGCTGAAAATGTCCGCGATCGGTCATTTTCGAATGTTCCGTGCCCGGGTCGGGACTTGCTGTCGACGTGAAAGCCATCTCTATTTGGTTCGGCATGCTTGCCAGATCCCTCAACCCATAAACCTGGGTAATCATTGATTGATTCGACCTTCGAATGACCTTTCCTGAACGCTTAACACGCATACCTTGACAAAGCTCTGATAAGGTTGCGCGCAGTGCCTTCCACTGCCACTGACGCACTGACGATCAACGAGGCCGCCGAGACCAGCGGCTGGTCGGCCCGTATGCTCCGCTACATCGAGAGCGTCGGCCTGGTCGAACCGCCGCGGTCGCCTTCCGGCTACCGCCTCTACGGCCCGGCCGAGCTGCAGCGACTGCGCACCCTGCGCGAGCTGCTGAAGGGCAACAAGCTCGAGATCGCCGACGTCGGCTTCGTTCAGCGCCTGCGCGACGAGCCGAACGTCGATCGCGCGGTCAACGACTGGCTTGACCAGGAAGCCGAGCGCCCGGCCGACGTTGAGGCCGGCGACTGGCTCAGCTGGGAGCAGCAAAAGCACAAAAGACTTCTCAACTCAGAACCTTCAACGCCCCCGACCCAATCAAGCTAGGAGACCCACCCGCATGAGCACCACCCTCGAAGCAACAGACTTCAAGGTCGCAGACCTTTCGCTCGCCGCCGCCGGCCGCAAGCAGATTGAGCTCGCCGAGCACGAGATGCCCGGCCTGATGAGCACCCGCGCCGAGTACGCCGACGCCCAGCCGCTGAAGGGCGCGCGCATCATCGGCTCGCTGCACATGACCGTTCAGACCGCCGTGCTGATCGAGACGCTGACCGCGCTCGGCGCCGAGGTTCGCTGGTGCAGCTGCAACATCTTCAGCACTCAGGACGAGGCTGCTGCGGCCGTCGCGGTTGGTCCGAACGGCACCCCGGAGAACCCGCAGGGCGTTCCGGTCTTTGCCTGGAAGGGCGAGACGCTCGAGGAGTACTGGTGGTGCACGGAGCAGGTCGTCAACTGGCCGGGCGAGCCCGCCAACATGATCCTCGACGACGGCGGCGACGCCACGATGCTGATCCACAAGGGCCTCGAGTTCGAGAAGGCCGGCGCGGTGCCGAACCCCGCCGACGCCGAGTCTGAGGAGTTCCAGATCTTCCTGACCCTGCTCGAGAAGTCCGTCGCCGAGTTCCCTGACCGTTACACCAAGGTTGCCGAAGCGATCATGGGTGTCACCGAAGAGACCACGACCGGCGTGCACCGTCTCTACGAGCTCGCCGAGACCGGCGACCTGCTGTTCCCGGCGATCAACGTCAACGACAGCGTCACCAAGAGCAAGTTCGACAACCTCTACGGCTGTCGCCACAGCCTCGTCGACGGCATCAACCGTGCCACCGACGTGATGCTCGCCGGCAAGACCGCCGTGGTCTGCGGCTTCGGCGACGTCGGCAAGGGCAGCGCCGAATCGCTGCGTGCGGCCGGCGCTCGCGTGATCGTCACCGAGATCGACCCGATCTGCGCCCTTCAGGCAACGATGCAGGGCTACCAGGTGGACACGCTCGAGAACCAGGTCGAGACAGCTGACATCTTCATCACCACGACGGGCAACAAGGACATCATCATGGCCTCGGATCTCGCGCGCATGAAGGACAAGGCGATCGTCGGCAACATCGGCCACTTCGACAACGAGATCGACATGGCCGGCCTCGCCGCGATCGACGGCATCGAGAAGATCGAGGTCAAGCCGCAGGTGCACGAGTGGAAGTTCACGAGCGGCAAGAGCATCCTCGTACTTTCCGAAGGCCGCCTGCTCAACCTCGGCAACGCGACCGGTCACCCGAGCTTCGTGATGAGCAACAGCTTCACGAACCAGACGATCGCGCAGATCGAGCTCTTCACCAAGAACGACGAGTACGAGAAGCAGGTCTACGTGCTGCCGAAGCACCTCGACGAGAAGGTCGCGCGTCTGCACCTCGATGCGGTCAACGCGAACCTCACCGAGCTGCGTCCCGACCAGGCCGCGTACATCGGCGTGACGGTCGATGGCCCGTACAAGCCGGACCACTACCGCTACTAGTTGCGGCAGCGATATCGAAGTACGAACGGGCGCCCTTCGTGGCGCCCGATTTCGTATACCACGCTGAAATTCAAGTGATCCAGCGTCTGCCTTTGCACGTATCCAATGCAGCGTCGTCTGATCCCCGGCGCATGCAACAACTCAAAGGCCCGGTCCCGAGCACCGGGCCTTTGCTTTCGGTATTCGGGTTTTCGTTAGGCTGGCCGATCCAGAGGCGATGACTTTGAAATGCGTCACCCGAAAGGGACCAATCACTCGCTCGTTGCTTGTCGTCATCGCGTGCTGCCTTACCGTCTTCGCCGCCGCGGCGCTACCGCAGCGGGCGGCCGCCGACCCGACCGCGCAGATCGTCAACGGCTCGATCGTTCCGAACGATGCGAGTCAGTGGCCGTACATCGCCGCGCTCGTCACCGCGAGCGACTTCCAGTTCTGTGGCGGCACACTGGTCGCGCCGACCTGGGTCGCGACCGCGGCGCACTGCGGCGGCGGCACCGACGCCGTGATCATCGGCCGCAAGAAGCTCAGCGGCGTCGGCGGGGAACGCATCGATGTGATCGCCAGTTACCCGCATCCGTCCTACAACTCGAGCACGCATGTGAACGACATCCAGCTGCTCAAGCTCGCCCATTCACCGGCCGGCGCGCAGCCGATCGCAGTGGCACTACCGGGCGAAGACGTGCCGGACGGCACGACGGTGATGGTCGCCGGCTGGGGAACTACTTCCTACGGCGCGCCGGACACTTCAGACGACCTCTTGCAGGCACCGGTCGAAGTGATCGGCAATGCAGAGTGCGACAGCGACTACGGCGGCGGTCTGATCGTCGCGAGCGAGATCTGCGCCGCGCACTTCGAACCCGGCAACAACCGCGACACCTGCCAGGGCGACAGCGGCGGCCCGCTGGTTGCGAACACCGTGAACGGTCCGCGCTTCGCCGGAATCACAAGCTTTGGCTTCCAGTGCGCCGTTTCGAACTACCCGGGGGTCTACACCCGGGTCTCGTCGTTTAACAGTTGGGTCGCGTCGAAGATCGGTCCCGCGGTGTCGTTTGAGAGCACCGGCCACGACTTCGGCAGCGTCGCGATCGGATCGCCAGTTACGGCGACCTTTACAGTGCACAGCACCGGCACCGGCGCGGTGGCGATTACCGGGGCGAGCGTGCTCGGCGGCGCGGGCTTCAGCATCGTGAGCGATCAATGCGCGTCGGCTGGGTCGTTGTCGGTCGGTGCCACCTGCCAGATCAGCGTCCAGTACAGCCCGTCGAGCGTCGGGGCCGGCGTCGGCATTTTGAAGCTTGCGACGAACTCAGCCACGGATCCGGCAGCCGCGATCGTCCTCTTCGGCAACGCCTACTTCGTGCCACCGATTCCGAAGCTGAGGATCGTCCAGGACGGCAAGGCCGCGAAGCGCGGCGACAAGATCCGCGTCAAGGTCAAGGCGTACTACACACCGCCCGACGGCGCAGACGTCACCGTGGCCTGCGGCAACACAATCGATCTGAGTGCGAAGCTGCCGGGCGTTGCGCGGCCGATTCTCACGCGCGCGGGCGTGCACCACTCGGGATCTCACTGCGTTGCGCGGATGAAGATGCGGATGCCGCGGCGGATGAAGCTCCGCTTGGTGGCATTCTCGATGAGCTCTCCCGGGAACGCCGTCCTCGCCTCTGCTGCGGACGCAGAATCGCTGCGAATCCGCTAAAGATCACGACCTGCCCGGCCAGTAGCTTGGATTGCGATGGATTCGTTCGTCGCAATCGACTTTGAAACAGCCACCTGGGGCGCCGCCTGCGCCGTCGGAATCGTGCACTTCGAGAACGGCGAAGCGATCGAGCAGCGCTACACGCTGCTCAACCCACGCATCTCGCCGCGCCGCTGGAACGCCGGCGCGATTCGCGTTCACGGCATCCGGCCGAACGACGTCATCGACGCGCCGACCTTCGCCGACATCTGGCCCGAGCTGATCCACTACGTCGCCTGTTACCCGCTGGTGGCGCACAACGCGAACTTCGACATCGGTGTGCTCAGCAGCGAGCTCGAACGCGGCAACCTGCAGTCGCCGACGGTCCGTTACGCCTGCTCGATGGCGCTGGCGCGCCGGGCGTGGCCAAAACGGCGCAAAGGCGATCTGGCCGATGACCCGACGTTGCCAGTGAACCACCGGCTGAACACTTTGAGCGAGTTCCTGCAGATCGAACTCGATCACCACAACGCGCTGTCCGACGCGCAAGCATGTGGCGAGGTCGCGCTCCGCGCGGTCGAAGTGCTTGGTCACAGCACACTTGCTGCGGCATGTGAGGACTCACCCTTCGGGTGGGGTGAGTTGACGCCTGAGTTGGCGGCGGCTTAGGCCGTCGGCGTCTTGCGCTTGCCGCGTCGCGCCCGTTTGCGCGTTTCGCGCAACGACAACTTGTGAAAGCGCTGGCTCAGCGGCAGCGAGAAGCGTTCGAACCACCAGCCCAGCCGCCCGTAGAACGGCGTGATCACGATCGGCTTGCCGGCCGCGACGCCGTCCAGCAGTCGCGCGACCGCCTTATCGGCGCCGAGCGGCTTCAGCGGCATCAGCTTCCTGGCGTCGGTGCCCTCAAGCGTGCCGCGCAGGGTGTTGTTCTCGATCATGCCCGTCTCGACGAAGGCCGGGCAGAAGACCGTGGTCTTGACGCCGCGACCCGCGGCTTCGAGCTCGAGGGTTTTGTGCATGCCGACGATCGCGTGCTTGGTCGCCACGTAGTGCGCCTGCAGCGGCACGGGAATCAGTCCAGCGACGGACGCGGTGCTGACGATGTGGCCGCTGCCTTGTTCGACCATCTGGTCGTAGGCGATCTTCGATCCGTAGGCGACGCCCTTCAAGTTGACGTCGATGATCTTGTCCCAGTCGTCCAGCGTGACGACCTCGAACTCGCCGAAGATCGCGACGCCGGCATTGTTGAAGATGTAGTCGATCCGACCATGCTCGGCGACGATCTGATCGACCGCCCCCTGAAGGTCTTCGCGCCGCGAAACGTCGACTCTGCGCGCCTCGGCGCGCCCGCCGGCAGCGACGATTTCTGAGACGACGACGTCGATCCCGGGCGCAACATCGGTCACGAGCACGAACGCTCCGTGCCCGGCCATCTGCAAAGCGATCTCGCGCCCGATGCCGCTAGCGGCGCCGGTTACCAGCGCCGAGCTACCGGCGAACTGCTGTTTCCCCGCAGACACGACAGCGGAGTCTATAAGACACGACGTCCAATAAGGACGCGCGATTGAGCGGCACTGCGGTTAGTCGCCGCCGCCGCCCATCGCGTGGAGCGTCGGGCAGGGCTGCCGCGCCTCCCAGATCGCCTGCAGTTCGTCGGCCGTCAGGTCGGGCCGCTCTTCGGCCTGGCCGATCACGACCTCGATCCAGTCGAGCTCACACTCGCACTTGGCGGCTACAAGGTGCTGCTTCGCGCTGCGACGCAGGTTGTGCAGCAGTCGTCCGACGTCATCGGTGATCACTGCCGCCAGCTCGACGGTCTGGCCCGGCTCGAGCGCCTCGTGCTCACGCGATTCCACGAGCACCTCGAAGATGTCGCGCATCGAAAGCATGCCGACGGTCTGACCGTCTTCGACGACGACGAGGTGACGGAACTGTCCGCGCATCATCGTGTCGGCGGCGCGGTCCAGCGTCCAGTCCGGCGTCGCGGCGATCGCGACGCGGGTGTGGTGGTCGCCGACCGTCTTGCCTTCGAGTGTCTCGCCGGCGCCGACGATCTTGATGATGTCGAACTCGGTGAAGATCGCTGGCGACTCGAGTCCGGATTCCACGATCAACGCGCGACCGCGGTGCGCGCGCATCAAGGCGGCGGCTTCCGGAAGGGGCATATCTGCGGGGACGGTGTCGAATGCCTGCATCGCGTCGGCCACCGTTGAGGTTTGGAGCAGGGCTGTATCCATAGTGGTTTTCAGTATGCCCTAAAAGGGGCGGTCGCGCTACACGCAGGGCCGTACGGCGTTTCGCCCCCGGCCGGGAGGGGGCAAAACGCGTGTCTGCCTTACAGGACGGCCGGATCTCCGCAGTCCGGCCTCCGCACGGGCCGTGATCCAGAGTGCGACAACTGGATCGAGCCCGTTTGAGAAAGTGGACGGTCGCGGCCGGGCTGCGGCACTGAGCGCCTAGGCCATCAGCCCGAACCGCGCAATTCACGGAACCCCCCGTGAAATACCGTCCGCCACATGAAACGGCAGATTGGGACTGGGAATTGAGCAAGATCCGACGGGCGTCCAGAGGGACATTCGTCCAGTTTTATTGTGAACTGCCGATTGACCAGTTCACGAACGGGCCTGCTGAAGCGGTGCGCTATCGCACGCGGATGCTGCGCTTCACGGTGGCAGCGGCAAACTCATCGTTGCCGCTGAAGCGCGCCGTGACTACGTTCTTTCCGGGAGCCAGTCGGAATCGTGCGCTGAATCTGCCATCGCGTATCCGCGCCGACCGTTTTGCTGTTCGTCGGCCGGACTGCTTGACCACTATGGAAACGATGCCGATGAGGCTTTTCGCCGTACTTCCCCGGATCACCGTGAACGCTCCGTCACGCTTGTGCGGAACGAAAGTCAGCGCTGCTGTGCGGAGCGCCGCAGGCACCGTGTACTTGACGAAGTAGCTCGCGTGGCGGCCGAGGCCGTCGTTCGCCGACACCAGCAAGATCGGATGCGCGGTGGCGGCAGAGGCGTTTTTGAACGACACAGTTGTCGTTGTGAGCGGGACGATCGGCCCTGCAGCCGCAGGCGAGAAGGAGTAAGAGGCCGTGATCGGAGATCCGGCGTTGAGGACACTGACCGGAATTGTGATCGCGCCGTGCGCGATCGTCGGTGCTCCGACCTTGATCTCGACCGGGACGGCGTCGATCGTCACGTCATGGGTAGTCCAACTCGAGACATTTCCGGCTCCGTCTGCGGCACGCACCCGCAGTGAAAGATGTTCACCTTCTGACCCTGAAACCGCGGTCGACGTCGCTGTCGTATTGGTCAGCAGCGGACCGAACGCGCCGCCGTTCCTCGCGAGGTCGACGTCGAAATGATCGATCCCTGTACCCGGATCCGAACCGCTCCAAGCAATCGGCACGGTCGCGTTGTTCGAATACGGACCTGCGGCCGAGATGTCGACCGCCGGAGGCGTACCGTCCACGGCGAAACTCGCGGCGTCTGATCCACCGAATGGTTCGTCGTACGCGACGCCAAGCACTTTGGCCGAGACCGCCTGGTCGCCGTCGACGGAGCCCTTCACGACCCAGGTCTTGACGATCGTCCCATTTGTCGCCAAAGCGCCGATCGACTGGGTGGCCGTTCCCGATTGGATCACGACGCCGACCGGAACATTCAGGGTCACGCTCGCGCCGTTCAGCGTGAGGTCATTCGAAGGGTTCGTGATCGTTGCCGTGTACGTAACGGTCTGGCCGGGCCCCGCGACCGCCGGTGAGCGCGCGAGCGAAACTTCGGGGAGCGGTGTTTCAAGGGCCGCTATCGGATGCGAACCCGCGAGTGCGAACGGTTCGGCGTCGGTGCCCGCGACGGCGCTCTGGGATTTGACCTTGAAGATCTCTGTGCCGGTCGCGGTCGAGCGGGTCTGTTCGACGTTGTCCACACCGTCGGCGCCGTTTCCAGGTATCGGGTTGGCTGCGCTGACAGTCGGATTCGTGTCGACATTGTCTTCGGCGTCGACACCGCCCGTGGCGGTCGTAGCGCCTGTCGTCACGTCGACCTGGAAGAGGTCGAGATTGGTCGTTGCGAAGCTGGCAGGGTTATTCGCCGCGTCGTAAGTGGCAGTCCGTCGATTCCACACGAGCGTCGTGCGGTCGCCGGCCGCTACGCCATCTTGCCGAAAAAAGCGAACACCGTTTTCGCCGGATGAAGTCACGGAATCGCTTGCATAGTGCCCGCGGTGCTGGAATGCGCCGTCGGTCTGATGCGATCCGTCAGAGTTCAGCGTGCCGCCAAGGTTGAGCGCTCCCCAGCCGGTCGTCGGTGTCCAATACGTCTGACCTTGCAGTGGGGTCGCCGTGTTGATCAAAATCGCCTTTTGCGCGAGCGGCGAGTAGACGCCGGTTGATGCCAGAAGCAGTGCTCCGGATGCAACTTGGGGCGCGGCGAACGAGGTGCCCTGGCCGGGATTGCCGTAAGAAGAATTGTTGAGCGTGGACGGGCCGCCTGCCATGGCTTCGGGAAGGGCCAAGAGGTCTGGCTTTTTCCTCCCCCCAAATGTTGGTCCAGGCGAGGAGTTTGGCCATATCGCCCAAGCCGAAACATCGTAAGGATCGATGTGAAGCATGCCGCCGACAGTGATCGGATTCGGGAGGTTCCCGGGCGTCGACACCCTGTGCTTCGATTCACCCGGGCCGCCGACGCATCCTGTGTAAATGCTCGGATTGATTCCACAGTTGCCCGCGGAAACGGCCTCAGCAATGCCAAACTGCGAAGGGATTGCATCCATGAATTCCCAAGCCATATTGGCGTCCACGCTGTCTTCATAAATCCCAGCGCTGAAGTTCAACACCTCCGGCAGATCGGCCACCCCTGGCTCGCCACCGGCCGGCAGTCCCAGTGTCCAGCGCGCTGACGAAACCGCCTGCCAGTCGTCGTAGAGCTTGTCGATCGCATACGCCTGTCCGGCGTTGTACTTCCAGGTCGACGGCGTCGGCGGTGACGCCGCGGTTGTGATCTCGCTCAGATCGGTCGCGCCGACGATCGCCGCGATCGCATTGCCATGGGTCGAGCCGCCGAAGTCGGCCCTTCCCGGAGGTGAGACGACGCGCGACGACCCTGAGCCGGGCCCGTCTGGCGAATCGCCTGGCATCCGCGATCGGAACGCTTGATGACTCACACGCGTACCGGTGTCCCAGAGGATGAAGTCTGGGCCGCCAGTGCCGTCGGCGCTGGTGCCATTGCCGGCGAGTCCAGCCAGACGCCAGACTTCAGAGCCGTCGAAGACGCCGCTCATCGGCACGGGCATGCCTGTGGGAATGACTGAGGTGACGTCCGTCCAATCGCGCATCCGGCCGATACACGAAACTGGGACCGTCGCCACGATCTCGTTCGGCAAGGGGATCGCATCGATAATCCTGCCGCCTAGCGATTCGACCCTGCGCGCGATCCGGTCGCTCTGCTGGATGCCCGGGCGAGCCGCCCGTTGGATCGAGCGCAACGACGCGTTGCGCTCGCGATCCAGCCGCCGTGCGATCGCGCCTTCTGCCGGCATCGCGCGCCGCGGACTTGCGATCGCGAAATGTCTGGCCGCGGCCGCGTAGGGGTCGGATGCTGCGTCAAACGGGTGCCGCCGCTCTAGCGACCGCAGCAACGAGTTGTCGGTCAGAAGAATCGCGACACGCGAGCGCTTGGCCGAGCCGCCGTCGGCCTCGGTCCCTGAGCCGCAGTCCGCCGCCTGCGCGCTACCCGCGAGTAAGAACAAGGTGAAAAGGAGCCAGACGGATGCTGACGCCGCCTTCCATCCAACGGCTGGTCTCGTGACCGCCCCTCCAGTTCGAACCGGGGACACTGTTTTGACCGTACCGATTGCCGTCGGACGGCATCGGTCGGCGATCGTCTTCTCGTCCATGCCGTTGCGACGCGCGCAACTAGCCGAATTGAGCGGCCCAGCCGACCAGCTCGTCGACCTGCTCGTCGGTCAGCCCGACGAACGGATCCGTCGAGATCAGCAGCGTCGGTGCCTTCCGCGAACTCGCCCACTCAATGCACGCCTCGTTGTGCCCATCGTCGATCCACGCCGCTGGCGTATCGCCAGCGCGCTCGATCAAGGCGTCGAGCTTCCAATGCCCGCTGCCGTCCGTACTCGGCGCCACCGCAAACTCCACAACCTCCAACTCGCCGGGCAGACTCAGCAGATATACGAGGTGCTCATTTGCCCGCTCACCCCAGCCGGTGGCCCACAAACTTTCAAAATGTGGCAGCAGCGCGGCGATCCGCCGGTCCATTCCCTCGGCGATGTGGTGGACGATTCCGTCGACCATGTGAAAGCGCCCGGCAGGGCCGTTCGCAGGGTCGCCGCCGACCCCAGGAACCCCGCTGTTTCCAGCGAAATAGGTGCTGATGACCCCGTCGACGTCGATAAAAAGGAGTGGCCTGGGCGACATTCCGTTGGCTAACCGGTGATCTTTGAGAGCGGGTTTGAGCGTAACTTTCGCGGCGCGCGGTGTTAATACCACTGCAACGCCACGCGCTCTAGATTGGTCCGAGCGTAGTCGCGCTTCAACTCCGCAGACTCCCCAAAAATGGTGATCTCGACGCACGGCCTATCAAGCCGTGCCGCAGTTCGTTCGATACGAACGCTACGCGCACCGGGGAAGCATGGAAGCGGACCGGCGGCGCTGCATTACTGCAAGCGCACCCCCAACTGCGCACGGCATTTTTTCAAGGATGGGTCTCGAACTAGGCATAACACTCGCGCTCTTCTGCGCATTCGCAACGAACCTCGGGTTCTTGCTGAAGCACCGCGGAGCATGCGCGGCGCCGGCGGTTAACTTCCGCCGGCCGCTCGCCAGCGCGATCTCGCTGTTCAAGTCGCCGGCGTTTCTCGCCGGCTACGGCGTTGCCGCGATTGCCTTCACGCTGCACGTCGGAGCACTCTGGTTCGCGCCGATCTCGATCGTCCAGTCGGTGATCTCCGGCGGGCTCGTCTTTCTCGCGGTCTGCGCAGAGCGGATGTTCGGCTACCACCTGGGCACACGCCAGTGGATCGGCGTGATTCTCACCGCCGTCGGCTTGATGCTGCTGGCGCTGACGGTGCGCAGCACCGGCGGCCACGGTTTCTCGCTCGCGGCGCTCGCGGCTTTTGAGAGCAGCGCGCTGATCGTCGGTGTGCTGTTGCTGGTCGGACCGCGCCTCGGCGCCGGCGAACAGCACCACGGTGTGATGTTCGGCGCGGCTTCGGGCGTGCTGATCGGTGTTTCTGACATCGCGATCAAGGCGATGACCAACATCGCCAACCAAAGCACCGTGCTCGACGCTCTGCTTTCGCCGTGGTTGGCGCTCGCAATCACGATGGCGGCCGTCTCCTTCTTTTCCGTCGCTCGCGGCCTGCAGATCGGTGACGCCGTACCGGTGATCACCGTCATTGGCGTCGCTGCCAGCCTCGTGCAGATCGTCGGCGGCATCGTTGTGTTCAACGACCCGCTGCCCAGTGGCGCCCTCGGCGTCGTCGCACAGAGCTTCGGCTTCGTGCTCGTGTGCGCCGCGGCCGTTTTGGTTCCGGCGCCGACACGCGTCGCGACTTCTGCTCAGCCCGCGTAGCGCGGCGGCACATTCATTTAGTCGACCGATCATCCGATCGGCGAGCTGGCACGTATTCATGGCACCATGCGAATCGCCGTCATCGGAGCGGGCGTCTCTGGACTCACCGCCGCACACCGCCTAAGCGCGAGCCACGAAGTCACCGTCTTCGAATCCGAGCCGCGGATCGGCGGGCACAGCCACACCGTCGTCGTACAGGGTGAGCGTGAAGAGCACCCGGTCGACACGGGCTTCATCGTCTTCAACGATCGCAACTACCCGCACTTCAACGCGCTGCTCGACGAACTCGGGGTCGCCTACGAGCGCACTGACATGAGCTTTTCGGTCGCCGACGAGCACGGCCGCTTCGAGTACGCGGGCAGCTCGCCGAACGCCCTCTACGCGAACCGGCGCAACCTTGTCGACCCACGCTTCCACCGCATGGTCGCCGACCTTGTGCGTTTCAACCGCGAGGCGAAGGCCTTCGTGGAGTCCGGCTCGGCCGACGACATCTCGTTGCGTGACTACGTCGCGGCGCGCGGCTACTCGCGGTACTTCGTCGAGCGGCTGATCGTGCCGCAGGTGAGCGCCGTGTGGTCGGCCGATCCGGAGCAGCTGTGGGAGTTTCCAGCGCGCATCGTGTTCCAGTTCTTCAACAACCACGGCATTCTGGAGCTGCGTGGTCGCCCGCAGTGGCGCACGATCAGCGGCGGCTCGGTCGAGTACGTCAAGAAGCTGGTGGCAAGCGTCGCCGGCCAGACCTACGCGGGGGTCGGCGCCGAGGCGGTTCGCCGCGGCGAGCACTGCGTTGCGGTCAAGCTCGCGGACGGTGCCGAGGTGATCTTCGATGAGGTCGTGCTGGCGACCCACAGCGATCAGGCGCTTGCCCTGCTCGTCGACCCGACCGACGCGGAGCGCGAGGTGCTGGGCGCGATCCCGTACATCGACAACGACGTCGTGCTGCACACGGATGCGAGCCTGCTGCCACGTCGCCGCGCGGCTCGCGCGAGCTGGAACTTCCATCTGCTCGACGAACCGCGGGACCGAACAACGGTGACCTACTGGATGAACAAGTTGCAGAACATCGATTCGCAGAGCGACTACTGCGTGACCTTGAACCTGAGCGACAGGATCGATCCGCGCAGCGTGATCTCTGAGCACCGCTACATGCACCCGGTCTTCACGCGACAGGGGCTTGCGGCGCAGCTGCGCCACGCCGAAATCAGCGGTGTCAACCGCACGCACTTCTGCGGCGCGTACTGGCGCTGGGGATTTCACGAGGACGGCGTGTGGAGCGGCCTGCGCGTCGCCGACGCGATCGCCGGCCCGATTGCCGACAAGGACTCCGACTCGCGATTGGCGGTGGTCGGCTGATGGGCAGCACAGGCACACCGAACTCGGCGATCTTTACCGGCAGCATCGCGCACACGCGATTCGCGCCGCGGCGTCGCGACTTCCGCTACCCGGTCTACATGCTGTACATCGACCTTGCGGAGCTGGACTCACTGTTCGCCGGCAGCCGGTTGTTCAGTGCGCGTCGACGGGCCGCGGCGCGATTCTGCCGCGAGGACTTCTACGGCGATCCGGCACGCCCGCTGGCTGCCGAGATCCGCGACCTCGTCGAACAGCGCACCGGTGAGCGGCCCGTCGGCCCGATCAGGCTGCTTGCAAATATGCGCACGTTCGGCTACCAGTTCAACCCGATCGCCGTCTACTACTGCTTCGATGCAGGCGGCGAGCGGCTGACGCACGTCGTCGCGGACGTGTCGAACATCCCGTGGCGCGAGAGCTGCGCATACGTCTTCGGCGCGGACGGTCACGCGGTCGACGGTCAGGCCGAGAAGCGCATGCACGTCTCGCCGTTTCTCGAGATGGACTACACGTATCGCCTGCGCACCGCCGCGCCGGACGACGAGTTGGCGCTGTTCGTGACGAACTCGCGCGACGGCGACGTCGAGTTCGCTGCGGCGCTGCGGCTGCGGCGCCAGCCGGCGACCAACGCCAACCTGCGCCGCATACTCGCCCGCTTCCCGGCAATGGCGCTGACCGTAACCCTGCGGATCTTCTGGCAGGCGCTGAAGCTGAAGCTCTCCGGCCACCGTTGGTACCCGCACGCCGCCCCGCTGCCCCAGGGGCCGGTAGAAAGCATCGAGCAGGAGAGAGAACGACATGCCGCGATCCGCTGACAGCCTTGCGAGGCGCGCGATGTTCCGCGTGCTCGGCAACGTGCGCCACGGCCGGCTCGAGCTGATCGAGCCGGGCGGCCGCAAGGTCTTCGGGCAGACGCGCTTCGAAGGCCCGTTGACCGCGACGGTGACCGTCAACGACCCGCACTTCTACAGCGCGTTCTTCCGCGGCAGCCTCGGACTCGCCGAGAGCTACGTGGCCGGCGAGTGGGACTGCGACGACCTGCCCGCGTTCGTGGCGATCGGCGCCCGCAACATGCCTGCGCTCGACCGCGCCCGTGCGATCTACCGGCTCGCCGAGCGCCCGGCGCGTGCGATCGGCGCCGCGATCTACGACCCGCCCGGCACAAGGCGCGCACCTCGGGCCACTACAACCTCGGCAACGACCTGTTCGAGAGCTTTCTCGACGAGACGATGGCCTACTCGAGCGGCATCTTTCTTGATCACCACGACTCGCTGGCCGCGGCGTCGAGCGAGAAGTTCGACCGTGTCTGCCGCAACCTGCAGCTGACGCCGGACGACCGGCTGCTCGAGATCGGCACCGGCTGGGGCGGCTTCGCGATTCATGCCGCCGCGCACTACGGCTGCCACGTGACGACGGCGACGATCGCCGGCGAGCAACACGACTACGCGCAGCTGCGGGTGCGCGAGGCCGGCCTGGAGGACCGCATCGAGATCGTCGACTGCGACTTCGGCAAGCTCAGCGGCCGCTACAACAAACTCGCCTCGATCGAGATGATCGAGACGATCGGCTGGCGGCGCTTCGACGAATTCTTCCGCGTCTGCGGCGAGCTGCTGACCGACGACGGGCTGATGTGCATGCAGGCGATCACGATCGACGACCGCGCTTACGAGGCCGAGAAGATGTCGCGCAGCTTCATCAACACGCTGGTCTTCCCCGGCGGCAGCCTGCCGTCCAACGAGTTCATCGCCCGCGCAGTCGCGAAGCAGACCGACATGCAGATGCTCGGCTACGAGGACATCACGCAGCACTACCCCGAGACGCTGCGGCGCTGGCGAGCGGACTTCAACGCAAACTTCGACAGCATTCGCGGCCTCGGCTACGACGAGCGTTTCAAGCGACTTTGGAATCTCTATCTCGCCTACTGCGAGGCCGGCTTCAGTGAGCGCAGGATCCTGGTTTCGCAGACCGTGTTCGCGAAGCCCGGCTACCGCGACGCCTGGTCGGCGTTCGCCACCGAGCGCGGCGGCGTGCCGCGTGACGCCGAGCGCGCGTTGCGTTCGGCCTAGGCCTGACGCTTGAACATCCGCGCCGCCGCGCGATCGAGCAGGCCGCTCGGGCCGCGAGCGGCGATCGTCGCCAGCCGCGTCTTGCCGCCGGGCCAGACCACGCTTGCGTCGCGTTCGATCCCGCGCAGCATCTGCACCGCCCACTCCTCGGGCGTCACCTCGTCCCAGCCCGCGGTGTCGAAGTGCTCGCCGTAGCCACGCTCAGTCGCGTCGAGCATCTCGGTCTTCACGCCCGGCGTCACCAGATGCATCACGTTCAACCCGGCCGGCTCGACCTCGCGGCGCAGCGCCTCGCTGAAGGCGACGACGCCGGCCTTGCCCGCGGCGTAGACGCTCGCGAGCGGGAAGTAGGCGTAGCCGCTCATGCTCGCGTTGTTGACGATGTAGCCGCTGCCGCGCCCCAGCATCGCAGGCAGAACGAGCTGTGTGAGGTGGATCAAGCCGGCGAGGTTCACCTGCAGGCTGGCGTAGATCGCGCCCGGATCCTGTTCCTCGAGCAGGCCGACGCTGAGCACACCGGCGTTGTTTACGAGTACGTCGACCGATTCGATCTGCTCGCGCGCGGCCGCGAAGTCTCGCTCGATCGTCGTGCGCGACGAGAGGTCGATCGCGAGCGGCACGATGTTCTCACGCGCGGTCGAAAACGTGCTCGGATCACGGACTCCGGCGTAGACGCGCGAGCACCGGCCGGCCAGTGCTTCGGCGAACGCGACGCCCATCCCGCGGCCCGCGCCGGTCACGAGGGCATTTTTTCCATTCAGTTCCATCGCTGGCGACCTTATTGCAGGGAATACGTGCCGCGCGGAGCCTTGGATCGCCCGTTGCTACCATTCGCCGCCGTATGCCAAGCATCAATCAGCTAGTTCGCAAAGGCCGCAAGACCCCGAAGAAGAAGGTCTCGACCCCTGGTCTAAAGACTTTCAAGGGCGGTCAGGCCCAGAACCCGGCGCCGCAGCGTCGCGGTGTCTGCACGCGTGTCTACACGACGACGCCGAAGAAGCCGAACTCAGCGCTGCGCAAGGTCGCCCGTGTGCGCCTTACGAATCAGATGGAAGTCACGGCGTACATTCCCGGCGAAGGCCACAACCTCCAGGAGCACTCCGTGGTGCTGGTGCGTGGTGGCCGAGTCAAGGACCTGCCGGGTGTTCGCTACAAGATCATTCGCGGAACGCTCGACACCGCAGGCGTGTCAGACCGCAAGCAGGCCCGCTCACGCTACGGCGTGAAGGTCAGCTAGCCGCGACCACAATCACTTTCTTTTAGAGGTAGCTTTCTTTCGATGCCCCGCCGCAACGCCGCAACAATTCGTGAAGTCCAGCCCGACGGGATTTACCACAACCGTCTCGTCCAGCAGTTGATCAACAAGGTCATGCTGGACGGCAAGAAGAGCACCGCCGAAAAGATCGTCTACGGCGCGCTCGACACGCTGGCACAGAAGAGCGGCAAGGAGCCGGTCGAGGCGCTTGAGCTTTCGATCAAGCAGATCACGCCGAACATCGAGGTCAAGAGCCGCCGCGTCGGTGGCGCCAGCTACCAGGTGCCGATCGAGGTGCCGCAGCGCCGCGCTCGCACGTTGGCGATCCGCTGGCTCGTCGAGGCTTCGCGTGACCGCCGTGAGAAGTCGATGGCCGACCGCCTCGCTTTCGAACTGCTCGACGCCCAGCAGGACCAGGGCGCGGCGTTCAAGAAGAAGGAAGACATCTTCCGCATGGCGCAGGCCAACCGCGCCTTCAGCCACTACCGCTGGTAGTCCGCTCCGTAGTCAGCTGATTGGCGGCTTCCCGCGCCTCAGGGTTGAGGATCCGCGGGTACATCTCGGTCAGCTGCTTGGCCATCGACAGCGCCGACATGTTCGTCGTGCGTGACATCGAGAAGTCGCTGGTGCGATAGCGCGCCACAAACTGTCGCTCAAGCGTGCCGTAGCCGCCCGAGTCGGCGAGCCGCAGGAACAGCTCATAGTCCTCCCAGCCGTAGAGCAACTGGTCGGTTGTGTACATCCCGAGGTCGATCAGCGCCTGCTTGCGCCACAGCACCATCGCGTCGATGTAGTTGCCGTCGCCGAAGCGATGCGGGTTCCACGGGTAAGAGCTGAGCAATCCGATCGACCGGAACTCCGGGTCGTGGCGTTCCAGGTAGCCGTACGCGAAGCTCGCTTCCGGATCGGCTTCGAGCCGGCGCACCAGTCGCCCGATCCCCGCCGGGTAGACGCTGTTGTCGGCGTCGAGTGCAAAGACGTATTCGCCGCGCGCCACCGAGACGGCGCTGTTGCGCGCGTGGCCGAGGCCGCGGTTCGTCGGGTGGGTCAGCAGCAGCGCGGGTATCTGCGGGTTTGTCTTGACCCAGTCTTTCGCGACGGCCAGCGAATCGTCGGTCGAGCCGTCGTCGACGACGATCAGCTCGTAGTCGCGAAAGTCGCTGCGCGTGACGCTCGCCAGGGCACGCGTGATGAACGCCTCGTAGTTGTAGAGCGGCGTGATCACCGAGACACTCGGTTGAACGGCACGGTGGGCCGGGGTTTGATGCACTAACTCGACGCGCCCCGGCTCGTGGCCGTCGCGCTCGGCACGCATGCGAATCCGCGCGATATCTCCTTGCAGCCGCCGGATCTCGAGCTTCTGCTCGCGCAAGTGCTGCGTGATCACGTTCTCGGCGCGCAGTTGGTCGTCTTCCTCGACCTCTTTGATCACCTGCAACTGAAAGTCGAATCGCTCCGGCTGGAGCTCGGCGCTGTCGACCGCCAGGCGCTGCGTCAACTCATCCCGGGGAACCGACTCACGCCGCGTGCCTGCGAACGGCCTGCCGGCGATCGAGTCGGCTGCGTCGACCAAGGTTGCAACCGCGTCCGACAGGGGCAGTTCGTCGCGCAGCATCTCGTAGGCCTTCACGGCGATCTCGCGGCGCAGCGGCTCGTCGCGCAGAAGCAGGTCGGTCGTCGGGCCGAGGTCGCCTGCGATTGCGTGCAGAAAGTGCGTTCCCGGCTGCAGCGGCGCGGTGTCGTTCGACCAGTCGCTGACGACCGTGGCGCCGTTGCACATCGCTTGTACGAGCCGCAGCCATTCGAAGTACGGCCGGTCGTCGCGGTGGATGTTCAGCAGCACCCGGGTGTCGCCGAGCAGGCGCCACTTCGCATCTTCGCCGACCCAGTCGGCATCGCCCTGCTTAAGCGGCGAGCCGTTGTCGCCGAGCGACAGCAGGCAGTTGTGGTTGACAAGAAATCGTGTCGCCTGCCCGATCACCCGCTCGCGCCGATCGGAGCGAGTGCCGAGGTGCAGCACGTCGAGTGAGCGCGGTGCCGGGCGCGAATCCTCGTCGTGCGGATCGAAGTGCGACCACGTGCGAGTCCAGCCGAGCTGGAAGTGCTGCGCCTTGACGCCGCGCGTCGCGAACTCTTTGATCGACAGTTCGTTGATGTCGAGCACCGGATTGCCGGCGATCGCCGCAAGCTCGGCGTTGTGCAGGAAGAACGAGGTGTCGGGCTGTTCGGCACAGACGAAAACGGTCTTCTTCAGCTGCCGCTTTGATGGATGCAGCTCTGGCGGAGTGAGCAGGAAGTACTCGTGCGGCGGCAGCAGCACGAAGACCGTGTCGCTGTCTGCCTCGGGGTAAGCGCCGACCGCGACGCGATTTGCCACCTGCGCCTGATCGAGCTCGTCGCGAATCGCGTCGACCATCTCGACGAAGAAATGGTTCTGTCCGGGGGCGAGAACGAAACAGATTTCCACGGCCGCCATCGTAGTTAGTCCGCATCGACCGGCGGGTAAAATCCTGCCCATGGCTGAGATCGACCTCGACACCATCAAAGAAGCGCCGGTACCCGGTGAGACGGAAACCGCCGCAGAACGCTTCGATCCCGCGCGGATGCGCGGCGAGTTGATCGAGGCGGAGCATCTTGCGCGCTACCGCTTCGCGGCTCAGGCCGCGCCCGGCAAGCGCGTGCTCGACGCCGGATGTGGCTGGGGTTACGGCGCGAACATGCTTGCCGCGGCCGGCGCGCAGAGCGTCGTCGGCGTCGAGATCGCCGAGACGATCGTCGAAGCCGCCGCAGCGATCGCCGTCGACGGCGTCGAGATCCGCCGCGGCGACGTCACCAAGCTCGATTTCGCCGAAAACAGCTTCGACCTGATCGTCTGCTTCGAGGTGATCGAACACGTCGAGAAGCGGGGGGAGGTGCTCGCCGAGTTTGCTCGCGTGCTCGCGCCCGGCGGGCTGCTGCTGATCTCATCGCCGAATCGCGACGTCTACGGCGACCGCAATCCCTTCCATGTCTTCGAGTACACAGCAGAGGAGTTCGACGCCTTCGTCGGCGAGAACTTTGCCCACCACCGGGTGATGCTGCAGGAGAACTGGATCACTTCGTTGATCTCGACGATCGACACCTTCAAACAGACCGAGGAGGCCGACCTCGGCGATCTTCAGCTGACGAAGACCGTCGGCCGCGACGCGAACCAGTCGACCTACCTGGTCGCGGTCGCCTCGCAAGAGGCGCTGCCCGATCTGCCTGCGCAGACCGCGGTGATGACCGACAACACCGAGCTGCTCAAGTGGCACGAGCTCTGGGCGGCCCAGGACAAGTACCTGCAGGAGCTGCAGCAGCAACTCAATGCAGTCAGCTGGGACACGATCCTCGAGATCCGCAGCCGGCTGGAGCGGCGCGAGAGCGACCTGATCGAGGCCGAGAGCATCGAACACGACCTGCGCCGCGAGATCGCCGAGCTACGCGGTGAGATCGAGACGGTTCTGACTGAGCCGGTGCGCCGTCACGTCTGGCGGCGGATCAAGCTGAATCGCGTGCTGCGCAAGATCTTCGGCCGCGACGACTTGAGCTGATCGACCAGCTCGACGAAGTCTGTGTGCTGTTCTACCCCCGGGCCGGCCAGCGCACGCGCGCCGAGGCCGACGTTCGTCGGCGAGACGCAGTTCTTGACGCGCGGGCCGGCCAGACCGAGGTCCAACGGGCTGCGGCTGCACACGATCACGCCGATGCCGCCCCATAGCTGGCCATACGCGGTGTCGTGGATCGACATCGTGCCCGGTACCGAGTCAGGGTCGTATGCGCGGACCTTGTCGTAGGCCTCGTAGTCCACTGCGTCGATCCCGGCGCGCACGACCTCGTTGATCGTGTCGTGCAAGACGATCAACGTGTCGCCGACCGCGTCGGACTCGAGTAGATCGACGATGTCGCGCTTGACGCCCGCGGTCGAGTGGTCGCCGTCGACCAGCACGAAGTCGACGTTGCGGCCGGCCTGAGCCTGCTCGGCGAGGAACTCGGGCAGCAGTTTGTGGCCGTCGCCGGCGTGCAGCGTCACGTGGTCGTACCCGCCGACCGGCAGCCGCGGCGCCACGAGGTCGAACGAGTGCACCTCGTCGCTGTAGGCGGCGACCCGGCTGAGGCTGCCGCCTTCGGCGGTGCCGATTTCGATCGCCAGGGCGGGGCGCAGCTGGGCGAGCATGCCTTCGAGCGCGGCGCGCTCTCCATAGGTCATCTGCCATGGACCGCGGCTCAGCATCGGCAGCTCGCCGATCGTGTTTGTTGCTTGAGGTTGCAAACCGACTCCGTGCAGGAATACCCCAACATATCTGACGACAAACTCGCGCGTTACGCTCTGCCTGTGCAGGCCTCCAATGGGATTGACACCGCAGCGCGGACGACGCTGCCTGCGCTGGTGCTCGATGGGGTGTCGAAAAGGTTCTCGCTGCCGACCGACCGCGTCCAGACGCTGAAGGAACGCGCGCTGCACCCGATCCGCAGTCGCGGACGCAACACCTTCGATGCACTGCAGGACGTCGCGTTCCACGTCGACAAGGGCGAGTTCTTCGGCCTGGTCGGTCGCAACGGCTCCGGCAAGAGCACGCTGCTCAAATGCATCGCCGGGATCTACGCGGTTGACGATGGCGCGATCTACCACGACGGGCGCGTCAGCTCGTTCATCGAGCTCGGCGTCGGCTTCAACCCCGAGCTGTCGGCCTACGACAACGTGATCCTCAACGCCACGCTGCTCGGGCTGGATCGCGAAGCGGCGCGCAAGCGCTACCCCGAGGTGATGGATTTCGCCGAACTCTGGGAGTTCGAAAACCTCAAGCTGAAGAACTACTCGTCGGGTATGTACGTGCGGCTCGCGTTCAGTGTGATGCTGCAGGTCGAGGCCGACATCCTGCTGATCGATGAAGTGCTCGCCGTCGGCGACGCCGCCTTTCAGCAGAAGTGCTTCGACCAGTTCGCGCGGCTGCGCGACGAGAAGAAGACGATCATCTTCGTGACCCACGGGATGGATGCGGTGCGCCGCTTCTGCGACCGCGCGGTGTTGCTCGACCGCGGCAAACTGATGGCGATCGGCAGCCCGGCCGACATCGGCGACAAATACCTCGAGCTGAACTTCGGGGCCGAGTCGGTGATGGCGGAAGGCGAGTTGACCGAGCCCGGCGGCGGCGCGCGCCTCGCCGACTTCTGGGTGGAAGGCGACGACGACGTTCGCCACGGTTCGATCAAACAAGGCGAAGACTTCACGCTGCACGCCGTGGTCGAGTTCCGTGAGCGTGTGACCGACCCATGGATCGCGTTCTCGTTGACCAACGACGCGCATCAGGTTCTGATGACGGCCAGTAGCGCGCAGCACAGCTCGGAGACCGGCACGTTTGAAGCGGGCGAGTCAGCGCAGTTCACTCTGGCCGCGAACTGTGTTTTCGCGCCCGGGCGCTGCGGCGTGGTGCTCGAGGCCGGCGTCAGCGGCTCACCGCAGACGTTTTTTCGGTCCGAGGGCGACCTTTCGTTCGTCGTCACGGGGCCGGACGCGCACGGCGCGAGCGTCGTCGTGCCGAACACCGTCTCGGTAAAGGCCGCGGACCCCGCGCAGGTAACCGAGGGGGACGGGCGATGAACACGACAAGCGTTGCCGAGTACTCACGCGCCGAGCTCGGCGCGCTCGCGCAGCGGATGCCGCAGCGCGTCAAGGGACCGCGCGCCGTCAGCGGCACGGTCAAGCGCTTCCTACTGCTTACGTGGATGCTTGCGTACCTCGAGTTCAAACTGAAGTTCTTCGGCTCGGTGCTCGGCTATGCGTGGCAGCTTGTGCGTCCACTGCTGATGTTCAGCGTGCTCTACCTCGTGTTCACGGTCGCCTTCAACATCAACGCGGGGGTGTCGTACGCGCCGGTCGTGCTGCTCTCGGCGATCGTGCTGTTCACGTTTTTCTCCGATTCGACCGTCGGCGCGATCGCGTCGATCGTCGATCGCGAGAGCCTGATCCGCAAGATCAGCTTCCCGATCATCGCCGTGCCGCTGTCGACCGTCACATCGGTCTTCTTGACCGTGCTGCTCAACTACCTCGTCGTCGTACTGCTTGCCTTGGTCAGTGGTGTCACGCCGACGCTCCGCTGGCTCGAGGTGCTGCCGCTGCTCGGCCTGCTGTACCTGGTCTCGGCATCGGTCGGCGTCGCGCTGTCGGCCTACTACGTGCGCTACCGCGACGTGATGCCGATCTGGGAGGTGATCGCGCAGGTGCTGTTTTACGCCTCGCCGATCATCTACACGATCGAGTACGTGCAGCAGCACGCCGGCGAGACCGTCGCGCGTTTGATGATGTGCAATCCGGTGACGACGATCATCGAACAGATGCGCCACGCGATGATCGACCCGTCGGCGCCGAGCGCTGGTCAGGCGCTGGGCGGCTGGATTTATCTACTGATTCCGATGGGCCTTGTCGTTGCGCTGACGGTGTTCGGCTACGTCTCGATGCGGCGGCTGGCACCGCGCGTCGCCGAAGAGCTCTAGTTCGCGCCGATCTGCGAGACTCGCTGGCAATGGGCGATTTTGTCGTTGTTGCGTTGTCGCTGGGCGCGGAAGTCAGTGGCGGCATCGGCTCGCGAGTGCTTGCGACCGCCGAGCAGATGCCACCGCAGCACCGCGTCACCCTGATCTCGTCTGAGGCCGGCCATCCCGCGGTCCGCGAGCGGCTCGCGGGCTCACGGGTCGAGCTGGTCGAGGTGCCGCTGCCGAGCGAAGACGAGCTGGGCGAGTTCTACAACGTCATCCACCTCTGGTCGGCGCGCGTGCTCGAAGCGCTGCACCGGCGCTTCTCCGACGGCGGCCCCACGGCGATTGAGTGTCAGGACTACTGCGGCGAAGGCGTCGCGATCGTCCAGGCAAAGAAGACCGGCGACCCGCTGCTCGCCGACACAGTCGTGACGCTGCGCCTTGCGACCACCAGCGAGCTGTGCGACGTACTCAACGGGCGCCGCGACGACGACTGGACCGAGCGCTCGATCTACGCCATGGAGCGCTACTCACTCGCCTTTGCCGACCGCCTGGTGCACGGCCCGGGCGACGTGTACGACACCTACCAACGCTTTTACGGCGCGGACATGCTTGCGCCGTCCCTGCTCGTCGAGGGCCATCTCGTCGGTGTCGACGAGTCGGACGCGTCGGCAACGGGCGCCGCTGCGGATCCGCTGCGGATACTCTTCCTCGGCCGGCTGGAACGGCGCAAAGGGATCCTCGATCTCGTACGCGTGCTCGCTCACAGCGAGCTCGACGGCTGGACCCTGACGATCGCCGGTGGCGACACGATGACCGGCAGCGCCCGCGGATCTGTGCTGCATCAGATTGAGCGCTTGGCCCTGGCGGATTCGCGGATCGAGCTGCGTCCACAGCTGCCGCACGCCGAAGTGACGGCCTTGATCGACGAGCACGACGTGGTCGTCTCGCCGTCTAAATGGGAGGCCGGGCCGAACGTCGTGGCCGAAGCGCTTGCGCGCAACCGGCCGGTTCTCGCGACGCCGGTCGGCGGTCAGGTCGCGTTGGTGGTCGAGGGCGAAAGCGGCATGTTGGCGGCCGGAACCGGACCTCAGCACTTACGCGATCTCGTTCAACGGGCGGTCGAGGAACGCGGGGAGCTACGGCGGATGACGGCCGATCGCCGGCCGGTCCAGCGCTTCCGCGAGCTGTCGCAGGGGCAGCAACTCGAGCAGTATCTGCGCGAGATCGACTTCTCGGCAATCGCGAATCGCGATCGTCCTGCACCGGCCTTGCCGACGATCTCGGTTGTGATCCCCTACTACCGGATGCACCGCTTCCTCCCCGAGGCGCTCGAATCGGTCGCCGCGCAGTCTCTGCAGCCGGTTGAAACGCTGGTCGTCAACGACGGGTCGTTTTTCCCCGAGGACGACCTGCTTCCCGAGCTCTGCGAGCAGTTCGGCGCCCGACTGCTCGCACAGATCAACTCCGGTGTAGCGGCGGCCCGCAACTTCGGCATCGGCCAGACGACCGGCGAGTGCGTGATGTTCCTCGACCCGGACAACCGCCTGCATCCCACGTTCCTCAAGCGCGCGGCTGAGGTGCTTGCCGGCGATCCCGAGACCGTCTACGTGAGCAGCTGGCTGAACTGCATCGATGCCGATGGCCGGCAGAACGAGACGCCGCAGCTCGTGCCGCCGATCAGCAACTTCCCCGAGTTCGTACACACTCATAACTGCGCATCAGACGCGATGGCGCTGATCCGACGGTCTGTCTTCGATGCCGGCTTTGGCTTCGACGAGCTGGTCGACGGCCAAGAAGACTGGGCGTTGTTTCGCGCGCTCAACCGCGCCGGGCGCTACGGCCACGTGATCCCCGAGACGCTGCTGGACTATCGCGTGCGTGACGACTCCAAATCGCGCAGACTTAGCGACCGCGGCTTCAGTAGCCTCGCATCTGAGATGCGCGCAACCGATTTCGCCAGTGGAATGCGATGGACGGCGAGCTGACGACCTCGGCCGAGGCAGCGTACGCAGCGCTGGAACGAGAAAACGCGCGGTTGGCGAG
>JBOGYW010000029.1:0-29146 GCA_050696815.1 Solirubrobacterales bacterium | reverse complement strand
CCGTTAGGATCGCCGAATGCCCGACCGCTCGGCCCTTGTCCTATTAGCTGACGGCGCCCGCGCCGACATCTTCGAGCGCATGCTCGCGGCGGGCGAGTTACCGGAGATCGAGCGGCACGTCGTTGCGCGCGGCGGCTACCGGCGCGCGACCAGCACCTTCACCAGCACGACGATCCCGGCGCACCTGCCGTTCCTGTCCGGCCGCTTCGCCGGCAGCGCGAACGTGCCGGGCTACCGCTGGTTCGATCGCTCGGCTTGGCGCCGCGGCGCGCCGCTCGGGCCGTGGTGCTTCCGCAGCTACAACGGCCCGGAGTCACGCTGGGTGGACAGCGACATCGCCGCCGACGCGCCGACGCTCTTCGAGCTCGCGCCCGGCGCGCAGAACATTTTCGGCGCGATCACGCGCGGTTTGGCGAAAGGCAACAACCTCGCCGCGGCCCGCAAGAACCGCCTCTGGCTGAACGCCCACTTCCGCGAGGACTACGTGAGCGCCGACGAGGCCGCGCGCGAAGTGCTGGTCGCCGCGCTCGACACGCCGGCGCCGGTGCGTTTCGCCGTGCTACCGGGGATCGACTGGAACAGCCACTACGACGATCCCTTCGGTGAAGGGGCGCACGAGGCTTATCGCCGGGTCGATCGCACGGTCGGCGCGGTCGCGCGCAAGCTGCAGCGGCGCGGTGAGTACGAAGAGACGTTGATCGCGGTCGTCAGCGACCACGGTCACGCGCCGGTGCGCGAACACTTCGACCTTGCGGTGCGGCTCGAAGAGGACCACGGCCTGAAGACGGCCTACCACTCGATGCGCGCCTGGCGCCGAGGCGCTCAGGCGATCTGCGCCGTCAGCGGCAATGCGATGGCGCACGTGTATCTGCGTGGGCCGCGCCACGGCTGGCGCGATCGCGTCGCGCGCGGCGGTGTCGACGTCGCGGCGCCCGGGCTGATCGAGCGGCTGCTCGGCGAGCCGGCCGTCGACCTCGTGATCACCCGCTACGGGTCGGGCGACCTGTTGATCGAGAGCGAGCGCGGCCAGGCGCGGCTGCGCGAGGACGGCGGCGAGCTCGTCTACAACACGCTCGCGAGCGACCCGTTCGGCTACGGCCCGCTGCCCGAGCGGATGACTCATGAGCAGGCGCTGCAACTAACGGCCGACAGCGAGCACCCCGACGGGCTGCTGCAGACCGCCCAGATCTTCCGCTCACCGCGCACCGGCGACGTCGTCGTCAGCGCGGCGCCGGACTACGACCTGCGCGAGCGCTACGAGCGCCCCGAGCACCGTTCCAGCCACGGTGCGCTGCACGCTCAGCACATGTACGTGCCGCTGGCGATCTCTGCGCCGGTCGAGCACGGTCCGCTGCGCACGGCGGATGTCTTCTCGATGGTGCTCGCCTGGCTCGGGCTACCCGAACCGTCGGGCGTCGACGGCCGCTCGCGCCTGGTCGGCGACCCGGCTCACGTAGATTCGCTGGTCGCCGCGCGGCTGTCCGCGGCCGAGCTCTCGTCCGCTCGCGCCTGAGCGAGCGCGGCGGCGACTGCTTCACTCCGCTCCCGGCGCATCCGCCGCCACAACACGGCGCCGCCCCAGAGCGAGTAGACGAACGCCGCGACCACCGCGGTCGCCAGCAAAACCAAGCCCGCCGACGCCGTGCGGTCGATGCTGCTGCCGGAGAACAGCGTCGCCGAGGCCGCGACCGACGACGGTCCGGGACCGATCGGCAGCGCGTTGAAGACGGTGGTCAAGAGGAAGCCGAGCAGCGCGTCGGACATCGACGGGTGCAGGCCCAGCGCCTTGTAGGTGATGTAGAAGCGCACCGGCTGGATCGTCAAGACGATGGCGAGCAGGCCGGCGAGCGCGAGGCGGTCGTTCGAGTTGCGCAGCACGCGCGCGGTCTGTGCGAACTCGCGGTCCTTGTAACGGATGAACACCCAGCGCAGCACCAGCGCCAGGACGCCGACGGCGAAGCCGAAGACGACGACCCACCACCACTGCAGCGACGAGGTGAAGACCGCCGCGACGATCAGTCCGATCGTCAGGAAGGCCTCGACCAGCAGCATCAGGCCGTCGGCGGTGAACATCTGCCCGATTGTCGGCGACGGGGTCGCGCCGGGCACGGCCGCGCGGGCACGATCGAAGCGTTTGACCAGGCCGATCCGCACCCAGGCGCCGACGTAGGTCGGGACGATCGTGTCGGCGAGAAAGCGCAGCGAGCTCGAGCTGTGCAGCAGCTTGTCGTCGATCGGCGCGCCGGCCGCGCGCACGCAGCGGCCCCACGCCTCGGCGCGCAGCAGCAGCGCGATCAACTGCAAAACCGCGAGCGAGATGGCTGCGCGCGTGGAGATCAGCGACGCCGCGTCGAGGATGTCGTCGAGATGCGGCCAGAGCACGACGATCAGCACGGCGATGCCGACGAGCGGCCCGACGACGCCGCGGATCACCTGCGAGCGCTCGAGCTTGCGCTCGGCGTCGGTCATTCCCGAAGGGCTGATCACCCATGGACCGTATCGACGCCGCGCGATGGCGGCGGCGGCTCGGACCTGCCGAGCATCTAAGCTCAGCCACTCAAATGAATGAGTCACAGCCCATATCCCAGTCGGCCTACGACGAGCTCGTCGCCGAGATCGAAAAGCTCGAGACAATCGACCGGCCGGCGATCGCCGAGAAGATCTCCGTCGCGCGTGAAGACGGCGACCTCAAGGAGAACGCCGAGTACCACGCCGCAAAGAACGATCAGTCGTTCCTCGAGACGCGCATCCTGCAGCTGCGCGACCGCATGCAGAACAGCGAGATCGTCGAATCGAGCGGCAGCGACAGCGAGGTCGGCTTCGGCTCGACCGTCAAGCTGCGCGACGTCAGCAGCGGCAAAGAGGTGACGTACACGATCGTCTCCTCCTACAACCAGGACATCAGCAAAGGCATGCTCTCGAACAGCTCGCCGGTCGCCGAGGCCGTGCTGGGCGCGCCGAAGGGCGCGGTCGTCAAGGCCCTGCTGCCGAACGGCTCACAGCGCGAGTTCGAAGTCCTCGAGATCAGCTAGTCGACGCGGTCAGTTCCGCGACCGTCCGCGTCAGCTCATCCAGCCGCGGCGCGGCCAGCTTGCCCAGATCCTCGCGGCGCGCCTCAAACGCCTCGACCAGCGCGTTGTAGTACCAGAGCTGGCCTTCACGGCCTTCCTTGAAGCGGGGCCAGATCTCGTCGCCGATCGTGCGGAAGTCGGCGAGCACGCGGCGCGAGTTGTGGACCTTGTCGGCGAGCGAGACGCGCAGCTCGTCGGGCTGCTTATGCGCGATTGAGTCGAGGTAGTCCTGCTTGCGCTGGCGCCAAGGCGGCTTCGGCTTCTCTTCCGTGTCGGTGCAGGCGACGACGATCCGCGCGACGTCCTCGCCGAACTGCTCGCGAATCGCGATCTCGACCGCCAGGCCGCCGCCGTCCTCGACCGCGTCGTGCAGCAGCGCCGCGATCGCTTCGTCCTCGCTGCCCTCCATCTCGAGCACGATCGAAGCAACGGCGAGCAGATGCGCGAGGTACGGAATGTTCGTGCCCTTGCTCGCCTGCGCGATGTGGATGTAGCGCGCGAACGTCACCGCCTGGTCAAAGCGCGTCGTCAGCTGCGTGGTGTCGATTGCCTGCGTCTTCTTATCGATGTTCGCAATCTAGACCGTTTCTGTAGTGTGGCGCGCATGAGCAAGACGCGATCGGACAGGGTCGCGGCGGCGATCCTGTTGGGACAGCTTGATCAGTTCGAGGCACGGCTGCCCGGTGCGATATCCGGGCAGGACCCCGAGGATCTGCACCAGCTGCGCATCGCGGTGCGGCGCTCTCGCTCGTTGCAGCACGGGCTTCACGAAATCTTTCCGCCGGACGAACTGGCGCGCTCGGCCGAGGGGTTCAAGTGGCTACAGCAGCTCACCAACTCGGTCCGTGACCTCGATGTGCTGCTCGCCGACTGCGACGCAGCGGCCGAGCAGCGGCCGGAGCTGGCACGCGGATTCGCCGCGCTGCGGCGCGAGATCAGCAAACGGCGCACCGCCGAGCGGCGGGGGATGCGGCGGGGTCTGGAGAGCAGGCGCGCGGCGGCTCTCGTCGCCGACTGGCGGTCGCTGCTCGCGCAGCTGCCCGGCGACTCGCGCGAGATCGGCGCGATCGTCGGCCCACACGTGCGCAGGCAGTACCGCAAGATCGTCGCGACCGGCCGCGCCGTGGTCGACGATCCCGATCCCGAGAAGATCCACGACCTGCGTAAGCGCGCAAAGAACCTGCGCTACTTCGTCGAGGCCTTCGAGGACCGCTACCCGAAGCGCGTGGTCAAGCCGCTGCGCGCGGACCTCAAGGCGCTACACGCCGTGCTCGGCGCCTTCCAGGACGGCGCCGTGCAGGAGCGGCTGCTGCGCGAGCTCGCCGACCAGCTCAGCGGTGCCGGCGCAGGCAGCGAACCGCTGCTGGCGATCGGCTGCCTGTTCGAGCGCGCGGCGGCCGCGCGGACCGCGGCGATCGCTGAGTACCCGCAGACAATCGAATCGCTGGCGGGCAAGCAGCTGCGTGCAGGCGTGAAGTCGGCGTTCGGCTAGGTGGGAACTAGTTGGGCTCGTTGTCGAGCGACGCCCAGAGGTAGCGACAGGCGAGCGTGCGGTGCGGCCGCCACGGCTCGGCGATCTCCGTGAGCGTGTCGTGGTCCGGCAGCTCTTTCAGTCCATAGGCGGCCTTGACCGCACTGCGGATGCCGAGGTCGCCGGTCGGCAGCACGTCGGGTCGCTCGAGGTGGAACATCAGAAACATGTGCGCCGTCCAGACGCCGATGCCCTTGACAGCGGTCAGCTCCTCGATGACGACCTCGTCCGGCAGCTTGTCGAGCTTCTCAAGTTCGAGTTCGCCATCGAGCACATGCTCCGCGAGTGAACGCAGATAGCCGACCTTCGCGCGACTGAGACCGGCGGCCTCTTTGAGTGCCTCGGGATCGGCCTTGAGAATCTGCCGCGGCGTCGGCACTTTGCCGCGGAAGAACTTGAGCGTGCGGGCGTAGATCGTGGCGGCGGCCTTCACCGAAAGCTGCTGGCCGGTGATCGCGCGAAGCAGCGCGCCGTAATGATCGTCGGGGCGGCCATCACGCGGGTCGCCGAGGGCGTCGGGGCCCAGCGACTTGATCAGTTTCTGCAGCGTTGGGTCCTTGAACTTCGCCATCTTGCCGCACACGATAGGCCTATGATCGCGTGCACATGCCGACGACCGCGCCAAACCTCCCCCTCCTCAACTCCGGCAAGGTCCGCGACACCTACGAGCTGCCCGATGGCACGCTGCTGATGGTCGCCAGCGACCGGATCAGCACCTACGACGTGGTGCACCCGAACCCGATCCCGGGCAAGGGCCAGGTGTTGACGGGCGCCTCGGTTTTCTGGTTCGACCACCTCAAAGCGGTCGTGCCGAACCACTTGATCTCGTTCACCGACGACGTGCCGCGGGAGCTGCGCGGACAGGCGATCAAGGTCAAGCGCCTGAACATGCTGCCGATCGAGTGTGTCGTACGCGGCTACCTCGCCGGATCGGGCTGGACCGACTACGAGCAGACCGGCGAGGTCTGCGGGATCGCACTACCGTCCGGACTCACCGAATCCGCCGAACTGCCGGAGCCGATCTTTACGCCGGCCACGAAAGCTGCCGTCGGTGACCACGACGAGAACATCGACGACGCCGGTGCGATCGCGGCGCTGGATGGCGACACCGCGACCTACAACGAGCTGAAGCGCCTGAGCATCGAGATCTACAGCCGCGCCCGCGAGCACGCCAAGACCAAGGGCATCATCCTCGCCGACACCAAGTTCGAGTTCGGTGTCGATCCCGAAACCGACGCAATCACCCTCGGCGACGAAGTCCTCACCCCCGACAGCTCCCGCTACTGGCCGGCCGACGAGTACGCCCCGGGCCGTGCTCAAGCCTCGTTCGACAAGCAGTTCGTGCGCGACTGGGCGCGCGGCACCGGCTGGGACAAGACGCCGCCCGCGCCGGAGGTCCCACAGGAGATCGTCGAACAGACGCAACAGCGCTACAAAGAGGCGTACGAGCGTCTCACCGGCGAGCCGCTCGCCGCGTGGCTGCAGCGCAGCGCCGCAGCCAGTACCTGAAATCGCGCAAACCGCTCCTAAAGCGGCCTTTCCCCGCGCCCGATGCAGTGTGTACGGGGTTTTTAGTCGATTTCTAGGAGAGAAGTTTGCCTCAGGCAGTCGTTCCGGCGCGGTCAGTTTTCGTGGCCGCATTGCTCGCCGCGCTCGCGTCGCTCGCGATCGCCGTGCTCGCCCCTGCCGTGGCGCGTGCCGACGACCCCGCCGTCGTGACGATCAATGCGCCGCTCGAGGGCGAAGTCGGCAGCGACTCCTCGTCTGCGCCGGTACTCGACATCAGCACCAGCGGCGACGTCGCCGATCAGAGCTGCAAATACGACAAGACCGCTTACCACGAGTGCACCAACCTGGCCTACCCGGGGCTGCGGCTGAGCAACGGTGCACACTCCTACACCGTGCGCACCGTCGACACGCTCGGCAACGTCACGCTCGCCGTCGTCAACTTCACGATCAGCGACTCTGCGGCGCCGACCGCCGCGATCGCGGCCCCGCCTGACCCGATCACGGACCAGCTCGCGCTCGACATCACCACCGACGACTCGCACGCGCGCGTCTACGGTTGGATCGACGATGGCGGCGCTGAACCGATCGGCTGTGGCTGCCTCACCTGGCACCCGACCGCGCTGCCGAACGGCACCCACACCGCTTACGTCCTTGTGATCGACGGCGCCGGCAACGCCGCGGGCGCGAACGTGACGTTCGAGGTCCAGGACACCACCGCGCCGGACGTGGTGATCGACAACCCGACCGACGGCTCCACGCACACGATCGGCACGCTTCGCGCGCACTTCGACAGCTCGGATCCGTTCGCGAGCTATCTCTGCCTGGTCGACGACCAGGCGCCGCAGGCCTGCCAACCCGACTCGACCTCGCTGTTCGACAACCTCACTGCCGGCGCGCACACCTTCACGGTCTTCGCCACTGATCAGGCGGGCAACAGCGGTGCGACGACTACGAACTTCACCGTCACCGACACGCCCGTCGCCGGATTGACGATCACCGGACCTGCCGACGGCGCCACCTACACGGCCCAGCCTCTGCTGCAGCTGAGCGCGGCGACGCCGCTCGAGGACTTCACGCTGCGCTGTTCGGTGAACGGAGCTCCTGCTGTGCCGTGCCTCGAAAACGACCCGGTGCCGGGCGTCGACGCGAACGGCAACTGGACGCTGGTCGTCACGGCGCGCGACGACAACGGCGACAAGGTCGCGGCTACCTCCACCTTTACGGTCAACGACACGACGGGTCCGACCGTCGGCGCCACCCCGCCGGCCGGCGCGGTCGTCGATGTCGACTGGTTCGTCCCCGACATCGCGATCGAGGACAGCTACGCCGACAGCTCCTTCAGCCCGGCCACGCGCCTGCGCTGCAAACTCGACGCCAACCCCGAGACCTTCTGCTTCCAGATGTTCTTCAACGACGACGGTCCGGACTTCACGCCCGGCGCGCACAGCCTGCTGGTCACCGGCTTCGACTGGATCGGCAACTCGACGAGCGCGACGCTCGCTTTCACAGTGACCGACGCCACCGCGCCGGCCGTGCAGATCCTGGCGCCGCAGAACGGCGACAACGTCAGCGCCGGATCGTTCACCGTCGACTTCGTCGTCACCGGCTACCGCGAAAAGGTCGAGTGCCAGATCGGCGCCGGCCCGCGCACTCCGTGCGACGACTCGCCGAACGACGGCTACTTCAGCTGGTCGCCGCCGGACGTGCCGTCCGGCAGTGTGACCTTCCACGTCTACGCGACCGACCGCGCCGGCAACACCGGCAGCGCCAGCGTGACGATCGACAACGCCGACAGCACAGGTCCAAACCTCAGCTTCATCACCCCGACGACCGACGGCGCGACGATCACCGACCGCATCATCGCCCACGTGATCAGCGACGAGCCGATCTTCAAGCTGCGCTGCGGGCTCGACTCGCAGGCCAACCTCACGGCAAACGCCGACACCTGCGTGATCAACGGCGACGACCGTACGACCGGCTACTTCTGGCCGTTCGCCGTCGACAGCGGCGCCCACACCTTCTGGGTCGAGGCCAGCGACAACCACGGCAACGTCACCGTGATCAGCCGTGACTTCGTCGCCGCCGACACGACCGCGCCGGACCTCTTCATCGACGGCTTCAACGTCAACGACAGCGAGCCGACGAACGACTCGCCGCGCACACTCGACTACCACTCGAACGACAAGTCGGCGAGCTTCACCTGCTCGCTCGACGGCGGCGCCGACGGCGCCTGCGGCAGCGCTGGCTACGGCAGCTTCCTCTTCGACGCGCTCGCCGACGGCCCCCATTCGGTCACCGTCACCGCGTGGGACGCGGCCGGCAACAGCACCGTCATCGCCGTCCCGTTCACCGTCGCCGACACCACGCCGCCGAAGATCTTCGTCGACGACGCCTACGACGGCGTCGCGACCGGCGCGAGCTTCACCTCCACCCCCTATGCGCTTGGCGCAACCGGAATCGAGTGTGCGCTGGACGACGCCCTCTTCGCCCCGTGTCCGAACGGCGGCTGGACGGTCACGCTTGCGACGTCAGGCATGCACAAGCTGCACTACCGCGCGACCGATGCCGCCGGCAACGCCGGGCTGAAGACAATCTGGATTCAGACCACGCTGCCGTCGATGCCACCGGTCGTGCCGCCGCCGGTCCACCCCGATCCGCCGCCGCTGCCGAAGGCAAAGGCGACGATCGGCAAGCTCAAGCCGAAGGCGACGAAACGCGCCGTCACACTGCCGGTCGCCGTGGCGATCGAGCTGCCTGCCGGCGTCAGCGCCTCAAACGCCTGTCGCGGGAACGCGACCATTGCCGCCGTCGTCGGCAAAAAGACCGTGAAGTCGGCTCGCGCCGCGCTCAAGCTCGTCAAGAGCAAGTGCGTGATCGCCGTGAAGTTGAAGATCAAACCGAAGCTGATCGCCGGCAAGAGGTTCACGCTGACCGTGAGCTTCCCGGGCAACTCCGCGATCACGAGCTTCTCCGGCGCCAAGACCGGCAAGAGCGGCCGGGCTAAGTAGCCCGCCGCCGCGTCAGCAGTCAGTGAACAGACTGTCGATGCACTGCTTGATGTTGTCGGTGAAGTCGCCGGCCTGTTGCTGGGCTTCCTGCTCGGCGTTCGCCTTTCCTTGCGCGAAGCCCTGAGCGGCGGCGGCGGCGGCGCGGCGCTCAACCTCGGCCTGCAGCTTCGCCCGCTGTTTTGCGAAGTTGCGCTGGAAGCTGTGGAACGCCGAAAGCTTCGCCTGGTCGACGGCCTTCGCCGTCTGGCGGTCAACTTCGGCCTGCGACGGCCGCGACTGCTGGCCTGCGAGAAAGCCGAGCGCAGCTGCCGGAACCAGCAATAGACAGGCGGCGATCGCGAGCCCGCGACTTCCACGGCCGGCCTTCCCGGCGCGGCGCGGCGCCGGCGGATGGGCGGCGGCGCGCTCACCAGTGTTGCGGGTTGTGCTCGAAGAGCGATTGCCGCGATTCGCCGCGCCGCTCGTGCGCGAACGTGCGCGCCGCGGCGGCGAACTCTCTGTCGCCGCGCGCTCGAACGCGGTGCCGCACGACGGACACCAGCCGGCGTCGGTCTCCCACGCCAGCGAACACTGCGGGCAGACAAGCAGCGGCGCCCAATAGCGCGGGTCGAGCTGATGGGTTTCGGCGTCGGCCGCGACGTCCTTGATGGTCGGGTTGTCGGGCGAGCTGTCGATCCGGGTCTCTTTGTCCATAGGCCTTAGAACACCGAGAAACGCGATTGGTCTCACCGGCGCGAGTAGTTTTTTGCGCCGCTACGCGCGAGCGTGAGGACAATTGTTGCCGTTTTCGCGCTTTTCGGCGCCTCTTGTGCGGCTGAACTACTTGAGCTTGAACTTGAGCGTGACCGGCGTGCCCGCTGTGTTGCGAACGGACAGCGGCGTGATCGTCAGCTTGTAGCTGCCCGCCTTCAGCTTCTTACGGGCGAGCTTGCCGCCGAACTTGAAGTAGTTCTTGCCGCTCGCAACGCTCAGTGTCTGTGAGCCCTTGACCTTGGCGATCGTGAACTTGGCTTTTGCCGCATTCGCGAATGTCACGGCGAACGACGGCTGCTTCTTGCTCTTCGTCGTCGCAAAGCCCTTCGAGCCACGCTTGAACGGCTTCTTCGGCTTCGCCGAAACCTTCGCGCTCGGGGCGACGACAACGATCGAGAGAGCCGCGGTCGATTTGACGCCGGCCGCGTCGGTGGCCGTCAGCGTCGCGGTATGCGTGCCGATCGTCGCGAACGTATGCGTGGCGTCGCCGCCTGCGACGCTGGCGCCGTCGTCAAACATCCAGGCGAGCGTGATCGCCTCGCTCTCCGCATCGCTCGCGCTACCGCTGAACTTCACGACATCGCCGGGTGCTGCGGTTGTCGGCGTCGCCGTCGCGCTCACGACCGGTGGCGTGCGCTGGTACTCGTAGGCGCCGGGATCGACCGCAGTCGTTCCATCTCCGTTGCCGTCGACGACGCGCGCGCCACCGGCGAGGTCTACAGCGCCGTTTGGCAGCAGTGCGCCGTCAGTGCCGGCATCGACGACCGGCGAGTCGAAGGCCGGCCGGTAGTTGCCGGCCGCAGGGTCGATGAACTTCGGTGCGGTGGACGTGATGTCAACAGTGTTGGTGACCGCGGGCGCGCAGGTGCCGGACGTCGCCAACTCGCCGGGCTTGAATGCATTGTGGTCGGAGCTCAGTACAACAGTGCCGGAGTTGGCCTGTACACAGTCGATCGCGGTGAAGCTCGCGCCGGTGCCGTAGAAGAGCGAGTCGCTGACGCTCGAGTTGGCGCTCTCGGTCGAAAAGTCGGCGCCGGTGTAGAGCGCGGTCTGGTTGTTGGCCTTGCCGATCACCGTGACGCGTTTGATCGTCGAGTTCACCGGCAGCGCACCGTTGTTCGGGTTGAGGAAGTCCATCGCGAGGTTGTTGGCGGCGTTCATCACGAACAGCGAATCGCTGACGTTGGTCGTGCCGCCGTCCATGTAGATGCCTTTGCTGAGGCCGCGAAGCTCGCTGTGGTCGATGCTCGCGGTACCACTGGTTGAGACGTTGATCCCCCACTGGGTGCCGTTGTCACTACCGATCACCTTGCTGTTGGTCACGGTCGAGGAACCGCTCTGCATCACCACGCCGCTTGATCCGCTGCTGTTCAACTCAATCGAAGAGTCGGCCAGCGTCGCGCCGGTGTACAACGAGGCGCCGCGCAGGTTGGTCGGCGCCGCGAGCTGGTCAACGATCTTGAAGTTGCGCGCTATGCCCTTGCCGATTACCAGGCCGTAAGGGTTGGTCGCCCCGGGGTCGATGTTGACCCGGATGCCGCTGATCGAACTGGTCGAGTCGGCGAAGGTGATGCCGAGCGGGGCCTGGTTGCTGACCGTGTCCTCGATGATCGTCTTGTCGGTGCCCTCACCGATGACGTCTACGTGGTCCGTGACCGTCACCGAGATACCCGTTGAGATGTTGTAGGTGCCTGCCGCCAGGAAGATGCGGTCGGTGCCGATCGTGCCATTGGCCTGCGTGATCGCCTGGCCGATGCCGGTCGCGTCCGGCGTCTGCGTCTGCACGGGGCAGAGCGGACTCGAGCCGACGCAGTAGTCCGTCGCGCTTGCGACGGCGGGAATGACGAACAGTGTGAGCGCGGCGATCAGTGTCGCGGGCGCGATTCGGCGTCCATGCATGCGCACCACGATATCGACGCGCGGAACGTCAAGCCGGGCGCTCAAAACACCGCCCCAACTCGCGATACGCTGCAAGCCCCACCCGGCGAATACCGCCGAGCGGCAAATCTCGCGAAATCGTGCTTAGGAGTGGTTCGATGGCAGTAAAGGCGCAGGTTCTGATCCGTCCCAAGGAAGGAATTCTCGATCCGCAGGGGCAGGCGGTTGAAGAGGCGCTGCCGGCGCTGGGCTTCGACGGGGTCAGCCACGTACACGTCGGCCGGCTCGTTGAGCTGGAGGTCGACGATCCGTCTCAGATCGAGGCGATGTGCGAGAAGCTGCTCGCCAACCCGCTGATCGAGGACTACGAAGTCGTCCTGCAGACCGCCGCCGAGGCGTAGCCCGTGGCGACCAGGTTCGGCATCCCGCAGTTTCCCGGATCCTGTGACGAGGTAGACACGCTGCTGGCCGCTTCCCGCGTCGGTGACGCGGAGCTTTTGTGGCACAAGGACCGCGACCTCAAGGGCGTCGATGTGGTGATCGTGCCCGGCGGCTTTTCCTACGGTGACTACCTGCGGGTCGGCGCGATCCCGGGCTTCTCGCCGGTGATGCAGGCCGTCGCCGAGCACGCCGCCGAGGGCGGCCTCGTGCTCGGCATCTGCAACGGCTTTCAGGTGCTGACCGAGATGGGACTACTGCCCGGCGCGCTGCTGCCAAACGCCAACCTGCACTTCACGTTTCGCCAGCTCGACATCGAGGTCGTCAACACGGAGACGCCGTTCACGCACGAGTGCGCGCCCGGCGAGATCCTCTCGATCCCGGCCAAGCACACGACCGGCCGCTACTTCGCGCCGCCCGAGATGCTCGAACAGATCGAGGCCGACGGCCAGGTGCTGCTGCGCTACGCCGACGGCCAGAACTTCAACGGCTCGCTGAACGACATCGCGGGCGTGTGCAACGCCCAGCGCAACGTCTTCGGCCTGATGCCGCACCCGGAGCACGCCGTCGACCCGCTGACGGGTTCCGACGACGGCCTCAAGCTGTTTGCCTCGCTCGCCAGCGCGGCGCCGATGGCACTGGCAACGGGTGATGCGACGTGAGCGCCTCGGCCGCCGAAGCCCCGCACCGTGCGCTCGGGCTGACCGACTCCGAGTACGAGCTGATCGTCGAAAAGATCGGCCGCGAGCCGAACGCCACTGAGCTCGCGATGTTCTCGCTGATGTGGTCCGAGCACTGCTCGTACAAGCACTCGAAGAAGATTCTCGGCACGCTGCCGACCGAGGGGCCGCACCTCTTGATGGGTCCCGGCGAGAACGCCGGCGCGGTCACGGTCGGTGACGGCATGGCGATCGCCTTCAAGGTCGAGTCGCACAACCACCCGAGCGCGGTCGAGCCGTTCCAGGGCGCTGCGACCGGCGTCGGCGGCATCCTGCGTGACATCTTCGCGGTCGGCGCGCGGCCGATCGCCGTGCTCGACTCGCTGCGTTTCGGCGAGCTCTCTTCGCCGCGCTCCCGCTACCTGGCGGCGCAGGCCGTCGCCGGCATCGGCCACTACGGCAACTCGATCGGCGTGCCGACGATCGGCGGCGAGATCTACTTCGAAGGCCCGTACGAGCAGAACTGCCTGGTCAACGCGATGGCGCTTGGGCTGGCGCCGGCCGAGCGGCTGATCAAGAGCGCGGCCGCCGGCATCGGCAACCACCTGGTTCTGTTCGGTGCCTCGACCGGCCGCGACGGCATCGGCGGTGCGAGCGTCCTGGCAAGCGCCGAGCTGGGCGACGACGACGGCTCGAAGCGCCCGACCGTGCAGGTCGGCGATCCATTCGAGGAGTCGAAGCTGGTCGAGTGCTGCCTGGAACTTTTGAACAACGACCTGCTGGCCTCGCTGCAGGATCTCGGCGCCGCCGGCCTGACCAGCGCTTCGAGCGAGATGGCATCGAAGGGCGAGGTCGGCCTGCGGATCGACGTCGACAAGGTGCCGCTGCGCGAGCAGGGCATGGAGCCGTTCGAGATCATGGTCAGCGAGTCGCAGGAGCGAATGCTCTGCGTGGTCGAGCCGTCGCAGCTCGACGCCGTGCTCGCGGTCTGCGAGAAGTGGGACCTGCACCACGCGGTGATCGGCGAGGTCACCGACTCGCGGCACATGGAGATCTACGCCGGCGATGAGCAGGTCGGCGACATCCCGGTGCCGGCGCTGGTCGACGACTGCCCCACCTACACGCTTGCTCCCGAGAAGCCCGCCGCGCAGATCTATCCCGCGCCGCAGGTGACCGGGCCGGTCGCCGACGCGGCCCGCGCCGCCTGGGAAGACCCGACCGGCACGCTGCGCGCACTGCTGGCCAGCGACAACATCGCTTCGCGGCGCAGTTACTTCGAGCAGTACGACCCAGTCGTCGGCTCGCGCACCGTCAAGCGGCCCGAGCAGGCCGAGGCGGCGGTGCTGCACCTCTGGAAACAGGACGAGGCAGGTCACCCGAAGCCGGGGCCGAGCATCGCCGTTTCGATCGACGGCTCCGGCCGCAAGGTCGCGGCCGATCCCTACCGCGGAACGATCGGCGTCGTGCTTGAGTGCGCGGCGAACATCGCCTGTGTCGGCGGCGAGCCGCTCGGCATCACCAACTGCCTGAACTTCGGCAACCCCGAGAAGCCGGAGATCGCCTGGCAGCTGACCGAGGCCGTCAAAGGTATGGCCGACGCCTGCCGCGCGCTCAACCTGCCGGTCGTCGGCGGCAACGTCTCGCTCTACAACCAGAGCGGTGACGGCCCGATCTACCCGACGCCGGTCGTCGGCATCGTCGGCGGACTGCCGGACCCGGCCGTCGTCGCAACCAACACTTTTTCCGAGGAAGGTCTGTCCCTCGCGCTGCTCGGCCCCTTCGAGCCGACGCTCGCGGCGACCGAGATCCGCAAGCTGCACGGCGACGAACTGCCCGACGGACTACCGGACCTCAACCTCGCGACCCACGCCGAAGCCTTGAAGCTGCTGCGCGAGGCCGTGCGCTCCGGCGCGGCCCAGGTGGCGCGCGATGTCTCCGAAGGCGGCCTCGGTGTTGCGCTGGCCGAGTGCTGCCTGGGCGGCACTGGCGCGACGATCGACGCGGCGCCGCTGGTCGAGCGGCTGGCGCGGGCGAACCCGGACGCGCCGCCGGCACAGCACCTGCGCACCGCGCTGTTCGGCGAAGGCCCGGGCGGCATCGTCGTGGCGGGCACTCGCGAGGCATTGCTGGAATTGAGCAGTCGCGCCCGTTCAGTCGGATTTTTGGCGCTTGGACAGACGGGGGGTGACCGTTTGACGGTGGCCGTACCCGTTGGTACCCTGAGTGAAGTCTCGTTGGATGTAACCGAAATCCAGCGCGTCCACGGCGGCGCACTGGCGGAACGAGTCGCTTCTTGATTGACGCACAGCGGATGGCAGTGCAATCAGAAACAGATGAGCGCGACGGCCCGCGCGACGAATGCGGCGTGTTTGGAATCTACGCGCCAGAACTCGACGTAGCCAGGCTTACCTATTTCGCGCTCTATGCGCTGCAGCACCGCGGCCAGGAGTCGGCCGGCATCGCCTCCAGCGACGGCGCACACATCATCACGCTGCGCGACACCGGACTGGTCAACCAGGTCTTCAACGAGGACAAGCTGCGCGGACTGACCGGCGACATGGCGGTCGGCCACGTTCGCTACTCCACCACCGGCTCGAGCGGCTGGGAGAACACCCAGCCGATCTACCGCGCCGACCACCACATGATCGCGCTGGCGCACAACGGCAATCTGATCAACGCCGTCGAGCTGCACGCCGAGCTGCGCGAGCAGGGCGTGAACTTCCGCTCGACGAGCGACAGCGAGATCATCGCCGCAATGGTTTCGACCTCGGAGGCGCCGACCATCCAAGAGGCCGTCGCCGAGGTGATGCCGAAGCTGAAGGGCGCGTTCAGCACGGTGATCGTCAACAAGGAGATGGTCGTCGGCTTCCGCGACCCGAACGGCCTGCGCCCGTTGGCGCTCGGCAAGATCGGCGACCGCTACTGCTTCGCGTCCGAGAGCAGCGCCTTCGACATCATCGGCGCCGAGTTCCTGCGCGAGGTCGAGCCCGGCGAACTGATCGCGCTGACCGAACGCGGCATCGACACGCAGATCGTCGTGCCGGGCGAGCGCCGCGCCTTCTGCGTCTTCGAGCACATCTACTTTGCGCGGCCCGACACCAAGCTCGAGGGCGAGCTGGTGCAGAAGTCGCGTGGCCGCATGGGCGAGATCCTCTGGCGGGAGTCGCCGGTCGAGGCCGACATGGTCGTAGCCGTGCCCGACAGTGGCAACCCGGCGGCCAAGGGCCTCTCGCGCGCGAGCGGGATCCCGATGGACGACGGCCTGATCAAGAACCGTTACGTCGGCCGTACCTTCATCCAGCCCGGCCAAGAGCTGCGCAAGCTCGGCCTGCGGATGAAGTTCACGCCGCTGCCGGAGATCATCTCGGGCCAGCGCCTGATCGTCGTCGACGACTCGATCGTGCGCGGCAACACCACGCGTCAGATCATCGGCATGCTGAAGGACGCCGGCGCCGCCGAGGTGCACCTGCGAATCAGCGCCCCGCCGATCCGTCACAGCTGCCACTACGGCATCGACATGTCGACCAACGAGCAGATGATCGCCTACGGCCGAACCGTCGAGGAGATCGCCAACGAACTCGGCGCCGACTCGCTCGCCTACATCTCTTTGGAAGGCGTCTACGAAGCTATCCGCGGCGAGCGCGGCGACCACTGCGACGCCTGCTTCACGGGCGAGTACCCACTCGCCGACACCGACCGAGCCACCGGCAAGTTCGCCCTAGAAGAACTAGCCGTAGCCCCAACGCACTAGCCCTCCCGAAAAGATCCGGCGCAGCTGTCTGATCCTTCGACAAAAACCCCTTTCCGATGGGGTCCGCGTCGACCCACCTTAAAAAGATCAGACAACTCAGCCGGATCTTTTCGTGAATTACCTCGACCGGGCGAGGTCAAGTATGTGGCGCGGAACCCTTAAGAAGGTGTGGATGATTTTTTCGCCTATGCCGCCAGGGGCACGAAGACCCTTTATCGCCGAAAGCCGTTCATAGCCGACGCGCACTACCACGTGTTCAACCGACGCACGGATAAGGCGACCGTCTTCCGAACCGATGCCGACAAACAGTCGTTCGTCGATTGTCTGATCGCACGGCGGACGAGGATGTCGCCTTCTGGTTCCGTCGTTCCTCTCGCTTTCGCCGTTCTCGACAATCATTTCCACCTCGTCCTGTCCCAGGCCGACGCTCGCGCGATCACCAGTTTCATGCGCGGCTTCATGATCGCCTGCGCGATGCGACACAACCGCCGCCACAAAACCATGGGACCACTCTTCGACGACCGCTACCAAGCCCGACCGATCGAATCGGCGAACCACCTGAAGCGCGCCATCGCCTACGTGCACGCCAATCCGCCAGACCTACACACCTCGCCGTTCAGCAGCCACGGCGCCTATGTGGACCAGCGCGCCCGGACCGACGCGGCCCGCGCGGTCGACGCCCGCCGCGGCCTCGCTCTTTTTGGATCGCAAGACAAGTATCTCGCCGCATTCGCCCGCGAAGCGGCCTCACGGGAGGCCCGGCGCTCACACCGATAAGCGATGGCGCCAGGCGCGATCGTGGGCTAAGTTGACGGTGTGCGCCCCCGCACTCTCGGCATCCTCGCGACCGTGATCGCGCCGCTCCTGCTGCTCGCGCCAAGCGCGTCGGGCTGGTCCCAGCTTGCGCCGATCACGCCGGACGCCGCGCATTCGATGGTCTACACGAAGGGCTTGGCGCTCGACGCGCATTCGAACCCGGCGAGCATCTGGGTGACCGACGTCGGCCAGGGCGCCCCGAACGACAAGGTCTACCGCTTCCCGCTGAGCGCCAGTGGCGCCACCGTGCCGAGCCAGACGATCACCGGCAACTTCACCGGCGGCGGCTCGCTCAACTACCCGGGCGGGATCGCCGTCAACCAGGCCAACGGTGACCTCTACGTCGCCGACACGAACAACAACCGCATCGTGCAGTTCAACGCGAATGGGATGCTGCTCAACTACTCGTACGGCAAGCCGGGAACGATCGCGCTAACCCGGCCGCACGGTCTGAAGATCGTCGGCGACACGCTGTACATCGCCAACTCCGGCTCGGGAACGACCAACCGCGGCATCAAGCGCGTCAGCCTCGACCTGCAGACCTGGGGCAGCGACATCACCAGCACCGACTTCCACACCGGTCCCTCGGACATTGCGGTCGACGCTACGCACAACCGCATCTGGGCGGCCGACGAGGGCTACCGCGCAGGCGAGACCGACCCCGGAGTCACTTCCGCGACCCTCGGCCGGGTGCTCGAGTTCAACCTCACAACCGGCGCTCAAGTGCACGACTACACGCGTCCCGCGAGCGGCCCTGACCCGTTCGGCCAGCCCTACTCGGTCGAGTACGACGCGGCCGCCAACCTGCTGTACCTGGCCGACTACGCGAAGAACTCGATCTTCGTATTGAACGCCGACGACGGCTCGCTGGCCGGCAAGATCGGTGCGGTCAGCCCGGTCTCGCCGAACACGCCAGTCGCGATGGCGCTGGACCCCGCGTCGCGGATCCTCTACGTCGGTCAGGTCGGCACGAAGACCTGGAACGGCCCGGGCGCGCGTGAGATCGAACGCTTCCAGCTCGACCCGGTGTCTGGCCCGACCGGACCGACAGGACCGACGCCACCAACCGGCCCGACCGGCAGTACCGGCGGCGGATCCACACCCGCGCCGGAACTCCCCGTGATCATGCACGCACTACTGCCGAAGACGAAGGCCACGCTCACCGACGTCCGCATCGGCACCCCCAAGCTCGGCGCCTTCAGCATCCGCGGCCGTCTCTCGTACTACGCCAAATCGGGCGCGCCGCTCAGCGCCGCCGCCTGCAAGACACAGGGCGACGTCACGCTGCTTCGCGCGCGAAAGCACAGCAAGCGCAAGCCGCGCACGATCAACAGCACGCTCGTCAAGTTCCGCTACCGCGAGGGCGGCTGCAGCAGCCGCTTCACGATCGACACCGACGAGCGCTTCCACGACGACAGGCTTTCGGTCGCGCTCACGGCGCCGGCCACCAGTAGCGCCGGCGCGGTCAAGGGCTCGTTCGCTCTCTCTCGCAAGCACTGACCCGACGCCGCGACGCGACACGTCAAACGCCGGCGGTCGTGCACACCGTTCGCGCGGTGGTGCGACCGATTCCGTGGGGAGGTGGTCACCTCGATCAGCCAGTGCAGACAGTCAACTGACCGCTACACCGTGCGAGCCCCTCGGCGACACGACCGCCAAGCGTTCAACAGGTTGCATCCGCCCCAGTGAATCCCCCCACGCCTGACCGGAGCGGATGCGAACCTGCCATCTCTAACCGCCTACAGAGGCACTGGTTGCGGACCAAAAATTGAGGTTCTTTGCAGGGCTGTGCAAAGGGGTAATCGACGCGCCGCCTGCGCGACCATCTAGTTTTTCTGCAGTGTCAACCGCCGTAGAAACGACCCACCTGCGTGTGGCCGTACTCGCGTCGGGCGAGGGATCGAATCTGCAGGCGATCATCGACCGGGTGCACGGCCGCTACGGCGTCGAAGTCGCCTGTGTGGTCTCCGACAAGTCCACCGCGCGCGCGCTCGAACGCGCGGCCGCGTCCGGCATCGCGACGGCGACCTTTCCGATCGCGGAGTTCGACGGCGACCGCGCGCGGCGCGACGCCGCGATCACCGCGCATCTGCGTGAGCAGCACATCGAGCTGATCGTTCTCGCGGGCTACATGCAGATTCTCAGCGGCGAGTTCATCACCGCGTTTTTCGGGCGGGTGATCAACGTGCACCCCTCGCTACTGCCGAAGTATCCGGGCCTCAAGTCGATCGAGCAGGCCCTCGACGCCGGCGAAACCGAGACTGGTGTGACCGTGCACTACGTGGACGAAGGCGTCGACACAGGACCGGTGATCGCGCAGGAATCGCTGGCGATCGAGGCCGGCGATGACGTCGCTTCTCTAGCATTCAGAGTGCACGAGATCGAGCACCGGCTGCTGCCCGAAGTGATCGCCCAGATCGCCGCCGAACGCGCATCGGAAGCCTGATCTACGAAAAAAATACCTAGCACGCGGTACAAAATCGCTTGCTTTTTCGCAATTTCGGTACTATGGTGAGCCGCATGCACAACCGTATCCTCGGCTTGATACTGGTTGTCGGCTGCATACTCGGCATTTCCGCTTCGTCCGCCTCGGCATGGACGGCGCTGTCTCCGATCGTGCCTAGCGCTGGCAACGAGATGTTCTACCCCAAAGGCGTCGCCTTCGACGCCGGTGGCGGCGGCGTAACCCCAGGCGTGTGGGTGACCGAAGTCGGTCACGGCAGCCCGAACGACCGCGCCTACAAGTACCCGCTGGGCGGCTCCGGCCCGAGCGGCTCGAACCCGTTGCTGACCGTCGGCCCCCAGGCGTTCGCCGCCGGCCCGACGAGCGCAGGCATCTTCGACTACCCGGGCGGCGTCGCCGTCAACCCGGCGAACCACGACGTGTACATCTCGGACACGAACAACAACCGCGTGCTGCGTTTCGACTCGGCCGGCGTCGCGCTCAAGCAGACGCCGCTCGACACGACGCCGATGGTCGGCTTCTGCCCGCCGTTCGAGTCGCCGTCGTGCGGCACGGTCGTCAGCCTCAGCCGCCCGCACTCGCTGAAGTTCATCAACAACAAGGTCTACATCGCCGACCTCGGCAACAAGCGGATCCGCACGATCTCCGCGGACTTCTCGACCTTCGGCACGACGTTCTCGTCGCCGACCCACTTCTTCACCGGCCCGTCCGACGTGGCCGTCGACCCGGTCAGCGGCAACGTCTGGGCGCCCGACGAGGGCGACCGCGCAGGCGAGGACGACCCCGGCGTGCCGGTGGGCACCCCCGGCCGCGTCGTGACCTTCAACTCCGCCGGCACCGAGACCGGCCAGCTGCTCAAGCCCGAGTTCGGCCAGCCGTACGGCGCCGAGTACGACCTCGCAGCGCGCGTCGTCTACATCTCGGACTACGCGAAGAACGCCGTCTTCGTCCTTGACGCCGACACCGGCAACATCCTCGACACGATCACCGACATCACGGCTCCCGTCGCGATGTCGCTCGACCCGGCGACGCGCATCCTCTACGTCGGCGAAGTCGGCACGCACATCTACCAGGAGGCCGGCCCGGTGCGCGACATCGAGCGCATCCAGCTGGACAACATCCCGAACTGCACGGGCAGCCCGTCGGTCACGACCTTCGCCGGCCAGCCCGCGGGCGTCGACTTCGACTGCAACGGCCAGAACAACCTGACTTACGCGATCAAGACGAACCCCGCCCACGGCACGATCACGCAGTTCGACGCCGCGACCGGCACCGGCACCTACACGCCGAACGCCGGCTACGTCGGCAACGACACGATCACCTTCAACTCTCTCGGCAAGAGCGGGCACAGCGCAGACACGAACGTCGCGGTCACAGTCAACGCACTGCCCACGGGTCCGACCGGTCCGGCCGGTCCGACCGGCAACACCGGCGCGACCGGTGCGCAGGGCTCGACGGGTGCGACCGGCGCCACGGGATCCCAGGGCGCGACCGGCGCGATGGGCGCGACTGGACAGACCGGCTCGACGGGTGCGACCGGACCGAAGGGTCCGACGGGCACCACTGGTTCCACCGGCTCGACCGGCAACACGGGCGCGACCGGTGCCACCGGCGGTGTCGGCGCAACTGGTTCGATGGGCGCGACCGGCTCGACCGGCGCAACCGGTTCGCAGGGCGCGACCGGACAAACTGGCGCCACAGGCGCGACTGGCGGTGTCGGTGCGACCGGCTCGATGGGCGCGACTGGCTCGACCGGCGCAACCGGCTCGCAAGGAGCCACGGGACAGACTGGCGCCACAGGCGCGACTGGCGGTGTCGGTGCGACCGGCTCGATGGGCGCGACCGGCTCGACCGGCGCGACTGGTTCTCAGGGCGCGACCGGCCAGACCGGCGGCACTGGTGCAACGGGCGCAATCGGCGCAACTGGAGCGACCGGCTCCAACGGCGCCACAGGACAGACTGGAGCCACAGGCACCACCGGCGCGGCCGGTGCCACGGGCTCGATGGGCGCAACCGGTTCCACGGGCGCCAACGGCGCGACCGGACAGACCGGTGCCACTGGCGCAACCGGCGGCGCGGGAGCCACCGGCGCGATGGGCCCGACGGGTTCGACAGGAGGAATCGGCTCCCCGGGCGCCACCGGTGCGCAGGGCGCGACCGGACAGGCCGGCGCGACCGGCACGACCGGCGGCGTCGGAGCAACCGGCGCCCAGGGCGCGACCGGCGCCACCGGTTCTCAGGGCAACCAGGGCACGCAGGGTCCGAAGGGTCCCGACGGACCGGCCGGCAACACCGGTCCGCAGGGCCCTGCGCCGAAGCTGATCACGCGCCTGGGACCGCCGTTCTACAGCGTCAAGAAGGCCGGCAAGAAGGCTTTGACCGTCGCCGGAACCGTTGACCTCGTCGACATGTTCGGCTGGAGCCTGCCGCCCAACACCTGCAGCGGCCAGGCCGCCGCGGTGCTCAGCGTCAAGGCCGCCAGGGCTTCCGGCAAGAAGCGCACGTTCGTGATCCGCGCGATCGCCAACAAAGCGCTGAAGGTCGCTGCGGCCGGCGACAACTGCACCGTGAGCTTCTCGTTCAAGGTCGCGAGCAAGTACAAGGGCAAGTACGTCAAGCTGTCGATGACCTACTCAGGCAACGACTCGCTGCAGCCCGTCAACGCCAGCACACAGCTGAAGCTCTAGAACAGCGGCTGAGCCGCCCGCCGATCGCGTATCCTGCGCGCAGGCGTGACTGAGTCTCAACCAGCCAAGACGAACGGCAAGGCCGTAGAGGTCAGCAACCCGGGGGCGGTGCGCATTCGGCGCGCACTGATCAGCGTGTCCGACAAGCGCGGACTCGTCGAGTTTGCGAGGGCGCTCGAGGAGCTCGGCATCGAGATCATCAGCACCGGTGGCACCTCAGCCGAGCTGTCAGAGAACGGCGTCAAGGTGACCGGCATCTCCGACTACACCGGCTCGCCGGAGATTCTCGGCGGGCGCGTGAAGACGCTGCACCCGACGGTCCACGCCGGCCTGCTGGCGAAGCTCGACGAGCAGGACCACGTAGACCAGCTGAACGACCAGGGGATCGGCACGATCGACCTCGTGGTCGTCAACCTCTACCCCTTCCAGCGCTACGCGAACCGCCGCGGCGTCTCAGACACCGAGGTGCTCGAGCAGATCGACATCGGCGGACCGACGATGGTCCGTGCCAGCGCGAAGAACTTCAAGTTCACCGGCGTCGTCGTCAGTCCCGAGAGCTACGACGCCGTGCTCGAAGAGTTGCAAGAAGAAGATTGCACACTGAGCCTCGAGACGCGCGAATCGCTCGCGGTCGACGCCTTTAACTACACGGCGCAGTACGAGGCCGCGATCAGCCAGTGGTTCAACGAGCGCACCGGCAACGTGCCCGACCAGTTCGTGCGCGTCTACGAGAAGTCGCTCGACCTGCCTTACGGCGAGAACCCGCACCAGCGTGCCGCCTACTACGCCGAGGTCGGCAGTCGCACCGACCTGCTCGCGATGGTCGGTCAGGAGCAGGGCAAAGACCTCTCCTACAACAACCTGCTCGACCTCGACGCCGGCCGCCGGCTGATCGAGGAGTTCGAACTGCCGAGCTGCGCGATCATCAAGCACAACACGCCGTGCGGCATCGCCGTCAGCAATACGGTCGAGGACGCCTACGACAAGGCGCTCGCGACCGACCCGCTGAGCGCATTCGGCGGCATCTACGTCTTCAACCGCGAGGTCGACGAGAAGGTCGCGGCCAAGCTGATTGAGCACTTCGTCGAGCTGATCTTTGCCCCGTCCTTCACGCCCGAGGCGCTGAAGATCTTCGAGCCGAAGGAGAATCTACGCGTGCTCACCAACGGCGAGCGACGCATCTGGCCAGTCAGCGATCCGGACCTCCGCGGTGTGCGCGGCGGCCTGCTGCTGCAGGACCGCGACGTGGACATCGACCCGCGCGATGCGATGCAGGTCGTCACCAACGCGCACCCGTCCGAGAAGCAGTGGGGCGACCTGCTGTTCGCCTGGCGCGTCTGCAAGCACGTCAAGAGCAACGCGATCGTGCTCGGTCGCGACCTCGCCACGCTCGGCATCGGCGCCGGCCAGATGAGCCGCGTCGACAGCGTGATGCTGGCGATTAAGAAGGCGCGTATCGATCTCGCCGAAAGCGTGATGGCAAGCGACGCCTTCTTCCCGTTCTCCGACGGCCCGGAGGTCGCGATCAAGGAAGGCGTCACGGCGATCATTCAGCCGGGCGGCTCGAAGCGCGATGCCGACACCGTCAAGGCCTGCGACGAAGCGGGCATCGCGATGGTCTTCACCGGCCGCCGCCACTTCCGGCACTAGACGACTACAACGGGTCCAAACGGAACGGTTGGGCCGGTGTTACCTGCCGCGTCAACCAAGCGGCACGAGATCATGTGCACCCCGACGGGCAGCGTGACAAGAAACGTGCCGGCGATCGTGCTGGTGAACGCGCCGGCGTCGACCTTGCACTCCGCGCTTTCGCCAGAGCCGTAGATCAGGATTACGAGGAAGTTCAGCTGCTGCTGCGCCGACGCGTTGGTCGGTCCACCGACACTCGCAAGGCCCGGCGCGGTCACGTCGATCGCGACGCTCTTGACCGTCGGCGAGCCGGTGTTGTTCGCCGCATCGGTGCCCGTACAGCTAAGAGTGTGTGCCGTTTCGCTGAGCACCGGCAGGTCGAACGAAGCCGGGCGCATCGAGTAGGCGCCGCCATCGATCGCGCAGCTGAAGCTCACGTTCTGTTCATTCGCGCTCAGCGCCACTGCCGGCGTCGTGTCGTTTGTCGGCGACTTCACGCCGATCGTCACGACCGGCGGAGTCAGGTCCGGCGGCGCGACTGGCGGGGTCGGCTGCTGCTGAGGCGCCTGGACGACGGGCGGCGTGGTGCAGGCCACGCGCATCGCTTCGGTCAGTCTGTTCACCTGGCGTTCGAGCTTGGCGATCGTGGCCTGGCCTTTTCCGCCCTTGCGCGCCACAGCCAGTGCATCGATCGCCACGGCGAGCTTGTCGATCGCTGCACTGCAGCCGCCGGCCGACGCCGAAACGCCGTTGGTGCACAGCGAGCGGATCTTGGAGCGGACAAGGTCGCGCTGCGCGGTCGCCGCCGCCACCCGCTGCTTGGCGCGCTTGATCGTGCTCGCACGATGCGAACGCTTCGCCTTCTTTAAGTCGATTTGACTGCGCGAGAGTGTTGTAAGGCTCGCGTTGAGCGCCGCGACCGCGGTGTCACAGCTGTTGATCGCGGAGACCGGCACGGCAGCGCCCGCGGGTGCGCCCGCAGCGATGATCCACGCGCAAAGAGCGCACGCAAAGATGCTTGTGCCGAGTCTTGCCTTCATGTTCAGAGTTCCGAGATGGCGAGGCGCGTTCCGTGCGCCTCAACTCATACGAATTTAGGGCATTTCGCCCGTTCAGGCAAGTTGTGCCTGCAATACGCCGCGCGCGTGCATGTAGAGCGCGACATTGGCGCCGAGCGAATCGGCGAGGTGGCCGGGCACGGCCATGCGGTCCGAGACCGAGGCGGCAAGCGCCTCGAAAAGAGATCGGGCCGCGACGCGCGCGAACAACGGCGGCATTGCGGAGATCCGCGTCTGGCCCGCGTCGCGGCTGTCACCAAGCAACACCTGCGCGGTGCTGTAGGCGGTAGCCAGCCAGACGTCGACCGAGTAGCCCGTGTCGCGAGCGTGCACCTCGAGAGCGCGCGCCACGAAGCGCACGTTGCCTGAGGTGACGTCGCGCAACAGGCGCGCCGTTTCGCGCGCGTCGGCGGCCGGTATTTCCGAGCCGGCTCGAGCCTGCGCGTTAAAGATCTGTGCGACAAGCGCCACGTCGATCGACTGCTCGCCGGCGCGCGCCATCAGGTCGTGCGCCGTCAGCGTGCACTCGAGCTCGCTGTCGAAACCGAGCGAGTCGACGCCGTGCGCGATCGCGCCATCGACTGCCACGCGGATTGAATTGATGTCACATTCAGGCATGGCGGTCGCTAAGAGCCTCGGGCCGCTCACCTTCCGGCCTTCGCCGCGGCGAGCAGGACGTTGCAATTACGAGGAGGCGCGCTGCGGGTGCTGACAAGTCGTCGGAATTCATCCTTGAATCCACACCCGGCCGGCCGGCGTCCCTTTGGGGGGCGATTGCCGGCTGCCGAGAGGCTCACCGCGGCTGGACACTGCTCAATGCCCAGCTCTGCAAGCGATGACAGCGCGTCTCTCCTCGCATCCGTAAGAGGGTGAGGAACCCCAGATCTGCGGATTTCCATCGCGTCCGCGAGGCCGGCTTGCTCGATTCGGCCCACTGCTTCCTGCACACGACTGTTGATGGATTCACTCACCAACCATCTGTCGCGCGGGCGGGCTCTACACCCCCCCTGCGAATTTTGCAATTTCTTTTCGCGCGCCTAACGGCGGCGGCGTGAGCTGCGCGAGCGCTTCTCGGGCTCGCCGTCCTGCCCGTGGCCGCTGCCGTGCTTGAGGCTCTCGCGCGAGATGCGGTTGAGAATCTTGCCGAACGCCTCTTCGGCGGCCGAGTCCATGTTCACCTTGAAACCGGCGAGCACGACTTCGGCGGCCAGCGGCCGCAGTCCTTCGATCGCGGTTACGACCTTCGGAAAGCTCTCCGGCGGCAGGCCGTTGCGCTCTTCCGGGCGCACGATGCCGTCGTCGACCATCTTCGTGAAGACGGCGGCGATTGCGGCGGTGTGCCTGTTGACTTCCTTGAAGACCTCGAACAGCAGCTCCATCGGCACGCCGAGCTCGACCGCACGCACGCCCGCGCGCAGCACCGTCGGGCTGATCACCTCGAAGCGGTCGCCGCCGAGCGGGACCACGAAGCCGAGGTCGATCGCCTGCTTCAGCAGCTTCGAGTCGACCTCCACGCCGACCTGCTGGGCGAGGTCGATGAGGTTGACGACCTCGGTCTGCTCTTCGGTGAAGGGGGTGAGTACGAGGTTGCGCAGGTTGCCGATGTCATCGCCGGTCTCTTCCGCGCGTTCCACCAGGCGCTGGATCGCCGTCAGGTTGAAGCCGCCGGCCTGCAGCTGCTGGATCAGTTCGAGCCGCGCGATGTGGCGCTCGTCGTAGTAGCCGATGCGGCCCTTCACGACCGGCGCCGGCAGCAGGCCGCGCGACTGGTGCGCACGGATGTTGCGCACCGTCATGCCGGTCTTCTGCGCCAGCTCGTCGATCGTCAGCTCGTCGCCGGTTAGTTCGGCAGAGGTTCCGTTCGGAACAGCGCCATTCGCTGGCTTCTTGGTCGTTTTACCTGCATTCATGGAACATCAATGTTATCGTCCGCAATGGACTTGCATGTAACATAGTTTCGTGTAACATAAAGGCGTGCAAACGATCCTTCCCCACATACTCCCCTTCGCCGCCGCCCAGCCTCCCGCAGGCGGCGCCGCAATGAAAGAAGTCTTCATCGCCTCGGCGATGGTCGGCGCTGTTTTCAGCGTCGTTGTTCTCCTGGCCCTGGCGCATCGCGCAGGCCGCATCACATTTTTGCAGCGCGCCGGCGAGTTCGCCGGCCGCCAGGCCCACCTTCCCGCGTGGGTCGCTTTTCCCAGCGCGGTGCTCGTCGTCTCGCTCGCCGCGGCCGTCTTCGGTCTGTACTGGGACATCTCCCTCCACCTGAGCAAGGGCCGCGACCCCGGCCCGCTCGCCAACCCTTCGCACTACTTCATCCTGCTCGGCCTGCTCGGCGTATTCAGTGCCGGCGTCTTCGCGATGACATTCCCGAAGCCGGGCACCAAGCCCAGCCCGTTCGCGATCAAGCTCGCGAACGACTGGTACGCGCCGCTCGGCGGTGTCCTGATCGCGCTCAGCGCGACCTTCGGCCTGATCGGCTTCCCGCTTGACGACATCTGGCACCGCATGTTCGGCCAGGACGTCACGCTCTGGGGACCGACCCACCTCTTGATGCTGGCCGGCGCATCGCTGACGCTCGTCGGCCAGGCGATCCTGCTGGTCGAGGGCATGCGCTCGAAGGGCGACGCGAACCTCAAAGGCCGATTCGGTCCGCGCGGCGACAAGATCGCTTCGAAGATCCGCAAGAGCTCGGCGGCCGGTGGCCTGCTGATCGCTCTGTCGATCTACCAAGGCGAGTTCGACTTCGGCATCCCGCAGTTCCAGATGATCTTCCACCCGATCCTGATCATGGTCGCCGCAGGACTTGCGCTCACGTTTGCGCGGGTCTGGGCCGGTCGCGGCGGCGCGCTGTTCGCCGCGGCGTTCTTCCTGGTGATCCGCGGCGTTCTGACGCTGCTGGTGACCGAAGTGCTCAATCGCCCGGTCGCCCACTTCCCGCTGTTCATCGGCTGCGCCCTCGCGGTCGAACTCGTCGGGATTTTCATGGCCGACACGCTGCGCGAGAAGCCGATGCGCTTCGCCGCCGCCGCGGGCGCCGCCGTCGGCACCCTGGGCCTTGCGAGCGAGTGGGCCTGGACCCACGTCTGGATGATCTTCCCGTGGCCGAGTGCGCTCTGGCCCGAAGGCGCGATCGCCGGCTTCGCCGCCGCGATAGCCGCGTCGTTCATCGGCGTCTGGATGGCGAACTCGCTGTCGCTGCGCCCACCGATCAAGGGCGCGATGCGCTTCGCGCCGCTCGCCGGCGCGCTGGTGATCGCCGCGCTGGTCGGCTACGGCCTGCACCAGGGCAAAAACCCCGAGCTGACCGCTCAGGTGACGACGCAGACTGTCGACACCGGCAAGCCCGGCAAGTGGGTCACGGTCACGGCGCATGTCAACAGCGACGCGCTCGACAACGACACCAAATGGGCGACTGCGCTCGCCTGGCAGGGTCCGGGTCTGGTCAACACCAAGCTCGTGCACATCGCGCCGGGCACCTACCGCACCGCCGCACCGGTTCCGGTCTTCGGCAAGTGGAAGACCGTGATGCGCTGGCACAACGGCGACCGTTTGATCGGAATGGCGATCTATGAGCCGCGCGACGACGCCATTCCCGCCGCCGAGGTCCCGGCAACACCAAGCTTCACGCGCGAGCTCTCGAGCGACCGCAAGATTCTGCAGCGCGAGAGCAAGGTCGAGGGCACCTGGGTGCCACTGCTCGGCTACTTCGCGATTCTCGCGATCGCGCTGCTGCTGCTGACTTCTCTTGCCTGGGGGATCTGGCGTGTAAGTCGGCCCGTTCCGGAGGATTGGGCCGACGTCGACGTCTCCGGCAAGCGCTCAACCCAGAAGCGCGATCCAGCACAGCCAGGCGAGCCGGTCGCGGCCTAGAGATCTCCCTCCAGAGTCGCG